>DATJLK010000023.1:0-24766 GCA_035509615.1 Allostellaceae bacterium | reverse complement strand
CGATTTGAAGCAGGATATCCCGCGCGCTCATGGGAAGGTTTTGCCCAGCGGATCAGCCGCCGGGAAGACGTCCCCTGCCGCCATGTGTCGCCTGCGCCATCGCATAATTCTCCTTCCCTCGCCCGCCTGCGGACGTTTTGGGAGGAGTCATCAGCCCTGAGGGCGGTTAACGGCGAACCCCATCGCCGAGATCGGCGCCGAACTTGCTGAAGCGGGTTCCGGTTGTCAATAGCCGAAGTGCGACAGCCGCAATGCGACAGCCGCAATGCGACAGCCGCAGTGCGACAGCCAAAGTGAGACAGCCGCAGTGCGACAGCCGCAGTGCGACAGCCAAAGTGAGGGCGCCGATCCGGCGGCGGACTGAACCCGCCGGATGAGCCCGCCATGCTACCGGCAGCGTCGGCTTCTTCCAGTCGACGCGGCCCGATTGCGCCGCGCCTCTGTCACCTTCCTCCAGGACGAGCCAAGCCCGTGCATCCGGGCATATAGGCGTTCATCGGACGACCGGATAACAGACAGTCGCCGCCGGTAACCCGCTCGCCATGCTCGGCGCTGCGCGGCCGCGCGTGGCTCCGCGCTGCTGTCCTGCATCGCCGTTATCGGCTCGTCTTTGAGGTCGCCGGCGACAATGTCGCCGAAATGCGCGTCGAGCCGGGTGGCGCGCTCGGGGGTCATATCGGGCACCGTCGCCAGCACTTCGCGCGCCTCGGCGATCCGTTGCCGCCGCTCGTCGCGGACTTTATTGCTGGCGGCTGCGAGCGAATCCCAGGTAAAGTTTCCTATCCGTACCTCTGTGTCGTACAGCTACGCACAGCTCTTGTCGCGCCCCCCATTCTGGTGGTGGCCTAGCGACGCATCTCCGCCGCGTTCTCTTGGGCGTCGGGTGGGCGTGCCTAGCCGCCTGTCGCGGTTACAAAACGAATGCGCTGTACCGCTCTACCGCCGCGCGAATGTTGGCGATCGTCATCCGGCGCAGGCGTTCGGCTTCCATGGCATTACCGGTCCGCAAGGCGGCTAACACCGCGCGGTGATCGCGTAACCCGGAATGCGTGCGGTCGGAGGCAAGCAGAATGCGCCGAACAAAGATGTCTGTCAGGTCGTAGAGCCAGCGCAGCAGATTGGCGAGCGCCGGTGACGCCGCGGCCTCGATCAGCCGGGTGCGAAGCACCTCGTAATTCGCCACATAAGCCAGCAGATCCTTGCGCTCGACGATCGCCGCCATCGGTTTCTCAAAGAGCTCGACCAGGTCCTGCCAGGATGCCGAGGGTACGCCGCTCGCGGCGAGGCGAGCACACAGCCCTTCATTGACCTCGCGGATTTCAAAGAGCCGCAGGATTTCCGGAAGCTCACGCCGCTTCACGATGATGCCGCGATTGGGCTGGCGATCGACGAAGTCGAAGTGGACGAGGATGTCGAGCGCCTCACGGGCCGTCAAACGGGAAACCCCAAACGCGCTTGCCACCTCCCATTCGCGCAAACGCGAACCGGGAGGTACGTCCTGAGTCGCAATACGGCGGCGTAGCAATTGCGCCACATCGGAGGCGCCAATACGCTCCGGCGCATCCGATGTTGGTGCCGAGATTTCCGCAGACACTTTCAGATCCAGATTGGCGCCAATCTTACGAACATAGCGGGCGCGTATCACGTTGACAACCGCCACTTTGGCTCTTTAGGTTCCGCCAATGGCGGCAGTGACACGCCCGCAAACGCCAAGCAGGGGCATTTCGCAGCGGTCGGGAAAGCTCAGCGCCCACCAAGCGAGGTCCCCCAGATTTCATCAAATCCCCAGCGTGGGCGGCATAAGGAACGCAGAGATGAAAGAGGGCTACCAGTTTGTCGATTGCGACATGCACATTATGGAGCCGATGGACCTGTTCGACAAATATCTCGACCCCAAGTTCAAGGACCGTGTGACCTCATCGGTGCGGCGGCAGGACGGTGGCTCGACCGGCATGCGCGGGCGCCCGCTGTGGTTCTTCGACGGCACGCCGACCAGCAACGACGGCAATACTTCGCAATACAACCGCATCCGGGGTCCGCTCGTCTCCAAGCGTGCCAACACCAATGTCATGTTCGCCGTTGAGCGCGGCTACGACGCCGAGGCGCAGGTCATGGGCATGGCGCTGGAGGGGATCGACATCGCCGTCTTGTTCCCGACCTCGGGCCTGTCGTTCCTCGCCCGCGACAACATGGACCCGCAGTTTTCCAACGCCATCTGCCGCGCTTACAACGACTGGCTTTACCAATTCTGTCAGCATAGCCCCGACCAGCTCAAGATGGCTGCGATGCTGCCGATGCACGACGTCAACCTCGCCTGCGCCGAGCTGTTGCGCTGCGTCGACAAATACGGCGCCGTCGGCGCGTTTGTGCGGCCCAACTACCTGAATGGCCGCTACTGGCACTCGAATTACTGGGACCCGCTTTACGCGTTGCTGCAGGAAACGGGCGTTCCAATGTGCTTCCACGAGGGCACCGGCTCCTATTATTCGACGATCGAGCCGCGTTTCGGCGAAAACCGCTTCATGCGGCATGTCGCGAGCCACTCGACCGAGATGCAGCTGGCGTTGATCGCGCTGATGCTCGGCGGCATCTTCGAGTTCTATCCAAAGCTCAAGGTCGCCTTCCTGGAGGCGCAGAGCTGGTGGGTGCCGGGCCTTTTGGGCCGCATCGAGTGGGATCTGCGGCAGCACCACGACAGTGATGCGCCTTACCTCAAGCTGTCGCCGCTCGAGTATTGGAAGCGCAACTGCTTCTCGGCGATCGAGAGCGGCGAGAGCGAGGTCGGTTCGGTCGTCGAATTGTTGGGCGGCGCCGAGAACATCTGCGTCTCCAGCGATTTTCCGCATTTCGATTCAAGCTTCCCCGAGGTGTCGAACCGGGTGCTGAACAATCCGAGCATCTCGAAAGACGTAGCCGGCAAGATCCTTTCGGGCGGGGCGCGGCTTTACGGCTTCGGCACGGAGGATTTCGCCAAGGCCGAAGCCGCCGCCAAGCGCCACGACAACATCGCCGGGCATGATTGACCGCGAGCGCTGTCATCGCGAGGAGCGTAGCGACGCAGCAATCTCGCTGAGATTGCTCCGCCTCGCTCTCAACGACGAGCCCCGAAGGGAGACATTTCAATGGCGTGGAACGGCTACACCGTCGTCGACATGGACGCCCATATCCGTGAGCGTGCGGACAAGTTCTTCAAGGATTACATCGACCCCGAGTACCGCGAGCCGTTCAACCTGATGTGCGAGGCGATCGCCCGGCAGGAGAAAAAGGGCGACCGCTATGCGCTGTTTGGCAGCACGACGGCTGTTGTCGAGCAGATCGAGGCGGGGCGTGCGCTCGGCGTGCGCGACACGTTCGGCGTTACCCGGCGCTCCGAGATGGAGCACGGTGGCCGCATCGCCTTCCCGCCCGGACGCAACGAGCCGCTGCCGCCAATCCGCCAGGAGGTCAACTGGGATGTCAAGGCACGGCTCGAAGACATGGACAAGGCGCATGTCGATATCAACGTGCTGTTCCCGACGCATGTGTCGAGCTATTGCGCGCTGCGCGACGTGGGGTTCGAGAACGCGCTCTACCGTGCCTATCATCGCTGGGTCGTCGATTTCTGCGCGCAGGCGCCGACGCGCCTCAAATGGACGCTCGTCGCCAACATGCGTGACGTGCCATCCGGCATCGCCGAGCTGAAATACTGGGCCGAGCGTGACCCCAACTTGGTGGGTGTCTACATCTCGCCGCAGGCGCCAGCCGGCAAGCTGCTCGACCACCCCGACCTCTACCCGCTCTACGACGCGGCGCAATCGCTCGACCTGCCGCTGCTGGCGCACGGTGGCACGGCGCGTCCGCCGTACGGACCGGGCACCTACGATCTCGACGGCGCGTGGTTCCTGATGCATGGCTTCGGCAACCCGTGGGCCGGAATGGCGGCGATGGGAGCCTTGATCGGCGGCGGCGTCTTTGACCTCTTTCCGAAGCTTCGCGCGGCGATCGTCGAGACCGCCGGCGGCTGGGTCCCGATGGCCTTGGACCGCATGGACACGCACTACCTGATGTCGCCGGGCCACGTGCCGAATTTGAAGCGCATGCCGCGCGACGTCATCGCCGAGGGCCGCTATTTCCATGGCTTCGACACCTGGGAGCGCTCGATCGAATTCTGCGTCGAGGAGTTGGGCGAGGATATGTGGCTGTTTGCCAGCGACTGGCCGCACGGCGATACCGGCTGGCCCGAAGGCGTGCAGCAGACAGCCGATCGGCCGCGCCTCAGCGACAGCGCGCGCCGCAAAATTCTCGGCGAAAACGCGATGCGGCTGTGCCCGCGGTTGCGCGGCTGAAGAACCCATTGGTCTGGTGTTCGCGGTCGAGCCGCGGAGTGTGCGGCTCGATCCCGCGCCGCATCAGCCAGCCACCATCAACCCCGATCTGTAGACAGCATCGGCAGCCAGCCGCTGCGGTTGCGACCAAAGGGTGCTGGGTGCGCTCCAGCACCGTCTGCGTCGCCGCAACCTTCGTGCGCCGGGGTTGCCTCGATATCGATCGACTGGAACTAGTTATCCAGTCGGAAATCGTAGGACAACTGCTCCTGCAACCCGGTCTGTCGTCCCATCATCCCCCGGTCCCCAACCGATTTGATGGCGTGACTTCTGCACACCTCCCTGGAGGCCAATTACCGGTTGACAAACGGTCGAGCCATCCCGCGTGATCCGGCAGCACGTATGTTCCTGGTTATACCGGAACAGGCATATGGGAGGGAGCACCGGCATGCGTAGACGACCCAAAATCTTTGGACTAACTGCGGCGGCGTTGCTGATATCGCTTTATGCTACGACGCAAGCAAATGCACAGGTAAGCCCAAGCCCCTGTCAGCAATTGACAAGTGCGAGACTGCCGGATGGGGCGGTATTTAACATTTCGGGAGCCAATGGTGCCGGAGCCTCGGATGTGGCGCCGGGAGCGACCATCATCTTACTCGATAATGCGGGAACGCTGACACTGACCGGCAGCAATGCCGTCAATCAGACTTTCTGCCGTGTTACGATCGTCGTACCGAACGACAACGGCACGTTCACGCCTTCGGCCATCAACATCGAGATCTGGCTGCCGGAAACCAACTGGAACAAGCGCTACGAAGGCGTTGGCGGTGGCGGGTTTGCGGGAACGATCTCGGCAAAAGCGTCAGTTGAATCAACGCCATCGGGGCTCGTGAACGCCCTCAACGCCGGCTACGCTGCGGCCTCGACTGACACGGGGCACCCTAGCAGCGCCGGCGGCGGCTTCGTCCTCAATGCTAATGACTCGATAAATTACGGTCTCGCAATCGACTACTTCACCCGCTCGCTGCACGAGTTGGCGCTACAATCGAAATACATCATTCAGCAGTTCTATGGCGCAAAGCCGCTCTACTCATATTGGAACGGCTGCTCAACCGGTGGCCGCCAGGGACTCATCGAGGCGATGGACAACCCGGACGACTATGACGGCATCTGGGCAGGGTCGCCCGCGGTCGATTTTGACCGTCTGTCAGACGCCCAGGTCTGGCCGGCGATCGTGATGGAGCAGGAGATCGGGGGTGCCGGCATTCCGCAGGCGACGTTCGCCGCAGTCACCGCTGCAGCAAACGCAGCCTGCAATAAGGTGGGGGGCTTCACCGACGTCACGGCGCTCGGCAATCCCATCATCGACGACCCGCGCGAATGCCATTTCGACCCCGCGGTCCTGGAATGCGGTCGCCCAGGCGCGCCGACTGACGGGACCTGCCTCACGCCTGCGCAGGCCAAAGTCATCAAGATGATCTGGTACGGCCCGCGCGAGGTCAACTACCAAGGCCAGCCAACCGGGCCACGGTTGTGGTTCGGAATCGAGCCTGGCGCCTCTTTCTCAGGCGTTGCCGATACCAGCTCGACAGCGATCATTCCGCACAATGTTGGAGGACCTTGGATCCAGGATTGGCTGGAGCAGGATCCGAGTTTCAACGTGCTGAGCATTGACTATCCTACCTACCAGCAACTCTTCCGTTTCTCCGAAGAGCGCTGGACCAGCACTGGCGCTTCGGACAACCCTGACCTCTCGGCATTCCGGCTCCACGGCGGCAAGGTCATTATCACGCATGGCTGGGCCGATCAGGAAATTCCCACGCAGGACACGGTCAATTACTACAACAATGTGCTCCAAGACCCGCGCAACGGCGGGAGCCCGAAGGCGGTGGAAGACTTCGCCCGCCTGTATTTGGTGCCGGGAATGGGCCACTGCGGCGGCACTGGAGCCGGCGGCCCGAATTTGTTCGACGCATTCAATGCGGTGGTCAACTGGCGCGAGACCGGGGTGGCGCCCAGGCAAATTACCGCATCGCTCGAAAATTCGAGTGGCCAGGTCGTCGAAACCCGACCGTTGTGCCCCTACCCGCAGGTGGCGCGTTACACCCGAACTGGCAGCACGAACGACGCGAGCAGCTTCGTCTGTGTCAACGAGCAGGACAATGATGCGCTTAATGCGACGCACAACAACATCGTCCCCGACCCGTACGGCGTCTCTTCGGAATCGAATAGGCGCTGAGAGCGGACTAGCCTGTCCCCAATCCGTACAAAGACTATTGGGCCTTAGGAAGGATCACGCGGAGAGCCGGCAGTGTCGGCTCTCCTTCCTCTATCTATATGCTATTAGCGCTTGCCACTCGCTGCCAGTCGGGCGAGGACGTTCGCTTCGCGCGATCGCGGACTGAACGAGGTCCGCCGCTTCCCGCTCAGCCAAAATTCGCGGGAGGCCGCCGCCTGTGCTATCCTTCCGCCCGACCTTCATGGCACGGGCAAGAGGCGAAGCGAGGTAGCGATGGACAGTACGGGATTGCGCGAACTCCAGGCCCCGCTCAAAGCGAAATACCGCGATGATCCGGGCTCAGCGATTGTCACGCTGCGGGCGCGGGGCGATCTCGCCGACGACGCCATTGTGTGCAAGATCGAGACCGGCCGGGCGCTGATCGAGGCCGGCTTGCATCCGGCAACCGGTGGCACCGGCCTCGAAGCCTGCTCGGGCGACATGCTGCTCGAAGCACTTGTCGCCTGCGCCGGGGTGACCCTGAAGGCGGTGGCCACAGCGATCGACTTCCGCCTGCGCGGCGGCTCGGTCAGCGCCGAGGGCGATCTCGATTTCCGCGGAACGCTCGGCATCGAGCGCAATGCGCCAGTCGGTTTCGGCGAGATCCGGCTCAGGTTCACCCTCGATACCGACGAACCCGAGGAGCGGCGGCAGAGCCTGCTCAAGCTGACCGAGCGCTATTGCGTCATATTGCAGACGCTGCGAACCCCGCCGAGATTGGAGGCGAGCCTTGGCTAACTACGCTCAGTTGTCATTTTGATCGCCAGAAGTGATGGCGTAAGTCATGCGGCGGGATCGTGATGTAAGGCTACGCCCTACTTTCAAAATGCCGCTGCTGAACCCGGACCGCTCGTTGAGGGCGATCTCGCAGACCTCTTTGAGCCAGCCGACATTTTCGGCGTAATTTGATCCAAAATGATAATACTTGTTAATTAATATTAGTTTGATGTACCGCTAAGATAGCCGCCAAAGGTGATTTCCTATTATTAGCGCCCGGTTAAACCCGATTCCGCAGCGGCGAACGCCCGGCCCAGAACGTCGTCGAGTAGCGACCGTTTCGCGCAATCGAATAGTCAGGAGATAGCCGATGGTCGAAGCGTCAAAACAACCGGCAATAAACGATACGATGGCGCGACCCTCTCCATCGTCTGGGCAAAATGCTTGTTGACTCGCTCGCCCTCAACAGTGAGGGCGAGAAAGAGGTTCTGGGACTGTGGATTGAGCAGACCGAAGGCGCCAAGTTCTGGCTCAAGGTCAGGAACGAACTGAAGAATCGCGGCCTAAACGACGTCTTGACCGCGGTTGTCGACGGCCTTCACGGCTTCCCCGCGGCGATCGCCACGGTCTTCCCGCTGACCACGGTGCAGACCTGCATCACCCACCTATTGGCAATTTGCCGGCGTTTGTCTCCTGGCAAGACCGCAAACTAATCGTGCCCGATCTGAAAGCGGTCAACCGGGCCGAAACCACCGAGGCGGCGGCTCGTTCTCTCCCAGTCGAATATCCGGCGCGTGAAGGCCGGCGTCTCGATCGAGGAACTGGCCGAGGACATCGCGCGGCGCACGCTCCTGCAAAGCCTCAAGTCCGGCCGATCCTCGACGCCGAAGGCGTCGAGACCGGCATGTTCGAGGTTCCGGCCGGCGGCCGACGCTATCGCGCGCTCCAGCTTCTCGTCAAACAGAAGCGCCTCGCCAAGACCGCGCCGGTGCCCTGCGTCGTGCGCGACCCGAGCGTCGACATTTCGGCGCAAGAAGACTCGCTTGCCGAGAACGTCCACCGCGCGTCGCTCCATCCGCTCGACCAGTTCCGCGCGTTTCAGGCGTTGCGCCAGAAGGGCCAGTCCGAGGAAGAGATCGAACATCCAAGCCATAACACTAGATGGTGCCAGATGAACCTTTTTTTGAAGCCTCATGTTCCTTCATTAAAGTTAGCTTTATGGGGCTATGCTGATGTGGTGGTGGTTTGTCCTGTGGATTATCGTGATCTGGCTGCTGCTCAGCAGCTTTGGTTACTACGGCTATCGGCGATCCTATTATTACAACTCTTGGGGTCCGACCGGTGGGATTGGCCTTCTGGTTGTGCTGTTCCTGATCTTCTGGCTGGTCATCGTCTTTGCCGGCCCCTACTGGGGATGGTACGGCTGGTGGTGGTAAAAACGCCCCTGGCAACACCCGGTCAGAGCCCGTCGGGCGCCCTCGCTCGCATCGGGTGTCGGCACACCAGGATTGCTTCCCAACGCGCAATGACGCGGCAAGCGGCGATCATTGCGAGGAATGCACCGGCGAAGCGATCCCGATACCGTGATTGATATCGGCAGCGCCTTTCTGGTTCCGGTTCTGGTGCGGCAGCCAGGCCGTCAGGCGGCGGCTGGCCTTGACGACATCTTCGGTCGGACCGGCAAACGACAGGCGAACCCAGCCGCCGCCGCGGATCGGATCGAAATCGCGGCCGGGGGTGATCGCAACCCCGGCTTCGGCGAGCAGCCGGCGGCAGAATGCCTCGCTGTCGCAGGTCAATTCAGAGACGTCGACATAGAGATAGAACGCGCCGTCCGCCGGCGCCAAACGCGATAAGCCGGCAGCCCGCAGCGTCCGGATCAAGAGATCGCGATTGGTACGGTAGCGCGCGACATGGCCGTCGAGTTCGGCACGGCAGTCGAATGCCGCGATCGCGGCGACTTGCGAGAGCGCCGGCGGCGAGATGTAGAAGTTTTGCGCCAGGCATTCGACCGAACGCGCAAGATCGGGTGGCATCAGCATCCAGCCGAGACGCCAGCCGGTCATGCTGTAATATTTCGAAAACGAATTGACGACGATCGCCTCGCGCCCCAAAGCGCGGGCGGTCGCCGCTGCATTTCCGTAGGTTATCCCGTGATAGATCTCGTCCGACACGAGGCGAATCCCACGCTCGCTGCAGAACCGGGCAAGGCGCTCCAGATCGGCGCCGTCGATCATCGTGCCGGTCGGATTGGCCGGGCTGGCGATGATCAGGCCGTCGAGCGGACCCGCCGCGGCCAGCAGTTCCGGGGTCGGCTGGTAATGCGCGTTCTCACCGACCTCGATCAGTACCGGTTTGATGTCGAGGGCTGTCAGGATGTTACGGTAAGCGGGATAGCCGGGAACCGCGAGCGCGACCCGGTCGCCGGCTTCAAACGCGGCGAGGAACGCCAACTGAAACGCTGCCGACGAGCCGGTCGTGACAACGATTTCGGCCGGGTCGACTCTGACCCCGTATTGCGTGTCGTAATGCCGAGCTACCGCCTCCCGCAACCCGGTGATGCCGAGCGCGTCGGTGTAGCCGATGCGGGCATTGTCGAGCGCCAGCCGCGCCGCCGCCCGCACCGCTGGCGGTGCCGGGGTCCCGGGCTGGCCGACCTCGAGGTGCACGATATCGGCGCCGGCCGCCTCGCGCAGGCTCGCGGCGCGCAACACATCCATTGCGATGAATGGCGGGATCTGGCCGCGGCGGGAGGCATGCAGCGTCATCTCGAAAAATCCTCCTGCCGCGGGTGACAGCGACGAACCCCGGCGCTATCGGGTGCTGGGAGATTGCCACCGCCGAGCGCGATTGGCTATGAGAAGCGCCTCGCCGCAGCCCGAGGAAACAATAACATGCCACAGACGCCGCCCCGCCTGATCGGGATGTCGGGCAGCTTGCGAACCGGCTCCTATTCCAATGCGGTGCTCGCAACTCTGCGGGAGAAATTCGCCGGCAAGGCCGATCTGACAGTCTACGATCTCGCCCCGATCCCGCTCTACAACCAGGATTTCGAGGGTGACAAGCGCCCGGCCCCGGTCAAGGCTTTGCTCGCCGCGATTGCCGCGGCCGACGGCCTCGTGTTGTGCGCGCCCGAATTCAATCACAGCATTCCCGGGGTGCTAAAGAACGCGCTCGATTGGGCTTCGCGCCCGGCCTTCACCTCGGTCATGGCCGACAAGCCGGTGGCGATCATGTCGACCTCGCCCGGCGCGCTGAGCGGCGCACGCTGCCTTGAGCATATCAAGGTAGCCCTCGATTCGATGCTGGCGCGGGTCGTACTGTCTCGCGAATGCATCATCACCTCGGTTGCCGCCAAGATCCGCGACGGCCGCCTTGTCGACGAGGCCGCGCTCGGCTTTGCCTGCAGCAGCATCGAGGAATTGCTGCGCGAAATCCGCTTGCGGGAGATTGCCAGGGCTACGGCTGATTAGCGGCCGGGACGGCGAGTTTGCAATTGACCCGCCCCCGCCGTCCGACAGAGCCGGTCCCGGAAAGTGGCGGTCGCGATGTCTCTGAGTTCGAAAGCACGGCGACCGCCGGCCCGCGCAGTTTTGTTCCTTAGCGAAGTTTCTGCTTCTTTTCCGGAACGTCCTTAGGGTCGGATCCGGTCCGCCGGACAAGCGCCGGCACTAGGTTCGGGACTCACCGATGCCGCTACGAGCCCGGTATTCGTTGGCTCGCGGATGCATCACCTCACATCAGGAACACGCCTTTGCCGGTGGTTTGAGTGTCGAACAGGCGGTAGGCCTCATCGGCCTGGTCGAGCTGCCACTGGTGGGTGAACAGGCGGTCGACGTCGACCTTGCGCTCGACGCAGAACTTGGCGCATTCGGCTTGGCCCTGCCACGAGAACGTCCACGACGCGACAATCGTCAACTGCTTGCGCAGCATGTCGGGGCTGACATCGATCGTGACGTTGTTGCGCTCGCCGACAAAAGCGACGGTACCCCACACCTTGGCGCTGCGTACCGCGGCGATGCGGCCCTCGGGCTGGCTCGACGTATCGAGCGTGAAATCCGCACCCCCATGGGTCAGGTCTTTGATCGCACCCACCGGGTCGTTCGAGCGCGGGTTGACCGTCTCCCAGGCGCCGAACTCCTTGGCGCGCTCCAACCGCTCGGGGCTGACATCAAGGGCGATGACGCGCGCCCCCATTGCGGCGGCGAGCTGGGTCGCCGACAACCCGACCGGCCCCTGACCGAACAACGCGATCGTGTCGTTGCCCGAAAGATTGAGCCGGCGCAACGCACCATAGGCGGTGCCAGTGCCACACGAGATCGCGGCCCCCGCGGCAAACGACAATTCGTCGGCCAGCGGCACCAGGGTGAAGGCCGGCACCTTCAGATAGCGCGCGTGTCCGCCATGGGCGTTGTTGCCATACACCAGGACAGGTTCTTCCTGGCACAGCTGCGACCAGCCCGAACGGCAGTGAGCGCACACGGTGCAGCCTTTGTAGTGATGTACCATGACCCGCTCGCCGACCCGCGCCTGCTTGTCGGACACGCCGGGGCCGACCGCAGCGACGATGCCGCACGGCTCGTGCCCCCCGATGACCGGGTTGGGGTTGACCGGGAGACCGCCGCTCACACCCCCCGATCGCGGCCGCCGGTACTGGTGCAGATCGCTGCCGCACATGCCCGACGCCTTCATCTCGACAACCACCTCGCCCGGGCCGGGGGTCGGGTCCGGGAATTCCATCAGTTCGATTTCCCGCTCGCCGGTGAACACCACGCCGCGCATCGCTCCCTCCATCTGACTGCTCGCTGGGTCGAGCCTACGCCTTTTTTGGCGATCAGCGAACACCACCTCCGTACCGGCACATGCTGTCTCGGTAGCCGGTTTTGGACCGCCGGGAAGGCGGGCCGCCAGCGCGTCTTCCGATACAACGCGCGTTTCCTTTTACCGTCGCCGCGCGACAGACGACGCCATGCGTGGTGTGAGGTGTCGAGCCCGTAACGGAAAGCCGCCCGCACAACGTCCCGCGGCTGCGCGCCGGACGCCCCGACCTCCTGCCGGGCCGCGGCTCGCGATTATCGCGGAAACCGCGCGAAAATCAGCAGGCTGGCGGCATAGAGCCCGATGACGATCGAAACGCCGGCGAGATTGGTCAGCGCCTGGCTGCGGCCTCCCGGATGGAGCCACCACGCGAAGCGCCGGCTGGTGAACGGGACGAGCCAGTTCAGCAGAATAACGCTTGCGACATTGCCGATAAACAAGGCGAGCCAGAACGGCAGCTCCGCACGATCCATCAACAGCGGCTGTTGGACCAGGACGCCGAACAGGAACACGACCGGATACAGCATCAGCAACACCAGCATGTTCTGCTTCCAGACCGGTGGCCGAGACTGGTCCGGCTTGTTCGCGAACCACTGGTCAAACCCGCCGCGGACCGTCCGGATACGGTACTCCTCGGTAAAAGGGGCGGATTCGTCCACCAGCTTCCGGCGCGCCGGCGAGTTCAGCCATGCTTTAAGATTGGCTTCGCAGTCGAAACGCAGGATTGCCACCCAGTCGGTCTGCACGCCGGGCATCGGCGGTTCGAAGCGATAACCCTGAAACCCCGGAGCTTTTGCCTGGGCTGCAGCGATCCGTTGCTCCCAGGCGCGATAAAGACCCTCGCAACCGGGCTTGACGCGGGTTGAGATGACGGCCGAGACCGGCGCGGGCAGCACGCCGGAAGCGCCGTCTTTGACGATATGGACGTCGTCCTGCCCGACCAGCATCGGCTGGGCGTGGCTCAACAGCTCGAGGCGGACCTCCGAATTGAGCCAATTGGTGGCGGCCTCGGTGCTTTCAAAGGTCTGCAGAATGACCCAGTCGACCTGGATTGGCGGGCTTGGCGGCAGTACGCTCTGGCGGATAAAGCCGGGAAATTCGGCGGCGGCCCGGCCGATCTTCTGCTGCCACGCCGCGAACTCCCCGGTCTTTTCCGACTTTACCCGTGTCTGGACAACGATTGTGACCGCGGCGGCCGCCGCCGATAAGGATTGGGTCACGCCGGCCGGTCGAGCTTGTCGAAGATGCGATCCGGTGTCAGCGGCAGATCACGGAACCGGACGCCGGCGGCGCGGGCAACCGCATTCGCGATCGCCGGTGCGACTGGATTGATCGAGCATTCGCCTTGCGATTTCGCGCCGAGCGGGCCGATCGCATCGACGGTGTCGGCGAAATAGACCTCGCTCGCCGGGACATCGGCAAAGGCCGGGATCCGATAGTTCCTCAGAGCCGGGTTGACCATATGGCCGGCGTCATCATAGACCATGTTCTCGGTCAGCGCCCAGCCAAATCCCATTGCGACCGCACCATCGATCTGACCGCGGCACTGCATCGGGTTGATCAGGCGGCCGATATCGGCAGCATGCACACTCTGCAAGATCCGGATTTCGCCGGTGATGCGGTTGACCGCAACGCGGACGCCGTGCACGGCAAAGGCCGCTGTCCGAGGGGAGAGATAGGCCTTGCGGTTGGCCTCGAAACGGTGGCCGCACGCCGCCCCCGTCGCCCATAGCTCGGCGAGCGAAATGCGGGCGTTGCCGCAGATCACTGCATCATCCTGCAGATGGCAGTCGGACCGCTCGGTCCCGGTGAAACGGGCGGCAAATTCGAGGATGTTGTCGCGCAGCGCCGAGGCGGTCAAAGCCACCGCCTGGCCGGCAACCACGGTGCCGGTGCTGGCAAAGGTGCCGGTGTCGTATGGGGTCAGGTCTGTGTCGCCATTGACGATTGCGATGTGGCCGGCCGCCGCGCCGAGGATCGAGGCGGCGATCTGGCGGTGCGAGGTGACCGAGCCGTTGCCCATCTCGGTCGAACCGACCGCGAGGCGATAACCGCCATCGGCTTGCAGAATCATCGTTGCGCCCGAGCGATGTTCGGTCGGCGGGCCGCATTCCAGCATGGCGCTGGCGATGCCGGTGCCCTCGCACCAATCATCCCCTGCCGGGCAGCGGGCGCCGCGGCCGCTCGCCAACGCCGCCTCGAGGAGATCGAGGCATTGGTCGAGGCCGTAACTGCCGAACCCGACATCCGAGGGGTCGTGCCAGACCGATTCGATCCAGTCGGTCGCCCGCACCATGTTTTTACGCCGCATGGCAAAGGGATCGATGCCGAGCCGGTGCGCCAGCTCGTCGATCGCGCATTCGATGGCGAAAGTCGTCTGCGAGGCGCCATAGCCGCGAAAGCCGCCGGCCGGCACCATATTGGTATAGACGACAACGCCCTCGGCCTTTTTGTTCGGGCATCGATAGAGGCACAACGGGCTGCCGAGGGCAGCGGCCAGGGTCTCGCCCGCATGTCCGGCATAGGCGCCGGTATTGGAGACAACCTCGACCTCCAGGGCTGTCAGGGTGCCGTCCTTCTTGGCGCCGAGCTTGACCCGGGTGGTCATCTGGTGGCGGGTTGGCGCGGCGATGAACTCCTCCTCGCGGGTGAACTCCCACTTCACCGGCCGGCCGGTCTTTATCGCCGCGAGGACGCACAGATCCTCGGAAAGCATTTCCTGTTTTCCACCGAACCCGCCGCCGATCCGCTCGGTGAAAACATGGATGTCGCGAGCCTTGAACCCGAACAGGTGACAGAGCTTTTGCTTGGCGATAAACGGCGCCTGCGAACTGGTCCGGACATGGATGCGGCCGTCATCGCCGCGCCAGGCGATCGAACCGTGGGTCTCGAGATGAACGTGCTGAACCCGCGAGGTCGAATAGGTCATCTCGTGTACGGCGTCGGCGGCGGCGAAGCTTTCGGCGACATTGCCGACCTCGCCATGAATGTCGAGATAAACATTGCCTCGCTCTTCAAAGCCTTTCTGGTGCAGCAACGGCGCGTCATCGGCCATCGCTGCGACCGGATCGAAAACGGCGGGGAGAATTTCGTAGGTCACATCAAGCAGCCGGCAAGCGGTTTCGGCCGCCGTTTCGGTTTCGGCGACCACCGCCGCGACGCGTTGGCCCACAAAGCGAACCACATCGTCGAGCATGTAGGTATCGTCGGGATCGACCAGGTGATCCTCATGGGTTGCCGTACTGTAAAGCCGGCGCGGCACATCCTCCCAGGTGAAGATCGCGATCACGCCGGGGACCGCCGCGGCTTTATCTCGGGCGATGGCGACGATCCGGGCATGGGCATGCGGCGAATGCAGCACTTTCAGGTGCAGCATACCGTCGATGGCGACATCCATCGTGTAGCGGGCTTGCCCGGTGACGATCGACGGTCCGAACGGGTTGGGCAGGCTCGCACCGCAGGCTTTGCCGGCAATGTCGTCCTCGGTGGCGGCACGGCCGTGGATCGCATCGCTGATCGCGCGATAGCCGGTGCAGCGGCAGAGATTGCCCTTGAGGCCGCGCGGCAGATCCTGGCGGTGCTGCTGAGAGAGCGAGGCCGCCGTCATGATCATTCCGGCGGTGCAGAACCCGCACTGAAACGCCTGCGCATCGAGAAAGGCCCGCTGCATCGGGTGGAGTTCGCCGGCAACAGCGAGGCCGGCGATGGTCGTCACCCGCCGCCCGGCGGCGCGAAAGGCCGGCATCAGGCAGGAATGCACCGGCGTGCCGTCGAGCCAGACGGTGCAGGCGCCGCAATCGCCGCCATCGCACCCTTTTTTGACCCCGAACGCGCCGAGGTCGCGCAAAAAGGTGCGCAGGCATTGGCCCGGCCGCGGTTCGGCCGATGCCATCTTGCCGTCGACGATATAGCTCATTGTGCAATCTCCGGTTCGGCCAGTTCGCAGCGGATCCGTTCGCTCAAGTGATAGGTGAGGTGCCTCTTGTAGGCCGCCGAGCCATGGACATCGCCAAAAAAACCATCGATCGGGAGGCTCTCATCGATCGCCCGGCGCAGTTCCAGCGCCGATGGGAACCGGTCAAAACGAAGCTGAACCGGGTGTGGAGTTGCTGCAGTGATGGTGAGGAGCAGGTCGCGCGCGGTCCGGTCCTGAGTTCCAATGATCAGCGCGGCGGACCGCCCGTATTGGGTCAGCGATACGCGGCGCATCGCGTACCGCTTTGTCAGGGCGGCAGTAGGCAGATGAATGCGGCGCAGCAGTTCGCCCTGCTGCAATATGTTGGCGTGATTGCCGGTAACGAAATCGACCGCAGCGACCTCGCGCGCCGGCGCACCTCTCGGCCATAAGGTATAGGACGCTTCAAGTGCCACCGTCAGCGCGATCATCGCACCTGCCGGCAACGACATGCAGATATTGCCGCCGACTGTCGCCGCATTCCAGATTTTGAACGAGGCGAGCAGCGCGTTGCTGCACTCCTGAAACAGCCCGGCGGCGGTCCATTCCGTTGGTTCTGCGAAATGGTAAAGATCTGCGATCGTGCAAGTCGCCGCAATCTCCAATCCGTTCGCCACCCTGCTGAGCGGCGGCCAGGCCAGACGTTCGAGATCGATCAACGTGTCGGTCGCCAACTGCGGTTCCGAGAACAGCCAGGTGCCGCCGGCGAGCCAGGCATATCCGGTTCGCCATTGGGCGATCTCGTCGGCTGCTGCCGGGCGTCGCACTTCCTTGATGGTATGCAGATTCATTCGCTGTTTTCGCCTGGTTGGAGGATCGCGGCGGGTTTGGTGCAGTGGTTATTTCTGCAGTTCCGCCAGTGAGCCGGGGCCTTGTCCGGATGTGATCAGCATCGGCCATTGATGAGACCCGAACGGCACCAGCGGCGGCAGGACTGGCGTCATTGCCCGCTTGGCGTCTTCGGCGATGATTGCGGCGCGTGCATCGCCGCCCATAAGCTCGTAATCCATCAGGTGATAATTGCCAAAGAACACGGCGCCAACCGATCGGTCCGCGATGATCCGGGTCATCGAATCAAGCATCTCGTCCGGGGTTGTCGTAAACGAGATCGTCTCGATCAGCATCAGCCGGTCGTTGATCGCCTCGGGTCCGAAATACTGTGCGAGGACGCTGAAGAGGACGTTATTCTGGCGCGTTACATAGATCGTGTTGCTCGCGGCGTAGGCCGTTTCCCAATCGCGGCCCAGCGACTTTTTCCAGTCGCCGACAACGTTCATCCAGTGCGCGACCTGCGTCTGCGCCGCCCAACCGATGTTCTTGCGCAGGAGCGGCGCCTGTTGGCCGGCAAAGGCCTGAAGAGCGGCAAACGAGATCGACTTTCCGGCAATGCACGCAGCCATGAAAGCCAGGTTGTTCTGCAATATATGCCGGCTGTTGTTCCGCCAATCGACTGGCATGTCGGTCAGCTCGATGCCCGCCGCGGCCGATTGCATTCGGGAACGGAAGGCTAGCATCGATGCCATCCAGGTCTGGTCGGTCGGCTTGTCGAGATAGGGCCCGACCACCTCGGCCAGAGCCATCGTACTGTGCGCGACCGATTTCAGAAGCTGATAGGCGATCGGCACCGGCGGTGCTTCGAGCGGCGGCATGCCTGGGCGGTAAAGAATGAACCGGCCGCCGGATCCGGAGAACAGTGCCAGAATGACGGGATGGTGCGCGAGGATATTCTTTTTGGAGATCGCAGCGGTTGTCGCATAAAGATCGAACATCGTCGTGTTCAACTCGATGACGTTCTCGGTCGCAATGGCACTGGCCGAGGGTGTCGTGGTGCTGACGAGTTCTTGCAGATACGGCGGCAGATCGGCCGCCTGCGCGATGTTGCCAGCGAAGAGCAAAGGTAGCGCCACGAGCGCGCAGCGCATCGGGATCAGACTGTTCTGCATGGGTATCGCTCCCCCCTCGCTCGCCGAAACGGTTCGGAATAGCGCGGGCTGGAGCGGATGCTAAGCGCCGATCTGATAAAAAACCGCTAATAAAACGGCGATTTTCGCTGTCACCAGAGCTTCGATTGTTTTGATCAGCGGCAAGGCTCGGGAGAGTCAACGCTCAGAAGAGTACGGTGGTCTGCACGGTCACGATCGCCGCCGGCTTTAGATCGGGGTTGGCCCCGGGATCGGGAACGTAGGTGAAAACCGGCTGTAAATACAAATTATTGACGATCTGTGCCTGATAATAGAACTGGATCAGCGTCTCGTCGCTGCGGAACCCGAGATTCGTGTTCAGCCATGACCATGCCAACCCACCACCAATGGAATCCGCCGGCCGGCGTGGGATCAGGTTGAAGCCGGTCAATCCGACGCCGAAATACTTGTGCGCCAGCATCGTTCGTGAATCGTTAGTGCCGAACTGGAAAAAGCCGGAGACACTGCCGGCCGCCGGATCCGCGGTCATATTCCACAACCGTTGCGACCCGAAGGTATAGATGCCCTGCGTGCCTTTTTGCGCAATGGCTGCGGTGTTTGAAATCAGATTGAGAGCGCCGGTCTGGTCCCAGCCGCCGATCGCGGCGCTGCCGGGGAATTTGTTCGAGCCGAGTACCCAACCACCGCCGGCCTCGGCGATATTGAAATAATAGCCGTTGAAATGCGGCGTGGCCCACAACCCGGTCTGTTCGCCGAGGGCGAGATCGCCGTCATAGACCCCGTAAGACATGTACAGATTTTTGTTGGGGGCAATCGTCGTCGTCACTCCATAGGCTGAATTGTAATAGCCGGGCAAGTTGCCGAGGATGGTCGGGTTGACAAAGATCGGGGTGTAGATCAGGCTGGTGACTGCCGGGATCGCAAGGCTTTCATCGGTCGTCTTCAGCGCTCGGCTGACATTGTTGAAATCGTAGGTCGGAACCGATTTGCCGACGCGAATGATCAGTCTGTTGTCAAACAGCGCCTGCCGCCACCACAGTTCGTACAGCTCGCTGCGGGTCAATGGCGACGACCCCGGCAGCCCGTTATAGCCAGTGACCGTGCCGGCTTCCCGGTTGCTCGGCTGGCCGGCAAAATTCAGGAACTCCACATCGAACTCGGCCCCCGGAATCCGCGCCAGCTTGGCCAGATCAAGCGTCAGATTGGCGACGAACAGGCTGTTGAAGCTCGAGTTTCCCGGACTGGCGCCGCCCGAAAACAGATAATTGCCATTGCCGACCCAGAGGCCGCCGAGAAACACCCCGGAATCGGGTTGCAGCCCGACTTGTCGCCCGAGCCATCCTGATCCGGCAATAATGTCGACCGCCGCAGGATTGGCAGCAATCGCCGGGGGCGGCGCCGCCGCTACGGGCGCGGCCGGGTTGGCCGGCGCCAATCCAGTCCGGGCCGGCTCAGACGGCTGTACGACGGTCGTGGCCGCTGGCGCGGCGGCGGCTTGGCTCGGGCGGGTTTCACCCGCCGCCGCAGCCGCTGGTGCCGAGTCCGCGGTATTGACGGCAATAGAAGAGAGTTCATCTCCGGCTTTGGACCCGCCAGATGCCGTGACCAGACAGATGACGACACCAGCGATCAGCGCGCATTGCCGTCCTGCTCGACAGCGGGCTGAAGCCCGCGCTGCGAGCGGTTCTGGCTGGCACTGGCGCATCGAACGTTCTCGGCAAGATTGATACCGGCTCCGATCTCTGCCCCGGAGTGTCCGCCGCGCGCCGTCAAAAATGCATCATCAGTGCCCGGCAGCCGGTTTTAAGCCTCGCCCTTCTTCGTTCTCCTTCTCGTCACCGGGGCTCTTCAGCCTGCGCGTCACGCGCCGCCGGTACCGCGGCTAAGCGATTGCGCGCTGGTCGAATGCGTTGGGTCCAGTTCCGATTGCGCTCACTCGGCGGCGCGGGCTGACGAGCTGGGCCCCGGTTCGAGCGCGGCCTCGGTGACCTCTTCGACACGTTCGGCCCAGCGGAAGCGCAGGCTGTTGCGCGCACTTTCGGGGATGTCGTCGTAATCCTTGCGGTTGCGCACCGGCAGGATCACGGTGCGAAGCCCGGCGCGGGCGGCGGCGACGACTTTTTCCTTGATCCCGCCGACCGGCAGGACGAGGCCGCGCAGACTGATCTCGCCGGTCATCGCGGTGTCGCTGCGGACGGTGCGGTCGGTCAGCAATGACACCAGTGCGGTATACATTGCCACCCCGGCAGAGGGCCCGTCCTTGGGGATCGCCCCGGCTGGAACGTGCACATGGATGTCGCTTTTCTCAAAGATCGCCGGATCGAGCCCGAGCGAGGCTGCGCGCGCCTTGACCAGGCTCAGCGCCGCCTGCGCGCTTTCGCGCATGACCTCGCCGAGCTGACCGGTCAGGATCAGCCGGTTGCCGCCCGGCGTCCGTGTGGCCTCGATAAACAGGATGTCGCCGCCGACCGGCGTCCAGGCCAGCCCGGTGGCGACACCGGGAACGCTGGTGCGCATCGCCACCTCACCCTCGAAGCGGGCCGGGCCGAGGATCTCGCGCAGCATCTCCGCTTCGATGCGGACATGCGTATCGGTTTTCTCGGCGATGCGCATCGCCGCACTGCGCAACGCGGCACCGATCTCGCGCTCGAGTTGGCGCACGCCCGCCTCCCGGGTGTAGTCGCGGATGATCGCGCGGATCGCGTCGTCGGTGATCTCAGCCTGGTCGGGGGTCAGCCCGTTCGCCTTCAGCTGGCGGGCGACAAGATAGCGCCGGGCAATCTCGAATTTCTCGTCCTCGACATAGCCCGGCAGGTCGATGACCTCCATCCGGTCGCGCAAGGGTCCGGGAATGCTGTCGAGCACATTGGCTGTCGTAATGAACATGACGCGCGACAAATCGAACGGCACGCCGAGATAATTGTCGCGGAATGTCGAGTTCTGCTCGGGATCAAGCACTTCGAGCAACGCCGAAGCGGGGTCGCCCTGGATGCCGCGGCCGAGCTTGTCGATCTCGTCGAGCATCATCACGCAGTCGCGCGCCCCGGCGCGGCGGATGCCCTGGATGATGTTGCCGGGCAAGGCCCCGATATAAGTGCGGCGATGGCCACGGATTTCGGCCTCGTCATGCGTGCCGCCCAGGCTGACGCGCACGAATTTGCGCCCGGTGGCGCGGGCGATGCTCTGTCCGAGCGAGGTTTTGCCGACGCCCGGGGGGCCGACAAAGCACAGGATCGGGCTGCGGCCGCCGGGGCTCAGCTGCTGGATTGCCAAATATTCAAGGATCCGCCGCTTGATCTTTGCCAGGCCGTAATGATCGGTGTCGAGAATGCGGCGCGCCTCGGCGATGTCGATTTGTCCGCCGGTCTCAACCGACCACGGCAACTCGGCCAGCCATTCGATGTAGGTGCGGGCCATTGAATATTCGCCCGCCGCTTCCGGCATTCGCTCGAGCCGAGCGAGCTCGCGCTTGGCATGTCCTTCGACCTCGGGCGGCATCTTGGCTTCGTCGATTTTTTTGGCGAGTTCGGCAACTTCCTGGCTCTTGGCGTCGTCCCCTTCGCCGAGCTCCTTCTGGATCGTCTTCAGCTGCTCGCGTAACAGGAACTCGCGCTGGCGGTCGTCGATCTTTTCCTTGGTCTGCTCGCTGATCTGGCGCGAAAGGCGCAGCACTTCGATGCGATAGACCAGCATCGCCGACACCCGATCGAGCCGGCTTTCGATATCGACGGTTTCGAGGATCTCCTGCTTTTCGGCCGGGGTGATGTCCATGAAGCTGGCGATCAGATCGGCGAGTGCCGGCGCGGAGGAGGCGGATTGCACGGCGTTGACCAGTTCGACCGGGGTCTGCGGCAGCAGCTGCAAGACTTCGATCGCCTGATTGCGCAGATGCATCATCCGCGCCTCGATGTCCTTGTTGCTGGCCGTCGGTTCGGCCAGGCGCTCGACGCGCGCGACCAGAAACGGGTAGCCGTCGAGAAAATCGATGATGCGAAACCGTCGCTCACCCTGGCTGATCACGTGATGCTGGCCATCCGGGCTCGTGACATAGCGCAACACACTGGCCTCGGTGCCCATCCGATGCAGATCGACCGGGATCGGGTCTTCGGTCGCCGGATCGCGCTGCAACACCAGGCCGATCGGCCGGTTCAGCCGGATCGCCGCCTGGGCGGCGGCAATCGAACGCTGCCGCCCGAGGGTTACCGGCAGGACCGTCCCAGGAAACAGCACAAAGCTGCGCGTCGGGATCAGGATCAGCGCGTCGGCGGGCAGCGCCGGGATCCCGGCGAGCAATTGCTCGATGGCGCCGGAAGGTGGAGGACTGCCGGCTTCCGCGCTACGGAGTTCGTGTTGCTGTTCTGAGGGCATACGGGAAAATCCTTGGGTCAGGTCGCGGCGCGCGCATCACAATTTGTGCAGCTGCACCATCAGGCAACCGTTCGCGAGATGCCGGCCGGACAGCTCAAATCGCGCCGGCGGCAATTCGATGCGACGCTGAAAATGGCCATGCGGGATCTCCAACCGATGAATTCGTGCTTTTGCCATCTCGGGAGGCAGCGGCCGCTCCCCGGTTACCACCAGCACCCCGGCGCTCATCGTCACCTGGATCTGATCGACCGCCACCCCGGGCAGGGCGATCAGGATCGTCAAGCTGTCGTCGGTCTCGAAGATGTCGCATGGCGCTTCCCAATTGGGGGTTGCGTGGCTCCGGTGAAAGAACTGCCGGTGGAGGCGCTCGGCGCGCTCCATGGCTTCACAGGCCTGGGCCCACATCAACGCTTCCAACTGACGTTCCGGCATTCTCGGCTCCGAGCGGCAGCGGCGCTGCAATGGCCGCTCTGCGTCATATAGTTACCCAACGCTCGCGAATCAGGGGACATCGCCGATCGATTGCACGCGGCACGACGCAAATGACATCGACCCCGTGCCGTCCAAACCCGTCAAGCCGGGAGCCTCGCAGGGGCCGCCCACCCGATCCCGGGGGCGGCCGTCGGCGGCCGGCCCGAAGACAGGCTCTGCTCGGGAGCGATTTCGGCTGCCCGTGCCGGCCTGCGCCGGCAGGCGAAATCGAGATTGCCGATACTGCGGCCGGCGATCGCCAAGCGCCGGCAGGCCGCGACGATTTCGGTCGCGATTATCGACCCTGCGCCGTCACCATCCTTGCCCGCGCCCTCATCAGCTTTGGATGCGCGCCGACGCTATTTCCTGTCGATGAAATGTTCGGCCTGTTCGCGGTCGCGTTCGACTTCTTCGGCCAGCTCCTCGACTGCCTTCGGATCGCGCTTTTTTGCCTCCTCGATCATCCTGCGGCCCTTTTCCTCGTCGCCTTCGATGATTTTTTCGAGCCCCTCATCGGCGATGTCGTGGGCAAGATCGCGCTCATTTGCCATGTTGCTCTCCTCGTTTCGTAAACCGACCCTCTTGCGCTGAACGAGGCGGAAAAAGCGGGCGTTCCATCGCTGCTTCCAACGGGGCTAGGCGGCCGACATGAAACCGGATATCAGCCTCGTGCGGAATCGGTAAGCGGAGGCGATCGGTGGCAGAAATCAGCGAGGAGTCGAGGGGCTTGGTCGATGGCGTGGCGGCCGAGGCGATGCGCATCGAGACCCCTTGTGGCGATGGGCAGATGGTGTGGCGCATCTGGGGTGCCGGGCCAGCGCTGGTGCTGTTCCACGGCGGCTACGGCTCGTGGATGCATTGGATCCGCAACGTGCTGCCCTTGGCGCGCGATTTTACCGTCATCGCCCCCGACCTGCCGGGGCTCGGCTGCTCGGCGACCCCACCCGAGCCGCATACCGCCGAGAGCCTCGCCCGCATTCTCGTCGACGGTCTCGATCTTGTCCTGCCCCGGCAGGAGCGGCTGCATCTCGCCGGGTTCTCGTTTGGCGGAGTCGTCGGCGGCCATGTCGCGGCCTTGCTGGGCGAGCGGGTCCGCGGATTTACCATCGTCGGCTCGAACGGGCTCGGCCTGCCGCGTCAGCCGACCGAACTCGAGCGCCAGAAGCCGGGCGGCACGGTCGCGGAACTGCTGGCAATCGCCCGGCACAACCTCGGGGTGCTGATGATCGCCGACAAGGACAAGATCGACGACCTCGCCGTCTACATCCAATATCTGAACGCACCGCGCGGCCGGATCCGCAGCCGACGCTTTTCGCGCACCGACACGCTGCTGCAGGCGCTGCCGCGCGTCACGGCGCGGCTCGACGGCATCTGGGGCGGGCATGACGCCGGCGCCTGGCCCTATCTCGACGAACGCAAACGCGTGCTTGAAGCCATCCAGCCCGGCCTGCGCTTCGAGGTGATCCCCGGCGCTGGCCACTGGGTCGCCTACGAGGCCGCCGACCAGTTCAACCCGCTCCTCGCCGACATCGTCCGGCAGCGAATGGAATGACCCTTAGGACGCGCCGTTGAGCAGGCGGGTGACGAGCGCATCAATCCTGGCGGCGATGCCGTCCGCCGTAAGCGCAACACGGATCGCTCGCCGCTGGCTGGTGAAATACGTGCCCTCGCGCAACGTTACCGCGGCGGCGACGCGCTCCGCCTCGGCCGCCGCCGCAGCCAATTCCCGATGCAGTTCTATCCGCCGATCAAACTCAGGAATAGGCAGCTCCCACGGGAGCTTGTCGAAATGTCGATAACCGCTTGCTCCTCGCGGCTGCATCGGCGCAACCGACTGCGTCACCACCGCGCTATTTAATAGCGCCGTCAAGAAGCGCGCTTCTTCTTCGTCACGCGCAATTGCCCAATAGGCGCCGTTCTCGACGGTGAGGCG
>DATJLK010000022.1:0-40257 GCA_035509615.1 Allostellaceae bacterium | reverse complement strand
GAGCGCGCGTTTCTGCCCGGCGCGGCCGGAATTGCCGATCAATCCATTGGTGAACGCGGTAGTGGCAAGTACCATGGCGTCGCGCGGCCAGGCGCTGAGATGCCGGTCCAACGCCGAAAGTGCAGCCTCGGAATCGCCGGCTACCACCCGGTCGAAAAACGCGATATGGCCGGCTTCCCGCAATGACACACCGGCCGTCAGCGAGTTGGCCGCGGCCATCGAGGCGCGTGCCGCTGCCATATCGCCGCGTTCGAGCAATGCGTGCGCCTTGGCGGTATGGGCCAGAGCAAAGCCCGGATCCGCGGCGATGGCGCGATCAAACGCCGCGATCGCGCCCGGATACATGGTCAGCTTGGCCGCACAGCCCTCGAGGTAAGCCTCCCGCGCCGCGGTCGAGGTGGTGGATAACGGGAGTTCATATCGGTCCGTCAGCATGATTGGATGAGCCCAGTCTCGAATTGCGCCAGCCACGATACGATCCGCCGCGGCCCGTGTGAAAGCGCCATTGCTGTTGCCGGGATGTCCGCAACGGGGACCAACATGCCGGCGCCAGCTTTGCCGGAGCAGCGGTCGAGCTGTCGCCGTCCGCTATCGGGCGGCTGCCGTGGGCGCAGTCGTGCTCGTACCCGCCATGTCCAGCGGACGCAAGCCGAGTGCGGCATAACCGAGAAAGAGCAATTTTTCAACGAAGGTGTGAGCGTCTTCACACCCCAGGGATATTAAGCTAGGATTAAGCTGACGGTAAAAGTCGTCCAATGTTGATAAAGCCCTGAGGCCCAGCAACAAGGCCAACCAACGTTCCGTCAGGAATCGCCATGCGAGCGTATGCGTCAACTCCGACGGCGGCGCCCACGCCGACTTTGAAGAGCTCGGTAATCCATGCTGGCCATACCGGTACGCCCGCGGCGCCGACGCTGCTACCCCGCATCTACATAATAAGCCAGACGCTTTTGTTCCGCGAGGGTCTCAAAGCCATGCTGACGCGTCAGGGTGCGCTCGATGTCGTGGGTGACGGCTCGCCTGCCGATGCGTTGCGGGAAATTGGAAATCTGGCCCCCCAGCTGGTGCTTCTTGATATGGGAGGATTGGATAGTCTGGCCGTCCCGCGTCAGCTCCGTGTGATCCTCCCCGATCTGCAGGTGGTAGCAGTGGCGTTGGCAGAACAGGGAGCCCGCATTGTTGCCTGCGCCGAAGCGGGCATCTGCGCTTACGTGGCGCAGAACGCGACAATCGAGGATCTCGTGGCAGCGATACTGCGCTCGCTCAACGGCGAGGTCATCTGCCCGCCGAAAATCACCGCTCTTTTATTCGACCGGGTGGCCTCGCTGGCGAGCAACCGGCTGTCGGATCAGAGCGCTGAACCGCTGACCCGGCGCGAGCGCGAGATTGCCGCAATGATGGCGAGCGGTCTGCAAAACAAGGAAATCGCGCGACGTCTGTGCCTCGGCAACGCCACGGTCAAAAATCATGTTCACAATATTCTGCAGAAGCTAAGGATCCAGCGCCGTACCGAGATTCTCGGCCGGCACTTCATGTAGCTGCACTGCACGTAAGAGATTAGCGAGGCTCCCGCCAACGCGCAATTGTCGCGGCCCGCGAACATCGTCGCGACGACGGCCGCTCGCTTGCCACGGACAGTGCGCAATTTTTGCGACGGGCGGACCGGCGTTTCGCGGTTATGGCCATCTGAGATCCGGATCGTTTTCAGACCTTTCTCGGACCGGATGCAGGTCACGCGGGATCCAAAGGATCCAACCTGACCTATCCCTGGCATGATCTGCTCTAGCCTGACCCTGGGGTGGCAAGGCGGCAGCCCTGGTCCTGGGCGCCCGCTGTCGGAGGCATGACGAAAACCGGGCCCAGCGCCCAAATGTCAAATCCGCACCACTGGAGACCGCGCCGCAATAAACCCGGCACGCGACGATCGGCCCTGGCGCAGCCGTGGTTTTCGATTGCGCGATCCGGATCATTCCAGGCCATCCAATAGACCAGCAGATCTATTTAGCGAGTACGACCGGCCTGTTAGTGTCGTCCTGCAATGAGGCACCGGGTCGAATGCGGATTTTGCTAGCTGGCATGTCCAATATGCTGAGCAACATTATCACTGCGGCGCTTGAGCAGTCATCGGACATGCAAATTGCCGGTGTCACCATCGAATGCGACGATCTCGCCGACCCGATCCGGCTGACCCAGGCCGATGCAGTGGTCATGCAGACGGCTCTGCCCGGCGCTGGTTTGCAATACCAAAATCTGCTTTTGACTTTTCCGAAGCTCAAGGTCATCGCCATTGCAAGCGACGGAAGGGGCGGCTTTGTCCATGAGCTGCGACCCTGGTCGGCGCAGCTGGTCGAACTGTCCGCCGCAACTTTGGTGGCAGCCCTGACCGGGCGCGCGCCGACCCTCGAATCGACGTGAAGGACTGGCCGCAATACCGCCGATGCGAGCGACGCGAGAAACGCCTCGCCGACGCATCGTAAGACATAACGAGGGGTGATCATGTCGCAGACGACACGAGACTGGTATTCCGAGGAGTACGAAGACCGGTCGTTCGCGGAAACCCCGTTTCTCGAAATCCCGGCTTACGAGAGCACGGAAGACCGGTGGCACGAGGCACCGAACGGCGAACTGCCGGCTGGGACCTGGGAAGCGTGGGAATTGCAGACGCCGTTCTTACCGGCCGGCGAGGCGGCGGACGAAACCGGATTGCCATCGGCCGAGATCGCGAACCTGGGCGAGATCGCCACTGAGTTGAAAGACAGCGAATTCCGCAATGCGCTCGATGAGCTCGCCGATGAGGCGCTGGAGCTGCACGCCGATCAATTGGCCGGTGAATACGGCGACCGGGAGATGCGTGAGCTTGCCGCCGAGCGGCTGCTCAACGAGCATTTCGCGCCGCTGGCGGCGCAGGCCAACGCCATGCTCGACCGCTTCCGCGACCGGCTGGAAGGTTACGAAGCCGGGGCGCTAACCGAAATGGAGATCGATCGCGTCGCCACCGAGGTGATGCCGAGCGGCCAGCCATTGTCGCCAGCTTCCGAGCAGTTTCTGGGCGGGCTGTTGCGCAAGGCGGGCAAGCTCGTCTCGGCGGCGGTCAAGGCACCGCTCAAGCTGGTTGGCAAGGGGCTGGAATTCGCCGGGAAGTTCGTGTTCGGCCCGTTTGTCGGGGCGCTGAAACGGCTGGCGCAGTTTCTGCTCAAACATCTCGGCAAGTTGATACTGAACAAGGTTCCGGCAAAGCTGCGCCCGTTGGCGCAAAAGCTGTCCGACCGACTGTTTCACGAACTCGGCGATGCGCATCAGGGCGAGACCGGGCAAGACGAGCAGCTCGAAGCCGAAAGCATCCCCGCCGCACCCGACGTGGCGCGTCTCGAGGCCGAATTCGATCTGCACGCGGCACAGCTGCTGCTGACGCCGGACGAGGCTGAGGCCGATCATCAGGTTTCGACCTATGGCGAGGAGGCCCAGGAGAGTTACGAGGTGTCGCCGCTGCAGGTGCTCGATCACGCCCGGGCCGAACTCGCCGACGGGCTCGCCCGATTGCAGCCGGGTGAAAGCCCGCAGCCGGTCATGGAGCAGTTTCTGCCGGCGCTGGCGGCGATCTGGCCGGCGCTCAAAGGCGGCATCGCCGTGATCGGCCGACCGCGCGTGACCAAGTTTATCGGCGGTCTGCTGGCCAAGCTGATCAAGCCGATACTCGGCGCCGAAGGGGCGAACATGCTGGCCCCGGCCATCGCCGGCGCCGGGCTCAGCCTGGTCGGGCTCGAAACTGGTCCGTCCGATCCGCGCGCGATCGCCACCGAGGCGCTGGCGGCGACGATTGAAGACACGGCGACCCGGCTCGCCGAACTGCCGCCGCACGTATTCGAAAACGAGACGCTGCTCGACGGTGCGGTGCGCGAAGCGTTCGAGGAAGCCGCCGCCTCCTATTTCCCGGATGCGCTGATCAAGCCTGAACTGCGTGAGACCGCCGATCAGCCGGGGGTATGGCGGAGAATGCCGCACGACTCGCACCGCAAGCGCTACGCGAAATACAGCCAGGCGCCCGAGGTGACGATCACCCCCAAAATTGCCGGAGCCATCCACACATTTGGCGGCGGCACGCTGAAAGATCACCTGCGCGACCGGATGGATGTCCCGGCTGGCCGGACCTTCAAAGGCAAGATCAAGATCATTCAGCCGCTGCCGGGGGCCCGCGCCGCGACGATCGCCCGGGCCGAAGGCATCCGTAAAACCGATCTGCATCCGCTGACGCCGCATGCTGCGGGCGCGCTGCTCGGCCACAATGCCGGGCTGGCGGACCACCGTCATGTCCACCCCGGCCACCACCTGGCAGGTCCGCACCGGCTGCATCTGCGCCAGCGTCTCTATTACATCGAGCCGGCCACCGGCCGGCAGCACCTTCACCACCGGCATCATGCCCATCTCGCCCGCACCGAGCTGTTGATCAATCTGCGCAAGGGCGAGATCCGGGTCTGGCTTTACCTGAGCGAACATCTCTGCCAGCAGATCGCGACCGAACTCGCCAAACCCGGCAATGGCGCTGCGGCGTTTCGACTGGTCAAGCCATTGGTCCAACGCGCCGCCGCAATGGTCAGGGCGGCGCTGTTTGAACGCCACTTGCCGCCGGAGTTGCGGGTCGTCAGCGAGGTGCCGAACCTTGACGCCCGCGTGCCGGCCTGGCTGGTGCAATCGGGGCGGCAACTGGCTGCCAAAGTCGACGAATGGGTGTCGCATCAGATCGTCCAATACTTTGCCGGTCACGCCGACGAGTTTCGCCGCGTCGCCACGGCGCATCATGACGGGCTGACCTTGCGGCTGACGATGAGCATTCCCGGGATTGAAATGCTACGCCTGGCGGCCCAGGGCCGGCAGCCGCCGGATCTCCATGGCGGCGCCTGGCTCAACGGAACGCCGAGTTTCGCCGTCGTGGCGCTCCACGGTTATGCGATAAAATGAACCATACTGTTGCCAGTCTCGGCGAGCGGGCGACGGCCGGGTTGCGCCGCCAGGTACTCCGCCAGCTGACCCATTGGGAAGGTGCGGCGGAACGGCTCGACGATTTCGAGGCGACCGCCTCGCCCGCCGCCTGGGCGATGGTCGAGCGCTATGTCGGGGTGACGCTGCGCGCCGAGCTAAAGGCGGCGCGCGACCAGCTGAAGCGCGAGGCTGCTGCGGTCCGCGCCGGCTTTGTCGCCGCCCGCGACCGGCGGGACCTGGAGAGGGTTGCCGAGCATGTCGACCGCTTGCGCGATCGCTATCTGCAGACCGAGCTGCTGGTCGATTTCTATGTCGACGCGGTGCGCTCGCGCGGCAACCCGGAGGTCGGCGCCCAATTGCGGGCGTGTGACGTAATGGCGGAGCGGGCGATCCTGACGGCACTCGAACCGCTGCGGATCGCGACCCCTCCGGTGCTGACCTATTTCAAGCCCGGCATCGGCGCCTCGATCCTGCGCATCGGCACACGACTGTGGGACGGTTCGTTGAGCCGCGTCGCCGCGATCAAGATCACCTGGCACAACCGGTTCCGCACCACTGCCCTGGTTCACGAATGCGGCCATCAGGTTGCTGGCCTGACCGGGTGGAATGAGGCATTCTCGCGCGGGCTGCGCACGCAGCTGACCGGAGCCGGCCCCGGGGTCGCCGAACAGGTGGCAAACTGGGCGAGCGAGATCGCTGCCGACAGCTTCGCCTTTGCCCATTGTGGTTACGCCGCGGTCGCCGCGCTGTCGGATGTCGTGTCGGGTCATGCCGCCCAGGTCTTTCGCTTTCTGCCGGCGGATGTGCACCCGATCGCGTATCTGCGGGTCTTTCTCGGGGTCGAGATGTGCCGCCGGTTTTACGGTCTTGGACCGTGGGACGAACTGGCTTCGGCCTGGGAGGAGCTGCATCCGCTCGCGATCGCGCCGCCGCTCGTCGCCGGTCTGATCACGGCGATCCGTCCGCTGCTGCCGCGGATTGTCGATCTGGCATTGTTGACGCCGCTGGCCTGCTTCCGCCAGCGCCGATTGGCAGATCTCGTCGACCCGCAGCGGGTTTCGCCCGGGGCTCTGCGGCTGATGCAGCGTGATGCCGGCGGTGCTGCGTTCAGTTCCAGCCATTGGATCTGGACCGAATGCCTGCGGCTGACCGCATTGTCGGGGCTGCGCTATGCGCTCGAACCCGAAGCCGGGCGCGAGATCCTGCAGCAGCAGGAGGATTTGATGATCAGGCTCGGCCATCTGACGGCGCAGCAGGCGGCGTGAGACGAGGAACGCTGTGACCAGGGGTAGGAGATCACCAATGAGCGAGCCGAAAGGGCCGCACCATCCCTCGCATGAAGAGCGGATGGTCGAGGCGGCGCGCGAGGACATCACCAAGGCGGCGCGCGAAGAGATCGCTGAAGCTCGAGAAGAGTTTGCCGAGGTCGCGAGGGAGGCGATCGACGAGGTGGTCGAGGCCGCGGCAGCGGCGGTCGGCCTGGCCTCGTCGCCCGGTGATGGCGGCTTCGCTGCGGCGGGCACGGGCGGTACGCCACCGCCGCCCGGTAATGGCGGTCTCGCTGCGACCGGAGCGGGTGGCGCACTGCCGCCATCGAGTGGGGGTACAACCGATCCGATCTCCCAGATCGTGGCGCGTGAGGTCAGCGCGCTGACCGGCACTCTCAACGCCTATCAACTGACGGTCCTGGCCGACCTGCTCCGGCTGCATCTGAGCCTGCGCGGCCCGCAACGGCTGCTTGACAATACCGGCAATTTCAATCGGCCGGTCTTTCCGTCCGCTCCCCAGACCATAGGCCGGTAACCCGGAGCCGACGCGAGGATCGAGGAGAGCGAACCATGTTTCTTCAGCTGGTAACGCCGCCTGGACTGCAGCCGGCGCAGCCGAACATCGATAGCCTGTTTCTTTATCATCCATTGCAGCTGTCGGCGATTGTCGAGACGGTTTGGCGCGACCGCTACAACGCGCTGAATGCGACCGGCGGCCCGAACTCGCCGTTCGTGGCGTGGCCGCGCGGGATTACCGACGCGATCCTCGCCGATCCGGCCACGACCGGGTACGTCTTGGGCTACAGCTCCGCGGGCGTTCCGAATACGCAGCCCACGGGTCAGCTGTTCATGCCCTCGGCGGCAGAGACCTTTGTCCCGGCAACGGGTCAGCCGGGTTTATCTCCGGGAATGACCAATTTCGACCACCTGATCTATGCGTATCTGATCGAGAATACGCGGATCTACGACATTTTCGCCAAAGTGGTCGAGACCTACATGTTCAGCGAGCAGCTGCCGTCGCCGAGCTTTGCCGCCCAGCAGTTCCTGCGCAATACCGAATATCTGATCTACAGCGATGGCTTGCCGACGATGGTATGGACCACCCAGAGCCGGCTGCGCCGCGACGAAATCGCCAACCGCCTGACGGTCTATTACTGGATGTTCGGGATCGACTTGTCGCACGCGCCGGAGCTTGTCGTCACCCATCCCTACACCCGGCCCGAGGCAGCCAATCGCGACTTCATCCCGACCTTCGAGGCGCTCGCCGGCGAGATCTGGCGAGGCATCGAAAATGCCAAGAATATCAGCGGCGTCAACACCACCGACAACGAGGCGATTTCGACCGCGGCGCGCCGGCTCTACGACATGATGGCGACGCGGCGGCTGAACGGCAATCTGGCGCGCGAGGAATTTCGGGCCGTGGCTGTCATGTCGTGGCTGCATCTCGCAGTGATGTACGATTCGTCGATCGTGCTGGCGCTCAACGCCAGTGCCTCCAGTCCCGAGCAGCGATTGCAAAAAATTGCGGAGCGCGTTGGCATGTCGGCTCATTCAAAGTCAAAGGCGCTGTTCGATCTGGCCCAGCCGTTCTCGTCGTTGATGCAGTCGATCGAAACCGGGATCTTCAATACGCCGGGAACTGTCGCCACGCTCTACACGCCGCCGTCAACGATCGAAGCCAATGCCGAGATCGTCATCGACCAATACTCGCTCGCTACCGGCCGCGATCTGAAGGCGCCCGCGGTGACGATGACCGCCCGCGCGACGACCGCAACGCATCCGCCGCCGCACCCGCAGCTGGCGGCGAGGACGACCCATCCGCCTGCGCATGCCCTGCCCGCAGTTGCAACGCATCCGGTGCATCCGTCGGGGCCGCCGCGCGCCAACGGCCACATGCCCCACCTGCCCTGAGCCGGGTGTCCGTCGCGCAGGAAGCCGGGCAGCCATCCCGGATCAGACGAATTTCGATCGGAGGAATCGCGTGTCTCGATCGATCGACGAAGGGCCATCGGGCGACGGCCACGATCACGAATGGGGTGAGACCGCGGGTCTGCCAGGCTTGGCCGCCGAAGGCCCCTTTCTGTTGCCGCCACCAGGCCACACCGCATCCGCAGCCGCGAGTGACGCCGAGCCCGCTATCCGGTGGCCACAAGCAAAGCCGCAGCAATTGGTCGAATATCGCAGCCCGGAAACCGCGGAATGGCCGTCTGGCGACGAGCGGGATCGGGCTGCCTCGCCAACCGCTCGGGCGACGACCGACCCCTACATCGCGATCCGCCCCGCTTTGTCGCCGGCGCACGCGCATCTGACGGCGGATGAGATCGCGATCAGTTTTGGGCATCTCCCGGCCGTCCTCACATTGCACCAGGCGCTCGCCTCGCCGGTGCCACAGCAGGCGGCACTTGCCGTCCTCCTCGGCCGGGCCGGCCGCCGCTCGACCCGCGTGCACGGACACGACGTGCCGATCTCCGCCTATCTGCGGGCATTGTCGCGCCTGTGCCGGGAGGCAGCCGAACAGGCCGAGAATGATTTAAGGCGCGACAGACGAGCTGAGGCCGAAATCCCATTCACCGGGAACCGCCCGACAGCATTCGCCGAGAACGGTTATGCACCACGATCGGCCGGTGCCTCGGCAGAGCAGGATCATCAGCAACAAGAAGCACCATCCGTCAGGGTGCCGGCGATGAACCAGTCGCAACTTCAGAAGTGGGTAAAGGATGCCCTCGACGGGATTCACGTCATCGGCAGCGTGGCTGAAATCATCGATATATTCCATACCTCGACAGCATGGCCGGCCATAGAAGCGGCCCTTTCCTGGGGCGATGCCGCGCTAGCCACGGGTGCTAGTACGGCAGGGGCGCTCGCACTGGCCATAGAAATAGCGGTGCCATTAGGCTACGTGGCCACGATGGCTATAACGGTTTTTGAGCTGTACGAGGCCTTTAGCACCGGAACCCGAATCCAAACGAAGAAAGGCTACTGCTACGGGATCATGTGGGAGGCGCTCAACATGAAGCCCGTCGACAGAACCTTCCAGCCTTGGGGCGTCGACACGGCCGAAGAACTGCTTAAGGCGTGGAACGAAGGCGTCGAGAAGGGCCGGGCAGTATTCAAAAGCGACATCAAGCTTCATAATGAGGTGCTTCTCCGCATTGCTTACGAGCGGCTTACCCAAAATAAGCACGGGTGGACCGAACCGGAAGGGCGGGTCTTTAACCTTCTCTGGGAGCAGGTGCGGGGCGACGATTTGCCCGGCATACATTTGGGGTGGATGGTTTTCTCAAATCTAGGGGCAGAATACGACGAAAAATTGGACGCCGATGAGATAGTAGGAGCGAACCATCCGCCATCTCCGCCGCCGCCAGCGTCCCCGTCGCCCCGGGCATCTTCGCCGCAACTGTTGCCGCCTTCGCCTCTGTTCCCGTCCACGGCTCCGCTTACCAACGAGGAAACCGGCATCATTGGACAGACCGACGACCGTCTTCACGTTGACGATACGACGGCGATACCTTTCCGTTGGGTCTGTTCGGTGGCGGTGCAGCGTCTGGTCAGGAAGCCGAGCCATGACGAAAAGACCGGACTTGCCCCAGCCGGTAGCGGCGTGCTGATCTCGCCACAGCATGTCCTGACCGCAGCGCATTTGCTGCACGACGCGGAGAGAAACGAGGACGGCAGCATTGCGGTCGAATACGAAGCGCTGCTGGTGCACGTCGCACCGGGCCGAAGCGGCAGCAGCGAACCGTTTGGTGAAATCGAGGCGAAATCCTGGGCGGTTCATCCCAAATGGGATCCCAAGGCGCCACTGGCGCGCTACGACTATGCGCTGATCACCCTCGACAACAAAATTGGAGATCAAAAATTCAGGAGCTTCAACGACCAGCCACTCTACTTTTGGGGCAGCGACAAGGGCGGCGGCGGAACATTGATCGACAACCTGCCGTCGACACTGTCGAAGCGGCTGATCGGCATGAAAATAGTGACCGCGGGTTATCCACAATCCAAGCAGCACGAGATGTGGTGCGCCGCCGGGGAGTTTTCTACCGGCTCGGCGCAAGTGGACGCGCAATTGACACAGCACGGCCAGGTCGAAAACTGGGTCGCGATGAACCCGGTTTTCAAGATCACGGCGGATGCGACACGCGGCCAGAGCGGTTCGCCCGTCTGGGTCGTGGACGACGGCCAGCGCTACCTGATTGGCATCATCGAGGCCGCGGGCGAGACCTACAATACGGTCATCGCGGTGAACGCTGATGTCGTCAGCCAGCTCCGCAGCTGGATAGGGGCCGACGGGGCCTCGTTGCAAGCCCGCGAAGTTTTGGAGGAGCCCGATTTTGCCGGAGAAAGCGAGGAAGCAGTCTGGCCCAGCAAGCGGCTCTACTATGCCCGGCAGGCGCGGCCCGGGAATCGGCCGGCCGCACCGATGCTGGAGTGGGATGTGCCGCCGGCGGCGGCGGTCTCGGTAGGGGTCGACCCGTTTCCGAGCCTACTGCCGCTGACCCTCGACCGCAGCAACGCGACGATGAATGCGAGGATGGCTGCGGTCGCGAGCGACCCGGCGCTGTCCACCCTGTGCGCCGCGCTGGTCGACCTGACCGGCAATCCGGCGCATCCGCCTTATGCCGGGTTCAATGACCAGGACATGGTCTTTGTCGGCAGCCTGCAGAAGATCTCCGCCGCCTATGCGGCGTTCGAACTGCGGGCGCGGGTTCGCGCCGAGGTCGCGGCAGCAATCGCTGGCGGTCTGTCGACCGCGACGGCGGGATGGGAGAAGCCGGTCATCCATGCCCTGCAAATCGCCTGGCAGCCCAAGCTGACGGCGGCCTTCCCTGGATTGCCGAAAGGGTTTCCCGACATCGGCAAGATGTTCACGTTCTCGACCGCCGGCGTTGTCGATTTCGCCGCCGCGCCGTTGACCGACAGCCAGATCGAAGACGTCGGCGAGTTCGGCCGGGTCGACCTCGCCAAGCCGGGCCACTGGCCGGCCGGCAAGTATCACGACGCGATGCGGTCGATGCTGCGCTGGTCGAACGACGCGTCCGCCAGTTTTTGTATTCGCCCCCTCAGCTTTCCCTACATCAATGGCGCACTTGCCGGCGCCGGGTTTTTCGACAGCGCCCATCAGACGGGCCTGTGGCTCTCGGCCGATTATGAAAGACACGATTGGATACCGAACCCTCGCGGCAATCCGCAGGCGAACCGCGCCGGCCGCCCGCTGAGTGCGCATTGGCAAAAGGCGCAGGGCCGCAAACTGAGCAACGTCACGGCTACCGCCTTTCAGGTTGCGCGCTTGCTCACACTTCTGGCAACGGACAAGCTGCTGTCCGACCCCACAGCGAACCAGGAAATGCGCCGGCCGATGACCCGCCCTCCGCTCGGCGGGACGGTCAGCTTTATCGCTGACGCGTTGCAGCGCGATGGCCGTTCGCTCACCTCCATCGTTTCGAAAATCGGGATCGGCGACGACAACAGCGGTCATGACTGCGCCATCGTCGACCGCACCGTTTCGGGAAAGGCTCTGCGTTACGCGGTTGTGGGGCTCGGCGACATGACCCCCACCAATGCCGGCCTGAACCGGCTGTTTCCGCTGCTGGACGACATCATTCTGGCGCTGCATCCCTGAGAAATCCCGGGGAAGCGGCGTCCGCCCACTAACAACAGCATAATGCGGCGGCAGACCGGTTTGCTGGTTGTGCTGCCGAGACCAACCACCGCCCGGCCGGCGACCATCGCCGGCAGGCGTCGCCAGCAGCGGCGACAACCTCCAGGCTCGCCGCGTCGTCTGCTTCGGACCGGATAGCCTGCCCGGTATCCGGGCGACCCATCGCACCGAAATCTGCGCACCGAAATCCGCAAAGACCGCCAAGCTCTTAGACAACTGGGATCTGCCGGCAGCGGCTTTCAGCATCAACTTACGATTATACCAAAAATGATTCTACCTGTTCCTGCAACGGTTATTTTAACCCCGTATGCCACGACCATTTAATGAAGGGATCGGAATGTTCGGTGGAAGGCATTCGGCTGCGCGAATGGCCGAGGAACTGCTTGCCGATATTCACCCTCCGCTGGTTCACAGCGGCACCACCTACGATGCTCCCGGTGGAGACTTGCATTCTCTGTCGGCTGTTTCACCCGATCAGACAAGCCCGATCTCCCCCGATAAGAGACGTGCCGGGGATGGCGCCGTCCTTTCGCTGATCCCTCATGCCGTCGTCGCAATCGCGGTCAGCGGTGCTCTATTCGGTGCCGGCTTTTCAATGCTCGGAGGTTCCAAGGAGAATATGGCAGTGCCGCGGGTAGGGAACCCCGAGGCGACGATCATTCCAATGGAACCGGCGGCCTTGGCGCGCCAGGCGACGGCGATTCCTGCGCCCGCACCGACTCCCTCGCCATCCGCGGCAACGCTACCGGATACGGGATCCGCACCGCCCAAAGCGATATCATTACCGGCACCTGGACCGATCGATTCGCCGTCCGCCGCACCAACCACCCGTATCGTGCCGCCCGCCCTCGGGGAAAAGGTGGTGCCGACTGACCCGGTGTCGCGCACCAGCCGTGAACTGGCCGAGAATCCCCGACAACAGCAGCAGCGCGAGGCGCGCATACGCTTTCTACGACAGCAAATGGCGAGGATCGAGCGGCAACTGACCCGGCCGCATTTGTCCGCGGCGGAAACGAGAAGGCTCGATCGGCAAAACGCTTATTGGAGCCGCGCACTCGAACGTACACTGGCGGCGCCGTGATACCACTCGCCGTGATCGTTCCGGCCGTCATCCCGGCAGAGGCGGCGGCGTATCCTGCCGGCACCCTGCGGTGATCTCGGCGGCGCCGTCGCGTCCGGGTTGACGGCCGGAGAAAGCGTGCTGTGCGCGCAAGATCGGGTTTTCACGGCCCTCCCTTGGCGCCGGAAAGTCTGGCGCCGGTAGTCTGCCAGCCCTTGCTGCGCGGGCGACCGGGTGTTCAAATCGACGTTAAACCGATCCGCGAGCCGCGAAGTTGCAGGATCACACCCGATCCGGTCCGGATCATAGGATGAGCCGATGTTTCGCACCGTCCGTACTGCCGCCCTGGAAATCGGCTACACCGAGAGCGGGCCCGATGACGGGCCGCCGGTGATCCTGTTGCACGGCTGGCCGTCCGACCCGCATGATTGGGACGGTGTGGCGCCGGCATTGGTTGCCATAGGGTGCCGGGTGGTGGTGCCCTGGCTGCGCGGCTACGGTCCGACCAGGTTTTTGAACCCTGATACACCGCGCTCGGGCCAGCAGGCCGCGCTCGGCGCCGATCTCCGGGATTTCCTCGACGCCCTCGATATCGAAGACGCGTTTCTCGCCGGCTACGATTGGGGCGGGCGCGCCGCCTGCGTTGTTGCCGCGCTGTGGCCGGAGCGGGTGCGCGGACTGGTCTCGATCGGCGGCTATAACATCCAGCACATCGCCGCCGCACGTCACCCGGCCGCCGCGGCGCAGGAACATCGGCTATGGTATCAGTGGTATTTCCAGACCGAGCGCGGGCTTGCCGGGCTCGACGCCAACCGCCGCGACATCGCCCGGCTCCTATGGCGTCTATGGTCGCCCAACTGGCAATTCGACGATGCGACCTTCGCGGCCACAGCAGCAAGCTTTGACAACCGGGATTTTGTCGCGGTGACGATCCAATCCTATCGCCACCGCCATGGCAACGCGCCGGGTGATCCGGCATTGGAGCCGATCGAGCAGCGTCTTGCCGCTCAGCCGCCGATCACCGTCCCAACGATCGTATTGCACGGGGCGGCCGACGGCGTTTCGCCGGTCGGGCCGTCCGCTGGTCATGCCGGCCATTTCGCCGGCCGCTACGACCGCCGCGTCATCCCGGTGGCCGGTCATTTCCTGTCGCGCGAAACCCCGCAAGCTGTGGTGCAGGCGCTGCGCGAACTGATCGAGGGACCGAGATAAACGGCCAATGGGCCAAAGCGAAGGACCGGGCGCCGGCCGGCCGCTCGATCGCGCTCGCGAGCGGATATTCCTGCGCCGCTGCCGAGCAGCCCCGCTGCAAACCGTCATGCAGCCCGGCCTCACCGGGGGCCGATCATTTCTTCGGCCGGCACACAAAAGTAGCACGCGCCGGCAACAGCAGCGGGCAGTAATCGAGCATCCAATCGGTATCGACGCGCGCCGCCTGCGTGCCCGGCCCGCATTGGGCCTGCGCTTCCTTCTGCACCTCGGCGTGCGATGTCGCGACGAAATCGTAACAGATCGCCACTCGCGGGCCGGCATCCCTGACCCCGGCCGCGGGTTGCTGCGGATAGGTCGGGTAGGGATCGAGCGCGGTGCAGGCGGCAAGCCCCACGCTTACAGCGACAATCGCCGCCGCCGGGAGCCGCATGGCGGTCAGGCGAGTGCGCGTTCGAGGAAGGCGGCGCATGCCATCAGCCGCGTATCGTCGCCGATCCGGCCGACCAGCTGCACCGCGGTCGGCAAGCCGCTGACGCCCCACAACGTGGTGACCGCGACACAGGGCGCGCCGAGCAAGGTCCACATCCGATTGAACACCGGGTTTCCGGTATAGCCGAGGCCGGCCGGCGCCTCGCCGGGTGCTGCCGGCGTCAGGATCGCGTCACAGCCGCCAAAGAAATCATCGAGACCAGCACGGGCGGTCGCGGTCGCGGCCCGTGCCGCGTCATATTCCTCCGCCCCGACCGCCATGCCGGCATCGAGCAGTTGCGCCAGCCGCGGCGACAATTCGGCGCTGTGCCGGATGCGCTCATCGGCGAGCGCGCGGCAGGTCTCGAAACCCATGATCTTGTCCTGCGCCTCGGTCAAGCCCTGATGGTCGGGCGGCATCCCCACATCCGCGACCGCGGCACCCGCGCGTTCGAGTGCGGCCCGTGCGGCATCGAGTGCCGCGGCAGTCGCGGGTTCCGCCTCGTCCCACATCGGCGTGCGGTAGAGGCCAAAGCGCGGTGCTGCGTCGGGCGCCGTCAGATGGCGCAATGCCGCCCGTTCGGTCAGCACGCCGGCGAAAAATGCCGCGTCCTCGACATTGCGGGCATAGACGCCAACGGTGTCGAGGCTGTCGGAAAGCGGTTTGATGCCGGCGCGGTTGATCAGCCCGAAACTCGGCTTAAAGCCGACGCAGCCGCAAAACGACGCCGGGCGGATGACCGATCCGGCGGTCTGCGTGCAAAAGCCGAGCGGCGCCATGCCGTCGGCCACCGCCGCCGCCGAGCCGCTCGATGAGCCGCCGGGGGTGTGCGCCGGATTGTGCGGGTTCGCTGTCTTGCCGGGAGTGAAGGTCGCGAACTCGGTGGTGACCGTCTTGCCGAGCACGATCGCCCCGGCGGCGCGGGCCAGCGCCACGCAGGAGGCGTCGGCCGCCGGCCGATGACCGCGATAGATCGGCGAGCCATAGGTGGTCGGCATGTCAAAGGTGTCGATCAAATCCTTGACCGCGATCGGGATCCCGTGCAGCGGCCCGCGCGGGGCCTCGTTGTCGCGCTGCCGAGCCTGTGCCAGCGCCAGATCAGTGTCGAGATATTGCCATGCCCCGACCACGCTCTCGCGCGCCGCGATGCGCTCTAGATATGCGGCAACCAGTGCAGCGGCCGTCAGCCGACGGTCGGCGATCTCGCGTGCGGCGGCGCGGGCGGTCAACAGGGCCGGGTCGGGCATTGCGACAATCCTCCGATGTTGGTCGAGGCAGGTGGCGCCGCCACGCTGCGGGCCGGCGGTCAATCTCGCCCAGCGCCGGGCTGCTTGACAAGCAGCCGCGCTTTGCATCGCAAACCGGCGCGACGTGAAATCCGGTCGATGCAAATCCCGGCAACGCAAACCGGGGCGATGTAAATCGGGCAACGCCAATCCGACTTTCCGCCTATAACGAGCTGTCCGGGGCGCGATTGCTGCCGGCCGCCGTTGACCGGAGAGCTTGTTGACCCAGCCGCCTGACGAGGACAATCATGACCAGTCGCGATCGCGGGCGCTGATCGGTCTGCTGGTCGTCGCGGTGCTGGTGATTGCCGCGGTCTATCTGGTGCATGCGCTGCGCAACGAATCCAACCTCGAGGACTGCCTGATGTCCGGACGGTCGAATTGCGCGCCGATCGAGGTTCCGTCCGGCAACAGATAGGTCCATTCCGGTGGCGTTCCTCTATCGTCGCCTGCGATCGGCGGCCGAGTGATAGGGCGGAACGGTCGAAATCCCCGGCGCGCAACGGTGCAGGCGCGCAAAGGCCCCGGCGCGTAACGACAAGACGGCTTGCTTGCGGCAGGGCGAGACGTCAGCTCGCAACGCAACCGGCCGGCAGGTCGTCGATATCTGGCCGACCGCAGGTCAGCGATTGATGACGAAAGGCTGCGATGGCTCCAGCCCGTGCCCGCCCGGGCACAAGGCCGCGTAGAGCGCCATCGCCATCAGCGGCGGGACGAACCAGTTCAATGCGGCACCCGGAGCCGTGCCGACGGTCGCGATCGGTTTCAGGTGCCCAGCCAATCCGCGCAAAAACGGCTCGGCCAGAAACACGCACAGGATCAAAGGCACCAATCCGCGATAGCGGTACAGCAAGACCCAGAGGAGTCCGGCCAAGAGCAGCTGGATCGCACCCCATTGGCCGAACATCGCGATGATGTTGCGCCCGCCCGGCACCGCGATGTCGATGGTCGCGATGCTGTGCGCTCCGCCATCCGGCCAGAACAGATGGACCAGACTGCGGATTGTGATAATCGACAAATAGCCGACCGCGACCCACCAGGCGATGCGCGGTCCGTGAAACGCTGTCGGGTCGGCGGGAAGCAATGCCGACGGCATCAGGCGCCACGATCTTGGCATCAGATCATTCATTGCGGCCTCGGTTGGGTCAAACGCTGATGGCGCGCAGTATCGGCCGCGAATAGTTAACGAAACACGTTTGACGCATCCGACGATCTGCCGGCGAGCCCAGGTCGGCTTGATGGTGCCCGAGGACAGGTTCTGCGAAGTCTTGCCGCCGAAAGCCACAGCGCCGGCATGTAACAGCCGCACCGGCTTTGCTCGTTTCGCCCGCGGCGCCCGGTCTATTCGACGACGATGCGCGGCGGCGGGCGCAGCGCGCCTTCACCCGAGACTTTTTCCCAGACCCGCGCGGCGATCTGGCGAAAGACCGCGGCGTAGGGGTTGTCGGGGTCGGAGACGGTGATCGGATGGCCGCTGTCCGAGGTCTCGCGGATCGCCAGATCGAGCGGCACCTCGCCGAGGAACTCGATGCCGAGTTGCTCGGCCTCGCGGCGGGCGCCGCCATGGGCAAAGATCTCGCTGCGGCCACCGCAATGCGGGCACAGAAAATAGCTCATATTCTCGACGATGCCGAGGACTGGGACATCGACCTTGCGGAACATGTTGAGGCCCTTGCGCGCGTCGAGCAGGGCGATGTCCTGCGGCGTCGAGACGATGACCGCGCCGGCGAGCGGGACCTGTTGCGCCATCGTCAGCTGGGCGTCACCGGTGCCAGGCGGCATGTCGACCACCATGATGTCGAGGGCGCCCCACTCGACCTCGCGCAACATCTGCTGCAAGGCGCTCATGACCATCGGCCCACGCCAGATCATCGGCGTGTCTTCCGGCACGAGAAACCCCATCGACATCACCCGCAGCCCGTAATTCTCCATCGGCAGCAGGGTCTTGCCGTCGCGCGAGCGGGGCCGGCCGGTGATCCCAAGCATGCGCGGCATCGACGGGCCATAGATGTCAGCGTCGAGTACGCCGACGCGCAGCCCGTTCGCCTTCAGGCCGAGCGCCAGATTGGCAGCGACCGTCGATTTGCCGACCCCGCCCTTGCCGGAAGCCACGGCAATGATGGCGCCGACGCCGGGCACAGCCCCGCGCTGCGGCCGGTTGGCGGCATGCGCCGGCGGGCTGGCCGGCGCCGGTGCCGCCGTCGGCGGCATGCGGCCGCGCGGAGCCGATTGTGCGGTCAGCACCGCCGTGACCGAGAGCACCCCCGGTAGCGCGTCCACCGCCTGTTCGGCGACTTTGCGTAACGGTTCCAACCGCTGGCCGCGCTCGGGCTCAACCTCGATCGCAAAGGCGACATTGCCGTCGCGGATCGCGATCCCGGAGACCATACCGAGCGAAACGATGTCGGCGCCGCGATCGGGGTCGGCGACGCGCGCGAGAGCGTCGAGGATCTGTTTTTCGGTGACTGCCATCTCATTCCTCAATCGGCGGGCCTCAATCGGCGGGTCTCAATCGGCGGCCAAAACCTGCAACCGCGACCTTTTGCCCGGGTCGTCAAGCCGCGGCGGTGTTATCACGCGCGGGTGCGGGGGCAGGGTTGAGCGACTATTCCCGGCGCCGGGCCGGCGCCGTTTGCGGAGCGCCAAGCCAAGCTCGCCCGGACGAGCAAAATCTGGGCCCGCCGCCGGTGCTTGACAACACCGGCAGGCAAAGCCTCTATCGCGCGACAAGTCCTGCGCATCGCGTCTTGCGGCCCGAGGCGTGATGGCGTCGGTCCCGGCCGCGTGCCGCGGAAAGGTTCAGTTTCGATGATCTGGCAGAGTCAAGGGGGCGGTCCGTGGGGCAGCGGCCCCCGCGGCGGTGGCCCGTGGGGCAGCGGTCCGCGCAACAGCGGCGGTGGTCCCGGGCCGCGCAATCGCCCCTATCCCCCGGATTTCGAGGAATGGCTGCGGCGCGGTCAGGACCGGGTAAGGCGCATTCTGCCGGGCGGGTTTGGCGTCGGCACCGGGGTCGGCCTCGTCGTGATCGCGATTGCCGTGATCTGGCTCGCCAGCGGTTTTTATCGCGTGCTGCCGGACGAGGTCGGAATCGTGCTGCGCTTTGGCGCCTACAATCGCACGACCCAGCCCGGGCTCAACTACCACCTGCCGAGCCCGATCGAGACCGTGCTGACCCCGAGCGTCACCCGCGTAAACCGCACCGAGATCGGCTATCGGTCGGGAGAAACCCAGAGCCTGCGCGAGGCCGAGAGCAGCCAGGTCCCGGAAGAAGCGCTGATGCTGACCGGCGACGAGAACATCGTCGACGTCAATTTCACCGTGTTCTGGGTGATCAGCGACGCCAGGGCCTATCTGTTCAACATCCGTGACCCTGAGCTGACGGTCAAGTCGGCGGCCGAAAGTGCGATGCGCGAAGTGATCGGCGAAACCCCGATCGCGCAGGCATTGGCCGAGGGCCGGGCCAAAATCGAAGCCGAGACCCGGCAATTGCTGCAGACGATCCTCGACAGCTACGGCGCTGGGATCGAGATCACGCAGCTGCAGTTGCAGCGGGTTGACCCGCCGGCGGAGGTGATCGACGCGTTCCGTGACGTTCAGGCGGCGCTCGCCGATCGCGCCCGTTTGCGCAATGAGGCGGAATCGTATCGCAACAGCATCATCCCGATTGCGCGCGGCGATGCCGTGCGGATCGAGCAGGAGGCCGAAGCGTATCGGCTCGCGACCGTCGCTCGGGCGCAGGGTGACGCCGCCCGCTTTCTGTCGGTCTACAACGCCTACAAAGCGGCGCAGGATGTGACCCAGGAGCGGCTCTACCTCGAGACAATGGAAGAGGTGCTGAAGAACAGCAACAAGGTGATCATCGATAAATCGGCGCAGGGCGGCAATGGCGTGCTGCCGTATTTGCCGCTCCCCGCGCTTGGCAGCCGCACCGGCAAGACCGTGGCACCACCGGCGACAACCGGTCCCGGCGCCCCGGGGGCGGGAACCCAGCCGCCGCAATCATCGGCCCAGACATCCACCCTGATGCCGGTGCCACCGCTGGGCAACGGGCAGGACTAGGCCGATGCGCGTGACGGAGCGCAAACCATGAGCCGGCGGGCTCTCTTTGTCCTCGGCGCAGTTCTCGTCATCGCGGGCATTTTCGCGATGAGTTCGCTGTTCATCGTCACCCAGACCGAACAGGCGCTGGTCCTCCAGTTCGGCCAGCCGCGGCGCGTCATCCGCACTCCCGGTCTGCAGCTCAAGCAGCCACTCATCCAGAACGTGATAATCTACGACAAACGCCTGCTCGACTTCGAGCCGCCTCCTGAAGAGGTCATCGCCTCGGACCAAAAGCGCCTCGTCGTCGACACCTACGCCCGCTATCGCATCACCGACCCGCTGCTGTTCTACCAGACGGTCGCCACCGAGGCGGGGGTGCGCGCCCGGCTTGGCGCGCTGGTCAGCGGCAGCTTGCGGCAAGTCATCGGCAATGTGACATTGTCGGCGCTGCTGTCGCCGGAGCGGGCGCAGATCATGCGGCAGATCCGTGATGAAGTCGCGACCCAGGCAAAGCCGTTTGGCATCGATGTCGTCGATGTCCGCATCCGCCGCGCCGATTTGCCGCCGCAAAACAGCGAAGCGATCTATGCGCGCATGCGGTCCGAACGCCAGCAGCAAGCGGCCCAGTATCGCGGCGAAGGCGCCGAGGCGGCGCAGACCGTCCGCGCCAATGCCGACCGCGAAAGAACGGTGATTCTTGCCGACGCCCAGCGCAACGCACAAAAGCTGCGCGGCCAGGGCGACGCCCAGGCGATCGACATCTACGCCAAGGCCTATGATCAGGATAAAAGCTTTTTTGCATTTTATCGGTCGCTACAAGCCTATCGCGACGCGTTCGGCAGCAATAATACGTCGTTCGTGCTGAACCCGAACAGCAGCTTCTTCCGTTACTTCGAGAACCCGAGCGGAACGCCGAAGCCGGCGACCGAGGCAAAACCGGGGCCCTCGGCGGCAAAAGCCGGTGGGCAGTAACGGGCATCCGATATCGCTGGACCCGTAATCGCTTGCCTTCTGGTTGATGCGCGACTTCCTGACGGCCATCGCCCTCGTTCTGGTCATCGAGGGCTGTCTCTACGCGCTGTTCCCGCAAAGCATGAAACGCGCCGCGGTGAGAGCGACGGCAGTCTCGCCGCAAATCCTGCGGATTGCCGGGCTCGTCGCTGTCTGCGTCGGCGTGGCGCTCGTCTGGGTTGTCAGGCGTTGAGCCGGTTTCGACCTTGCTGCCGGGGCTGGGCTGCTTCGAGAAAGCGGCTGGCTTGGCGCCCGCATCTCCCGTAATCTCGGGGGTGCACTCCCGGCAGGAACCGTACCCCGAGGGAGCGCACGAACCAAGCGCGCGGGGCCATCACAAGGAGCGACGAGTTGCCGTTCTGCCTATCGATCATCGGGCGCCGCGCGGCCGTTCAGGCGGCACTTGCCGCGCTTCTTCTCGCCACGCCGATGGCGGCCGCCGTCCTGCCAACACCGGCGCAGGCACGCCCGGCGCCCGACAGCTTTGCCGACCTCGCGGCCAAGCTGCTGCCCTCGGTTGTCAACATTTCGACGACGCAGACCCTCAAAACCGCCGGCGGCGATCAAGACACACCCGATCTGCCGCAATTCCCGCCGGGCTCGCCATTCGAGCAGTTTTTTCATGACTTTCTCGAACGCAACCTGCCCAAGGGCGAGCACCCCGACACCGTGCCGCGCAAGGCGACCTCGCTTGGTTCCGGCTTCATCATCGATCCGGCGGGATACATCGTCACCAACAATCACGTGATCGCGGATGCCGACGAGATCACCGTCATCCTGCATGACAATACAAACCTGAAGGCCAAGGTCGTCGGTCGCGATACCAAGACCGATCTCGCGTTGCTGAAGGTCAAGGCCAACGAGCCGCTGGTGGCGGTCAATTGGGGTGACAGCGACGCTGCGCGGGTCGGCGACTGGGTACTCGCGATCGGCAATCCGTTCGGCCTCGGCGGCAGCGTAACGGCAGGGATCATTTCCGCCCGTCAGCGCGATATCAATTCCGGCCCGTACGATGATTTCCTGCAGACCGACGCGCCGATCAACCGCGGTAATTCCGGCGGCCCGATGTTCAACATGAATGGCCAGGTGATCGGCATCAACACCGCGATCTATTCGCCGTCTGGCGGCTCGATCGGGATCGGTTTTGCGATACCGTCGGCGCTCGCCAAAGAGGTCGTTGATGAGCTAAAGAATGAGGCCGACCATACCGTGCATCGCGGCTGGCTCGGCGTCCGCATTCAAGCCGTCACCGACGAGATCGCCGAGAGCCTCGGGCTCGACAAGGCGCGCGGCGCGCTCGTTGCGAGTGTCAACGATAACGGGCCGGCACAGATCGCCGGCATCCAACCCGGCGACGTGATCTTGGATTTCGACGGCAAGGATGTCAGCGACATGCGGCGTCTGCCGCGGCTGGTGGCCGAAACGCCGGTTGACAAATCGGTTCCGGTGACCCTGTGGCGCAAGCACGCCGAGACCACGGTCCGGGTCAAGGTCGGCCGGCTCGCCGAGAGTAACCAGCAGGCCAGTGCCGAGACCGCGCCGCAAAAGCCGGCGCCAAGCACCAACGCCGTGGTCAAGACGCTGGGAATGACGCTCTCCGGCATTACCCCCGCGCTCAAGGACAAATATTCGCTCGGCGATGATACCAAAGGGGTCGTTGTCGTCGATGTCGCAAAGGACAGTTCGGCCGCCGACAAAGGTTTCGAGCCCGGTGACGTGATCATGGAAGCGGCTCAGGAAGAGGTCAAAAACCCGCAAGACTTCGTTTCCCGGGTCGCGGAAGCAAAAAAATCAGGGCGCAAATCGATCCTCGTGCTGGTACAGCGCCAGGGTGATCTGCGCTTTGTCGCTCTGCGCGTCGATCAGAGCTAAGATGTACCGGCCGGAATGACGAAATCGGTTTTGTAGTAACCTTGCGCGTAGAGGAGGCCGGTCAGGCCGGCGTGGTTCAGACGCGTGCGAATTGCGGCGGCGACGGCGGGCTTTGCATGATAGGCGATGCCGAGCCCGGCGGCATTCAGCATCGGCAAGTCGTTGGCACCATCGCCGACCGCAAGCGTGGCGGCCGGAGCGATGCCAAGTTCGCGGGCGAGCCTCAGCAAGGTGATCCGTTTGGTCTCACCGGTGACGATCGGCGGTATCACCCGACCGGTCAAGCGATCCCCGGCGGTTTCCAGCCGGTTGGCGACGACCCGGTCAAACCCGAGCTGCGCCGCGATGGGCTCGGCAAAGACCGTAAAGCCGCCAGTGACGAGTGCGGTTGCGACGCCGTCGCGCCGCAATGTCGCGACCAGCGTGCGGGCGCCGGGACTAAAGCGGATCCGGGTCGTGGCTTCGGCCAGGACGCGCGTCTCGGTTCCCGCCAGCAGCGCGACCCGGGCGGCAAGAGCCGCGGCAAAATCGATTTGCCCGTTCATCGCCCGCCGGGTGATCCGCGCAATTTGATCGCCGAGGTCGAGCATCGCCGCCAATTCATCAAGCATCTCGTTGGCGATGATCGTCGATTCGAGATCGGCAACGAGCAGCCTCCGCCGCCTGCCGTGCGACGGCTGCAGCATAAAATCGATCGGCGCGCCGCCGATAACCGTCCGCACCGCGCTCTCGATCGCGGCAGGCTCCTCGACATCAACGGAAATGTCGCACGCCTCTGCCAGCGCAAGCCAGACCGGCTCGCCGGTGACGCCGAGCGCGTCGCGGACGGCGGCGGCAATGCCGGCAAGGCGATGATCCGGGCCGGCGGCGATCAGCGTGAGGACAGAGCGCATCAGGTCTTGTCCTACGCCCGGTGCGGTGTGCGCAACAAGCAGCCGGCCGGCTCGCCGGTCCTGATCATTGCCGGCCCGACGGCGAGCGGCAAATCAGCCCTGGCATTGTCGCTCGCCGAAACGATGGGCGGGACCGTAATCAATGCCGACGCGCTCCAATGCTACCGCGACCTCGAAATCCTGACGGCGCGCCCCGATGCTGAAGCACGGAAGCGGGCGCCGCACCGGCTCTACGGCCTTCTCGACGCGGTCGAGCGCGGCTCCGCCGGCAGTTGGCGGGTGCTGGCGCTCGCCGAAATTGCGGCCGCGGCGAGATCCGGGAGGCTGCCGATCATCGTCGGTGGCACCGGGCTCTATCTACGGGCACTGCGCCACGGGCTCGCACCCTTTCCCGACATCCCCGAGGGGATGCGTGAAGAGGCCGCAGAGCTTCATCGGACCCTCGGTGGTGCGAGATTTCGCGAGCGGCTCGCGACGCTCGATCCGGTTTCGGCCGGGCGGCTTCCCGCCGGCGATACCCTGCGCCTGGTGCGCGCTTATGCTGTCGTGTGCGCCACCGGCGTTCCGATCGGGGAATGGCGCCTGCGGCCGCATCCCGCAACGGATTACCGCTTTGCGACGATCCTGATAATGCCGCCGCGCGAGACGCTGTACGCCGCCGGCAATGCGCGCTTTCTGGCGATGCTTGAAAACGGCGCCCTGGCCGAGGCGCAGGCGCTCGCGGCGCGCCGGCTCGATCCCGCCTTGCCGGCGATGAAAGCGGTCGGATTGCCTGAACTCTTCCGTCACCTGTGCGGCGAGATGACCCTTGCCGAGGCCACCGCCGCGGCCCAGCGCGCAACCCGCCGCTATGCGAAACGGCAGACGACCTGGTTTCGCCACCAGGCGGACCCTGACCTGGTGGTTGACGAGCAATTTTCGGAAAGTTTGTTGCGCCGCTCACGTCAGTTTATTGACGAGTTTTTATTGACCCCTGGGGGATAGCCGACTAGGTTGCGCGGCCTTCGGCAGCCCTGATGGGCCGCGCGAGGCGAAAATTCCGTACAGCATTCATGGAGCAGGTCATGTCGGCCGAGCCGATCAGTGGAGCGGAGATCGTCATCAGAGCGCTCGTCGACCAGGGCGTCGATGTCGTTTTCGGCTATCCCGGCGGCGCCGTGCTGCCGATTTACGATGCTCTTTTCAAGCAGAACGCGCTGCGCCACATCCTCGTGCGGCAAGAGGGTGGCGCGGTGCACGCCGCCGAGGGGTATGCCCGCTCGACCGGTCGGGTCGGGGTCGTGCTGGTGACCAGCGGCCCCGGTGCGACCAATGCGGTGACCGGGCTCACCGACGCGCTGATGGATTCGGTGCCGATCGTGTGTCTGACCGGGCAGGTGCCTACGCACCTGATCGGCAACGACGCTTTTCAGGAGGCGGATACCACCGGGATCACCCGCCCGTGCACCAAACACAATTATCTCGTCAAGGATGTCCGCGATCTTTCACGGATGATCCATGAGGCGTTTTATGTGGCGAAAAGCGGCCGCCCGGGGCCGGTCGTGATCGATCTGCCAAAGGACGTGTTGTTCGCACCCGGTCCCTACAGCCGGCCCGAGGACGCGCGTCACAAGAGCTATCGCCCGCAAACCATCCCGGAAGCGGCGCGCATCGCCCAGGCCATCGACATGATCGCGGCCGCCAAACGGCCATTGTTTTATGGCGGCGGGGGGTTGATCAACTCAGGGACCGAGGCCTGCGCCGGTTTTACCGAGCTGGTACGGCTGTGCGATGCTCCCTGCACTTTGACTCTGATGGGTCTTGGCGCCTTCCCCGCCGGGGACCCGCACTTTCTCGGCATGGTCGGCATGCACGGCACCTACGAGGCGAATCTGGCGATGCATGATTGCGACCTGTTGATCGCGGTCGGGGCGCGCTTTGACGACCGGGTGACCGGCCGGCTCAACGCCTTTTCGCCGGGCTCCAAGAAGATCCACATCGACATCGACCCGTCTTCGATCAACAAGAATGTACGCGTCGATCTTCCGATTGTCGGCGATGTCGGCCAGGCGGTGTCGGCGCTGCTGGCGGCCTGGCCGCGCGGCAAGCCGGCGCAAGACCGCAACGGATGGTGGCGGCGCATCGAGGAATGGCGGGCGCGCGACTGTCTGCGCTATGACAGAAGCGGCCGCGGCGTCATCAAGCCGCAATATGCGATCGAGCGGCTGTTCGCGCTGACCCGCGAGCGTGACGTCTATGTCACGACCGAGGTCGGTCAGCACCAGATGTGGGCGGCGCAGTTCTTCAAGTTCGACAAGCCGCATCACTGGATGACTTCTGGCGGACTGGGTACGATGGGCTACGGGCTGCCCGCGGCGATCGGCGTGCAGATCGCTCATCCCGATGCGCTGGTCGTCGATATCGCCGGCGAAGCCTCGATCTTGATGAATATTCAGGAGATGTCGACGGCCTCGCAGTATCGGTTGCCGGTGAAAATCTTCATTCTGAACAATCAATACATGGGGATGGTGCGTCAGTGGCAGGAATTGCTGCATGGCGGCCGCTATTCCGAGAGCTACACCGCGGCGCTCCCGGATTTTGTCAAGCTGGCCGAAGCGTTTGGCGCCAATGGCCGGCGGGTCGAGACCGCGGCCGAGATCGATGACGCGATCCGCTGGATGCTGACGACGCCAGGGGCGGTGATCCTCGACGTCGCCGTCGACCCGAAAGAGAATTGCTTTCCGATGATCCCGTCGGGGGCGGCGCATAACGAGATGCTGCTCGGGCCCCAGGACGAAGCCGAACGGCCGGTCTCGGAAGAAGGTATGGTGCTCGTCTGAGCGGGCGGTGATGATGGGTGCTGGCATGGACGGCCTTGAACGGCACGCGATCGCCGTCCTTGTCGATAACGAACCGGGCATCCTGGCGCGCGTGGTCGGGTTGTTTTCCGGGCGCGGTTACAATATCGAAAGTCTGACCGTGGCCGAGGTCGATCGCCGCAACAGCCTGTCGCGGATCACGATCGTAACCACCGGCACGCGGATGATCATCGAACAGATCAAGGCACAGCTCTCGCGTCTGGTGCCGGTTCACAAGGTTCTTGACCTGACCGATGAGGGGCCGTTCGTCGAGCGCGAGATGATGCTGATCAAGGTCGCGGGCCAAGGTGAAGTGCGCATCGAGGCGCTGCGCCTTGCCGACATCTTTCGGGCGCGGGTGGTTGATTCGACGATTGGAAGCTTTGTCTTCGAGTTAACCGGCTCGGCCGAGAAACTGAACGCCTTTATCGCGCTGATGGAGCCGCTGGGTCTGGTGGAGATCTCGCGCACCGGTTCGGTCGCGATTTCGCGGGGTGCGGCGAGCTTGTAGTTGCAGCCAAAGCAGCCCCGCACCCCTAAGGCTCTTCCCGCAGGCGGGGAGGGGGAGACACTCGCGCGGCGGGAGGGTGAGGGGCGGCGCCCCACAGGGCTCGCCCGGGCGTAAAGGAGGACGAAATGAGGGTGTATTACGACCGCGATGCGGATGTGAACCTGATCAAGTCGAAAAAAGTCGCGGTCATCGGTTATGGCAGCCAGGGTCATGCCCATGCCAACAATCTGCGCGACAGCGGGGTCAAGGACATCGTCGTCGCGTTGCGCCCGGGTTCGGCCTCGGCGCAGAAGGCCGAGAATGCCGGCCTCAAGGTCATGACCAACGCGGAAGCCGCCAAATGGGCCGACATCGTCATGGTGCTCGCCCCCGACGAGTTGCAGGCGCAGCTTTACGCGTCCGATCTGCGCGACAACATGCGCGCTGGCACCGCCCTCGCGGTGGCGCACGGGCTCAGCATCCACTTTCGCCTGATCGAACCGCGGCCGGATATGGACGTGTTCATGATTGCACCCAAGGGGCCGGGTCATACCGTCCGCTCGGAATATCTGCGCGGCGGCGGCGTGCCGTGCCTGTTGGCGGTCGAGCAGAATCCGTCGGGCAATGCGGTCGAAATCGCTCTCTCCTATGCCTCGGCAATCGGCGGCGGCCGTGCCGGGGTCATCGAGACGACATTCCGAGAAGAATGCGAGACCGATCTCTTTGGCGAGCAGTCGGTGCTGTGCGGCGGGTTGACCTCGCTGATCCTCGCCGGGTTCGAGACCCTGGTCGAAGCCGGTTATGCGCCCGAAATGGCCTATTTCGAGTGCTGCCACGAGGTCAAGCTGATCGTCGACCTGATCTATGAAGGCGGCATCGCCAATATGCGCTATTCGGTGTCCAACACGGCCGAATACGGCGATTACACGCGCGGCCCGCGGGTCATTGACGAGCATGTCCGTGCCGAGATGAAAAAAATTCTGAGCGATATCCAATCCGGCCGTTTCGCGCGCGAATGGGTGCTCGAAAACACCGCCGGCCAGGCGAGCTTCAAGGCATTGCGCCGCCGCGCCGCGGCGCATCCGATCGAGGAGGTTGGCGAGCGACTGCGCGCGATGATGCCGTGGATCAGCGAAAACCGGCTCGTCGACCGCAGCAAAAACTGACGCGCAGCGGTCGCGACGGCCTCGGCAGGCAACGGGGGTGGCCGACCGGGATGGGTGCGAGACGTCGAGTTGATCTGCCGGCGGGCTCGGGTCGCCGCCGGCGCTAATCAAAAATTAGTGAATTGGTCCTTTGCTGCCGGACGGGAGGCGTCCGGCAATGCTGCGTCCAATAATTTCGCGCATCTCGCTCCGCACGTTGCTGATGATCATGATCGGCGCACCGATCTTGCCAACGATCGGTCTTGCCCCGGCGATTGTGACGCAACTGATGAACCAGCGGCATCAGCCGAACGGCCTTGGTGAGCTCGCCCTGCTCGGTTTTGGAATGCGCATACTTGGCGGTTGCGTGGCGTTGGTGGCGGCCGGCCGTTTGATCCACTCGACGCGCGCTGTCGCGAATGCCGCACAAGCCTTGAGCAAGGGCCGGATGCCACAAGAGATCCGCTGCGGGATCAGCGAAATTGATGATGTCGTACGTGCGATGGCGATCGCCTCTCAAGGGTTGATCGAGCGCTCGCAACAATGTGAGAAAGCGGAGGCGGCGCGGCGTCAGAGCGAGACCCGGCTGCGCGACTTTGCCGAAATCGGATCGGACTGGTATTGGGAAACCGATCGCGATCACCGGTTCAGCTATCTTTCCGATCACATCCGCTTTTTCGGGCAAGATCCGGCCACTCGCCTTGGACGCGCGCGCTGGGAACTGGCATCCGCCGCCGATTGCGACGGCGACAAATGGCGCGAGCACAAGGCGCTGCTGGAACAGCACAAGCCGTTTCGCGATTTCCAATATACGAGAAAAGTTGGCGACCAGCCGGAGCAGACGGTTTCAATCAGCGGCCGACCGATCTTTGATGCCTCAGGCCAGTTCGTGGGATATCGCGGAACCGCCCGCGATGTCAGTGTCGAGGTTCGGGCGGAGCAAGCTCTGCGCGAGGCGAAATTCCAGGCCGAGGCGGCGAACCTCGCGAAATCGCAATTTCTCGCGAATATGAGCCACGAACTGCGTACCCCGCTCAATGCGATCCTTGGCTTTGCAGAAATGCTGGCGAGCGGTTCGGCGGGGCCGCTCGATCGACGTCAGCAGGAATATATCGGTTACATCCGCGACAGCGGCGCGCATCTGCTCGACATCATCAACGAGGTCCTCGACCTCGCCAGAATCGATGCCGGCAGGCTTGAATTGGAAGAGGATCGGGGGCTCGATCCGCGTCGCCTCGCCGATGCCTGCGGCGCGTTGATCAGAGATCGGGCGACAACAGCCGGGCTCACCCTGCGGGCTCAAATCGAGGGCCGAGTGTCGCCGGTTGTGGCTGACGAGAGCCGGCTGCGACAGATACTGCTCAACCTTCTGGGCAACGCGGTCAAATTCACCGAACCCGGCGGGACTGTGGTCCTGACCGTCCGCTGCCCGGCTGCGGGTGGTCTTGAATTCGAGGTGGCAGACACCGGTGTCGGCATGACCGCGGCAGAGATCGAGATCGCGCTCCAGCCGTTTGGTCAAGTCGATGGCGGGCTGTCCCGCCGTCGCGAGGGAACCGGGCTCGGGCTGCCGATCGCGCGACGATTGACCGAGTTGCACGGCGGATCATTGCGGATCAACAGCGAAAAGGGACGAGGGACAAACGTTGTCGTCGGGCTGCCGGCTTCCCGAGTCGTCATCGAGGACGTCGTTGCCGAGACGACAGATACCGCCGTCGATGCCCCGGATCCGCCGGCTCTGGCCATTGCCGGCTGAGCTAAAGCGGAGACAAAGCGGCAGCGCGAATACCGATCCGCGGTGCCGGATTGTCTTTGCGCAATCATTTCGGGGATGGCATACCGCCCGGTGATGCGGGTCCTGCACGTCACAGCCGAACTCTATCCCTGGGTCAAATCGGGCGGGCTCGGTGATGTCGCCGCAGCGCTGCCGCCAGCCTTGGCCGGGCTCGGTATCGACACGCGGCTGCTGTTGCCCGGGTTCTCCGGTTTTCTCGATGGGTTTGCGGAAATCACAGATGTCGTCCGATTGAGGACGCCGTTTGCCGGCGAGCGGGTCAGAATTGCGTCGGCCCGGCTGTCCGGAACCGATCAGTATGCTTACCTGGTCGATTACCCGCCGTTTTATGACCGGCCGGGCAACCCGTACGCCGCACCCGATGGCAGCGACTGGCCGGATAATCATCGGCGGTTCGGGTTGTTCAGCTGGGTCGCGGCGGCGCTGGCGCGTGGCGCGGACCCGGTCTGGCGGCCTGATATCCTGCACTGCCATGACTGGCATGGCGGGCTAGCACCCGCCTACCTCGCGGCATCGCCTCCCGCCCGCGGACGGGTACCAACCGTTCTGACCATCCACAACCTCGCCTATCGCGGCACTTTTTCGGCGACGGTATTTGCGGAGTTGGGATTGCCCGCTGAATTCTTCTCCGTCAATGGCGTCGAATTTTATGGTCAGGTATCGTTTCTCAAAGCCGGGATGTTTTTTGCAGATCATCTGACGACGGTAAGCCCGACCTACGCCCGCGAAATCCAGACTCCCGATTTTGGCTGGGGATTGGACGGGTTATTGCGCAGCCGGGCGGCGCAGTTGACCGGGATTTTGAATGGTGTCGACCCGCGGATTTGGGACCCGCGCCATGATCGGGTCCTGCCTCGACCCTATGGCGTCGATGACGCGCCGGCGGGCAAGGCGGTGGCCAAGGCGGCGCTCCGCCGCCGCTTGGGCTTGGAGGCGACCCAATACGCGCCGCTTTACGGGGTGGTGAGCCGCCTGACCTGGCAAAAGGGCCTGGACCTGTTGCTTGCCGCGATGCCGGACTTGCTGGCGCGTGGCGGACAACTCGCCTTGTTAGGTTCGGGCGATGCCGATCTCGAACAGGGCTTTGCTGCCGCAGCGCGCGTCGACAGCGAGAGGGTGGCGGCCGAAATCGGTTATGATGAGGCGTTGGCCCACCTGATCGTCGCCGGTGCCGATGTGGTTCTGGTACCGTCGCGCTACGAGCCCTGCGGGTTGACGCAGCTTTACGCGTTGCGGTATGGCGCCTTGCCGTTGGTGCGCCGTGTCGGCGGGCTCGCCGACACAGTTGTCGACGCCTCGGCGGTCAATCTGGCCGATGGGTCCGCCACCGGTTTTGCCTTTGACGGGCTCACCCCAGCCGCATTGCTCGATGCGGTCGGCCGTGCTGCCGAACTGTTGCGGCAGCCGGGCATTTGGCTGCGTATGATCCGGTGCGCCATGACGCGTGATTTTTCCTGGGATGCGGCGGCGCGCAACTATTTTGCTCTCTATCAAGAAGTATGGGCGCGAGGCCGGGAGGTCGACGACGGTGCCGCCTGACGCGGCCGGGCGTCGATGACCCTGTCCTCGTCATCGACGACCCGCCGAGCGGCACAAACCGCTCGACGGATCTTGGCTCAGTAATTACCGGGCATCTTCTTCGGCGACCGGGGCCAGGTCGAGACGCGGCATTGCAAAGCTGATCGCTTCGTTCCAGCCGCGGCTGCGAATATCGATCTGGACGTCGTCGGGACCGAGATATTTCAAGTTGACCGCATCGCCCATCGGGGTCGTTTCGGCCCGTTCGGTTTTCGGGATCGGAACCGGTTTGAAATTCGCGGCTTCGAGTTCCTTGGCGGTTGCCTGCTCGTCGTCGACATAAAAGCCGATATGGTGAATGCCCCGGATGTCTGAGGTCTGTCCCAGGCCCAGCTTGGGGGCGCCAGGCTCGCCATACTTAAGAATAGCAAAGTAAATATAGCCGTCGCTGAGCCACACACCTTTTTCGCCAGTGTTGCCGGGCCGGCGATACAGTTCGGTCAAGCCGAAATGCTCCTTGTAGAATTCGGCGGTCTTTGCGGGATCGTCGGTCACGAGTGCGATATGCCGGATTCGCGCCATCTGCCATCTCCCTAAGCTGCTGCACTTATGAATAGTGCAGAACTCGCTGTTTAGGCTGTCTGCGCCGCGATCGTCAAGCCGCAGTAGCGCAAGGCGGTGACCGAAAAGCAGCTCAGCGGCGTGCGAGAACGCGCTCGACCATGGCCGGAGCGGCGCCGAGATAGTTGGCGGGATCGGTCAAAGCCCGCAGCTTGTCGGGTCCGAGCGGGCCGGTGACCGCGGGCGTTTCGAGCAATATGTCAACCAGCGCTCGATCGCCCTCAATCGCCGCGCGGCAGGCATCGTACACCAGGTCGTGGGCCTCATTGCGGCCGATATAGGGGGCGAGCCCCATCATCACCGCCTCGGCGACGATCAGCCCGTGGGTCATCCCGAGATTCCTGCCCATGCGCGCCGGGTCGACAATCAGACCGCCGACCAGAAACCGCGATTGGTGCAACGCACCGGCGGCATAGCCAAAGGCTTCAGGCACCGCCACCCATTCGACATGCCACGGCCCGGTGGCGCGCTCGAAATCGGCGATCATCGCATCGAGGACGAGCCCCGCCTGCTGCCGCAACACCTTGGCGGCGGCGATGATCAACTCGCACGAGATCGGGTTGCGCTTTTGCGGCATCGTGGAGCTGGAACCGCGGCCGGTAACAAACGGCTCCGCCGCCTCGCCAAACTCGGTGGCCGACATCAACATGACATCATAGGCGATCTTGCCGAGACTGCCGGCGAGCAGGGCCAAAGCCTGCACCGTCTCGACTATGCCGTCGCGGGTCACGTGCCAGGTGATCGGGGGATCGCCGAGGCCGAGTTCGCGCGCCAGTTCGCTGCGGCTTTTGACCACGTCTTCACCCTCGCCAAGCGAGGCGAGAGTGCCGGCGGCACCGCCGAACTGCGCCACCAAAACCCGCGGCTTGAGCTGGCTGAGCCGCTCGGCGTGGCGGTCCAGCGCCGAGAGCCAGATCGCCGCCTTGTAGCCGAAGGTGATCGGCAAAGCGTGCTGCAGATGAGTGCGCCCGGCCATCGCCGTGTCGCGATGGCGCCGCGCGAGATCGGCCAGATGACCGCACACCGCAGCGAGATCGGCTTCGAGCAGGACGAGCCCGGCGCGGATCTGCAAGACAACAGCGGTGTCCATGATGTCCTGGGTCGTCGCACCCCAGTGCAGCCACCGCCCGGCCTCGCCCGCCCGATCCGCGATCTGGCGAACGAGCGGCAGGATCGGATACCCGACATTCTCGGTTTCGCGCTTTAGCCGAACGAGGTCGAGGGTTTCGGGATGTTCGACAATCGCCGTGACGGCATGCGAAATCGCCGTTGCCGCCTCGGCCGGTATCATGCCGAGCCGCGCCTGCGCCCGCGCCAGTGCGGCCTCGACCTCGGCGCAGCGGGCGAGAAAGGCGTGATCGCCAAACACCGCGCGCATTGCCGCGGTGCCAAACATGTCGGCGAAGATCGCCGAGTCGAGAATGCCGATTGCCATCGCGTCAGCGGCGGGCTATCGGAGACGGCATTTCGGTCCAGCCCGCGACAGTCAACCGTTCGAGTGCCGGAAACCGCGCCTTGTACGCCATCTTTGGGCTGTCGGCGATCCAGTAGCCGAGATACAGATAGGGTTCGCGCTGGCGCCGGCACTGGTCGACCAGCCACAGGATGCCCCAGCTGCCGAGGCTGCGCCGGCGCTGATGGGGATCAAAAAAGCTGTAGACCGCGGAAATGCCGTCATCGAGCAGGTCGATCAGCGAAGCCGCGAGCAGGCGCCCGGTTTTGTCGCGGAATTCGGCAATCTCGGTGTGCACCGGCGACTCCTCGATCATGCTCCGGTAATCGCAATAGCTCATCGTCGCCATTTCGCTGTCGCCGTGGCGGAACTGCTGGTACGCCCAAAACAGCTCGAACTGCTCTGCCGTGGCTCGCGGCGCGACGAGGCGGGCGGACAAATCGCGATTGGCATTGCGGACGCGGCGCGTCCATCGACAATCGTCGAAACGTTTGACCGCGATGCGGACCGGCACACAGGCAGCGCAGCCGCGGCAAGCCGGGCGATAGGCGAAACGATGGCTGCGGCGAAACCCGGCCCGCGACAAATCGTCATAGACGAAAGCTGCGCCGGTGCCGTCGAGATCGACGATCAGTTTGCGCTCGGCGCGGCCGGCCATATAGGGGCACGCAACCGGCGAGGTGGCGTGGAACTGTATTACCGGGGCGGTGAGTGCATCACGTCGCCCCAGCGGCCGGCCCTCGCGCTGCAGCCGGTTGTGCTGCGGTCTGTCGCTGCCATCGGCCGAACCCAGATCCATGCGGTTCCCCATTTGCCGGTTCTCCTGATCGCGCAAGTATGGACGGGAGTAGGGCCGCGGTGCCAGCCCCAAGCGCGATCGATCAGTTCGGCCCGGCGGTCCAGCGAAAGCCGGTAAGAATATTGTTGTCGAACTTGCATTCGATCGCCAGATGGCGGGCGATTGCCGGGTGCGGCGGAAGATTGGTGCGGTCGCCTTCGACCTGGGCGACGATCGTGGTCAGGCTGGTGGCCGCTGCTTCGCGCTTGGTGATGTCGATATCGGCGCCGGGGTAGGCGGCGATCATCAGATCGGCGCAGCGCTCGGCCATGCCGCCCTGCGGGACCAGATGACAGGCGGCCACGGCAATGCTGATAATCCCGGCAAAGACGCCTGCGGCTCGTCGCATGCAAAACATGACGCGATACTGCGCGGTGCGCCGTTGAACATCAATGTGACGCAGAGAGATTGACGATGCATGCGCAGTTGCTGACTGAGGCAAAGCGGCCGCTGGTCGCGGCGGAACTGACGACGCCTCGCCCCGGACCGCAGCAGCTGCTGATCGCGGTGCGGGCCTGCGCCGTCTGCCGCACCGACCTGCATGTGATCGATGGCGAATTACCCGACCCGAAACTGCCGCTCGTGCTCGGCCACGAGATTGTCGGCACGATTGTCGAAAAGGGGGCTGAGGTCGACCGCTTCACACTCGGCGACCGGGTGGGCGTGCCATGGCTGGGCTGGACTTGCGGGGTGTGCGAATATTGCCGCAGCGGACGTGAAAATCTATGCGATCGCGCGCGGTTCACCGGTTACCAGATCGACGGCGGCTATGCCGAGCTTACCATCGCCGATCAGCGCTACTGCTTTGCGATTGCTCCGACATATTCCGATATCGAAGCCGCTCCGCTGATGTGCGCCGGGCTGATCGGTTATCGCACCTTGCGAATGGCGGGCGATGCCCGGCTCATCGGCATATACGGTTTTGGCGCCGCCGCTCACATCATCGCCCAGGTGATCGGCCATCAGGGCCGGCGGCTGTTTGCCTTTACCCGCCCCGGCGATCGCGAGGCGCAGGGGTTCGCCCGCGAGCTTGGCGCCGAGTGGGCTGGAGATTCGACGATGACTCCACCCGAGCCGCTCGACGCCGCGCTCATTTTTGCGCCGGTGGGGGCTCTCGTGCCGGCCGCCTTGGCGGCAACCAAAAAGGGGGGCGTCGTCGTCAGCGGCGGGATCCATATGAGCGATATACCATCCTTCCCCTATCGGCTGTTATGGGAGGAGCGGGTGGTGCGCTCGGTCGCCAATCTCACCCGCCGCGACGGTGAGGAATTTCTAGCGTTGGCGCCGCAGGCCGGCATACGCGTCTCGACCGCTGTCTATCCGCTGGAACGGGCGAACGCCGCGCTCGCAGACCTTAGGCAGGGCCGGTTGCGCGGCGCCGCGGTGATTGTGCCCTGACCGGCGCAGGGGCGCGCGCCCGATGCTCCAACGGCGTTGCTGCCGCGGCCCGGGGCCGGGCGATCTTTAAGACCCGATGGCACGCACGCCGAACTGTCTGCTGATGCAGATTTTAACCGAACACCCCAGATATGCCCTCCCGGTCGCCTCGATATGTCTCTAAAATTGCAGCAACCGCAATTGACCCGCACATGACGAGATTTGGGCGTATACTTGCTCACCCCTAAGTAGCATTCAGCGACTTAAAAGAGTGGCCCGGCCCGCGATAACCGGCTGCCATGGGCGGCCGGAATCCGGCGTGAGCCGAGAACCGCGCAGGTAGTGGCGGAGAGCGATGGCGTTTGGATATGACGGCCGGGGTGTTGTCTTTGATGATGCCGGTGAGGTGTGGCCGGCCGAACCCGAATTGCTGGCGCAGCAACTGGGTCCCGGCGCGGACGCGGTTAATGTTGTTGCAAATGCCGTAAGCAATCTGGGTTTTGTCCATGTTGCGCCGATCCGCAACGCCGTGTCCGTCAGGTTCGAACCTTCGGTCGTCAGTCCGCTAGCCGCCATCGCCGCATTTTATGAAATTGCCGCGCATTGCCCAGATTGTCTTATTCTTACCTATCCGGGAGCACAAGGCCAACCCGATCGTTGTGAAATAGTCAACGACGTCATCGAAGGGTTGCGCCGGTTGGAAAATGCGGCAAACCGTGGCGGCAACGCTACTCGCTCGTCCTGGTTGTACAGCGAAGCAACCGCTCGCCGCCGCCGACAGTCGGTTCCAGGCAGAGTTTCAAAAGGAAAACTCTTGACCGTCGCCAGCCGCAGCTTCCAGCCACAAATCAATTCTCGCGCTGACGATCGTTCGATACGGCTATCTCGACCGCTGAATATGATTTCGGCCGAAGATGAGTGGCTTGGCCGGTTGCTGAGTTTTTGGCGGAACGCTCGCAGGGGTCGGCGACTGCCATCTACCGAGTCATTGGATTCATTGGAGTTGTTGAACATTGCTTGTGGCCGGGCGCATATCGTTGAAACCGGCAGTTCGAATCCGTCAGGGTACCGGTTTCGGTTATGGGGCACGGTAAATTCTTACGGCGATGGTTATGCCAATCGGTCTCTCGGTGAAATGCCGCAGGGATTGATGCGCGATGAGGCGATGGAGGATTATCGCCAGGTTGTCGCGGCAGGATCGCCAAACTACCATTTGATCAATATTGTGGAAAACCAGCTTCTTTACTCATATGCCCGGCTGTTGCTGCCGCTGGCTCAGGATGGCCGTCGTGTGGACCGGCTCATCGTGCTGATTAACGAGAGGCCGGTTCCCGAGTTCACCCCCGAGCCGTAGCCGCTTACCGGCTGGCTCGACGGCAGACAGTGAAACAAGCGACTCTGCCCTGGTCGAATGGCATAGGTGCATGATCGCGTTTCGCCCCTCGGGTGGAAACCAGCCATCAACGAAACGGTGTACTCGAGCAAAGCCGTAGACCTTTCGACCCATGAAAATTGCCCTGCGCTCGGCCAGTTGCGCCCCATCGCCGGGATTATTGCGGATCATCGCGCAGTCGTGGTCGAAGCCTCTGTGGTGTAGCGCCAAGGCGCGCGCCAGATGCGGCATTACGACGGCCAGCCGTAAGAAACCGCGATGGTCATCGCGCACCCACAACCCGCCACCATGGACGACCTCGCCCCCGAAAGAGGGCATTTGGCACTGTACAAGAAATCGCCGGTCCAGATCTTTTAACGGCTTGGCAAACCACAAGGCGAGTGACCGGATCAAATCAAAAAAATCATCGACCAACAATCGCCGCAGACAATAAGTCGCGATCGCCTCCCGCCTGTGATTTGCTGCAAGCAGCCAGAAATCGTCACTGCCGAATTTGACTTGGCGTGGGTCGAATGCCTGGTTCAAATGCCGATCTCCGTGGCGATGGCGAATGGCGGTATATTGATCGAAGTCATCGCGCTGATCGATAGAGATATTATTTTGGGACAGCCAATTAAAAAAGCGATTTTGTGCTTTTTCAACGATCCGGTCTTCATTAAAAGCCAATTCGACCAAGGAACCTCCTATACGGGGTCACCGGAAAATTCCGGGCCTCAAAGCTGGTCGCTCGGCGGCAGCAAATCTCCTTTACAGGGTCAATAGTCCTAACTATCCGATCCGGCCGGCAACCTATCCGCCTCTCCCAATGCCGTAGCATCGGGCGCCAAGACCGCTCACCACTCATTCATGCCATCTGCTTTGCGGGGACGGGCGCCACCACAACCGAATCGCACATGGCGATTAGACGATGAATTGATTAAAATTGTTTAAAGGACCAGGTAGATTTGCGACAGCGCCGACGACCATGGCCGGCAGTATTACCATCATAAAGAGTTGGAACGTAGGGTCGAGGCGCCTCTTATATTTATATTGTCGGAAAAATTACAATCATGCTGTCTCAGAGAGCGATCCTCACGTTTAGAATTCCTGTGAGCCGTGCTGAGTTAACCTTCTTGTCTCAGCTAAGTGTTTCAGCGATGTCGGAATAATTTACAGTCGGCGCGCGCTCTATCGAGTCCAGGTTATTGTAAGTTAACGCAGAAAATTATGGCATGAGCGTTGCGTCGGGCAACTGCCTTCTCTCGAGTGGAAGGAACGTCACGAAATGTCGATCTGGAGGTCCGTACTGCTCCCGTCGGCTATTATTGTGGGCGTTGGGTTTATCGCAACTTCCACCGTAGTGCTCGCCAATCCCATTGTTCCAGGCATCGGAGGCACGCTGTTCCTTGCAAATGACGACGGCACATACCTGGCTAATGGTCTCAACGCTGGAACGCCGCCGGGTACCCCGGTGGCGCAGAATCTAGGCTTCACGCTCAATTTCTATGGCACAAACTACACGACAGCATACATCAATAATAATGGTAACATTACGTTCAATACACCTCAGGCGACCTTCACACCGTTCGCGATTACCGGGATGACGTCGAATCCGTTGATCGCGCCATTCTTCGCCGACGTAGATACCCGCACTGGGAACCTCGTTAATTTCGGTACGGGAACGTATAACGGTGACAATGCGTTCGCGGTGAACTGGCCCGGGGTCGGCTACTATTCCGAACATACCGATAAGCTAGATAATTTTCAGCTATTGCTGGTCGATCGGAGCGACATCGCTCCGGGCGATGCAGACATTTACTTCAACTACGGCTCGATGCAGTGGGAGACCGGCGATGCTAGTGGCGGGAGCGGTGGTTTAGGCGGCACCTGCGCACGTGTTGGGCTTTAACAATGGTGTTGGCACGTCGTTCGAAGTGCCCGGATCGGGTGTTTGCGGCGCCTTGATCGATGGCGGTGCCGACCAGCTTATGACCGCTACCAATGACGGCGTGCCGGGCCAGTATCTCTTCGAGGTCCGTAACGGGACGGTGATCACTCCAGTGCCGGAACCGGCGTCAGTCGTGTTGCTGGGTTCAGCGCTCGTCGGCTTCGGCTTGGTCCGCCGCCGCAAAGCTGTCTGATCGCAATCGACAAAATGCACCTTCGGCGGCGCCTTCGAGCGCCGCTTGTGTTTCATAACTATTCAACGATGCGGGCGGCGTGGGCCAGAACACCCATGGCGTATCAGGTATTTTGTGGGAAACCGGGAATCCACACCCGATCGAAACCCAGATTCTGCGCTGACGTGGCTCCGGCATTGAGGCCATCCGCTGGGAATGTGCCGTCGTGAGGTGCAAGGACCCACCCTCCCCGCCGATGCCTGGGCCAATTTGCCGCGGCGTGACCATCAAGCCGGTGGTGTCGATCCGGATGTGCCATTTGCAATAGGGTCGCCCGCGTGTCGCAAAGGATACGCGTTGGCGCCGTTTCTGGTACTGCGACGATATCAACATCTACCGGCTTCGATCCGAATTGTCAATTGATAATTGCGTAATAGGCATCGGATTCGGCGGATGTCGCCACCTTACGCCACCGGTCACCCTGCCGGATCTCCAGGGTGCGATCCTTGGCGACGATTTCGAGGTGGATGTTGGATGAGCGGGATCGACAACGACGTCAGCGCATGGCGCCTGGTCGCGATCCCGCCGAGCTTGCAGCCGACGATGACAAGGCGATCCGAAGTCTCGATCAATTCAACTTGTCGGCGATGCGCGAAGAGCGGCTAAAGTCCGATCAACCGCACCTGCGACCTCGGTGCCAATGCGGGTGATGCGGTCGGCGATAACAATCGGGGGCGGGGGTTGCTGACATCAACCGTTCTCGCGCAATCACTTCGGGCGACGCCATCATGCCGATGCCGGCGCGCATCACAGGCGCTAAAGCCGGTCGGCTGGACCGGTCGCCGCCCCGCGGTTATCGTCGGCGCATGAAATTCGCTGTTTTGCAATTCTTCAGCTGGCCGGAACGCCGGGTCGATCTGGCGACGGTGTACGCCCGCGCGCT
>DATJLK010000021.1:0-20376 GCA_035509615.1 Allostellaceae bacterium | reverse complement strand
TTCGCCAAGGCTATGCGCCGGACTGGCTCAGAATGTTAGCCGCCGGGAGTATCCTTTCCAACTGCTGCGGCTGGTTCGGCGATTTCCAGCCGCTTTGTTCGTCAATTCTCACCGAGAACTCTTCATGGTAAGTGCAAGTCTCCGGTCGCCACCAGGTTGGAATTCCTCCGCCGACCACCTCGAAATCACAGGTGTTAACGATTTCGTAGATCTCAGCGCCGCGCGACCCTGTCAGCCATATCCGCAGGTGAAACTTTCCGATGTTGAGCCGTAGTTTTGGGATATGAAATCGGATCAGGGTGGTTCCCGGCTCCTGGCCAAATATGCAATCGGGCGGGTATGCATAGAGAGTCGCCGCAGCGATCTGAAGCTGGTTGATCAACTGGACGCCAAGATGCCCCCGCGTCATGCGGCACGGGTGCCGGACCCAGATGTTGATGTCGAGCGGTTTGCCCGATTGCTGCACCCCGTCGGGGCTCGATGTCACAATCTCGGCGCGGGCGATCAGCGGTTTGTCGGTCGGCTCGGCAACCGGGCTGATATAGACGCGCTGACTGAGCGCCCTTGCCAGATGGGCGGAGATCGTCTCCGAGGCGGGACCGTCGATCGCCACTTGCCCGGCATCCAGCAATATTGCGCGATGGGCCAGTTCCGCGATTGCGGCCATGTTATGGCTGACAAATAATACGGTGCGGCCTTCGCGGTGCGACACCTCGTTCATCTTGCCAAGGCATTTCTTCTGGAATTCGGTGTCGCCGACCGCAAGCACCTCGTCGACGATCAGGATCTCGGGTTCAAGATGAGCGGCGACGGCAAAGGCGAGGCGGACATACATGCCCGACGAATAGCGCTTGACCGGGGTATCGAGAAACCGTTCGACCTCGGCAAAAGCGACAATCTCGTCGAACTTCCGGCGGATCTCGGCGCGGCTCATTCCGAGGATCGCGCCATTCAGATAGATGTTTTCGCGCCCGCTCAGTTCCGGATGAAACCCGGTGCCGACCTCGAGCAGGCTCGCCACGCGGCCACGCAGGGTGATACGGCCGGCGGTCGGCTCGGTGATGCGCGAAAGGATTTTGAGTAGCGTCGATTTCCCGGCGCCGTTGCGACCGATGATGCCGAGAACCTCGCCCTCATGCACCGCGAAACTGACATCCTTTAACGCCCAGAACTCCTCGACCGTGTCGCCTTGCACGACCTGGCGGCCGCGCACGACGTCGATCGTCTTGCGCGCGCCGTTGCGAAATGTGCGCTCGAGCACATCACGAAGATTTGGGAAACGATCCTCCATCGTGCGCTCGGCGCGGTGACCGACCAGATAGCGCTTCGACAGATCCTCAACAGCAATGATCGGCGCCGCCATTGTTATAGCGTAATCCCCTCGGATCAGACCAAGCGCAAACGCAACGCTGTCTTATCCTATTCCAGGGGATCTTGCCACTTTGCTAAGCTTTTACCGAGGTCGCGATTCAGATCCCTCGGCCCAACGCCTGACCATATTTGTGCATCCGCCAAGCCAAGCCGTTGCGAACCCAATCACCAAGCAGCGCGGGCAAGATGGTTGCCGAACGCCAAACCGGCCTGCCGTGATCGGCAGGGGCGTATTCCAATTCCTCCATCAGTTCACGGGTTAGGCGCTCGATCAGAAGCACCTGTCGCGGGGTTAGATCGGACCGCCAACCATCGACCTCGCCTTTCCTGTACATCCCATCGACGCGGTTGTCGAACGGATAGGCAGCCCCAGGCGCCAAGCGAGAGCGAAGCCGATCGATCCGATGCTGATCCAGGATCTCGGCAGCTTGAGCGGCCGATACCTCGACCCCGGACCAGGCGAAAACCGTTTGCAAAGTGCGCACCCCATCATGGCTTAGATCGTCGTAGCGCACCTCGATGTAGTTTTCGGTTGCCGAGGCGATCTCGCGGGCCGCTTTCACGCGCGTCGCCCAGTAGGAGCAGTTCGTTGCGATGCGCTGCGTTGCGGCTAACGACCACCACCGTCGATTTGCATCTCGCAATGACGCAACCACGGCCCTCGGGTCTCTTATTATGTGGACAAATCTGGCATCCGGAAACATTGCAAGGATATTACGCCAGTGCAGCGCGTGATCGGGCGTCTTCTCCAGAACGATGGTAGCACCCGGTTTCATTGCCAGAATGCGCGCCATCACCTTGGACGCCAGTTCGCGAACAAGGGCGAAATACTCGGCTTCGCTCATGAGATGGTGCAGCCCCACCGGCCATTGCTTACCGTTGTAGAACTGCCATGCTGCAAACAGCGACCGGGTGTATTCCGCAAACAGATATGTTTCCGCTGAGGTGGCAATAGCCGGCGACGCCGACAGCAGCAGCTGCAGCCAGGTCGTGCCGCTGCGCGGGGCGCCGACGAGAAAAATCAGTTTGGTGTTGGCCGGGAGCGCGGATGTCCCCGCCGACGCCGTGCTGACCTCCTCGGCATCCCAACAGCCAGTCGTATTCATGCGCCCCCACACGCGATTGCGCGATCGTCGCTGGCATCCGTCCACTGGCGGTAATGTGCTGTCAGATTGCGTCGAGTAGCGGCGCCACGCAGAGCGTTCTGCGACGGCCCGATAAAATCCTAAGATCGTATAAAATCAAGCCCAAACTACGGAATCTTCTCTTTATGGTTAAATCTCTGGGGGATGCCTTATGGTTAGATCTCCGGGGGCCGGGGCAAGGCCGCGACGAACTCGACCCTCGATATGACCGCGGCGGCAACGGCCGCAGCCGGTAACGGCAGCGCCGCCGGCACGGTGCCGGCAGATCCAATGCGGATTCCCGGTCGAATGCGGGTGTACCGGCGGGTCGTGACCCGACGACCGCTGGCCAGGCGGCGATTATCCGAATGCGGCCGGCGGACCGACCAATCGACAGCGATCGTTGCGCGCTAAATCCCGCGGCGTGAGGCGCGGGTGATGGCTGGCCCGATCCCGGTCCGCGGCCAATTGGTCCAATCGGCCGCAGCAGACCGGGATCGCTGCAGCCGGCGCCGGGTTGGTGCGACCGCGCTCAGATCAGATCGGCAAAGCTCGCTTCGGTCTTGCGGAACCGGCGGATCCCGAACCACAGGAAAAATGCGGTGACCACAGCACTCGCCGCAAGGCTGGCGAGCGAAAGCCCGCCCTCCCCGCCGAGCAGACACCAGCGAAACCCCTCGATAATCCCGACCATCGGGTTGAGCGAATAAAGCAGCCGCCATTGTTCGGGTACAATCGTCGAGCTGAACCCGACCGGTGAGACATAGAGCCCGAGCTGCATCACAAACGGGATCACATAGCGGAAATCGCGGTATTTGACATTGAGTGCAGTGACCCACAATGCCGGCCCGATACTGGTGATCGCGGCAAAAAGGACAAACAGCGGCAGAAACGCGATCTGCCATCCCGGCACAAACCGGTACCACACCATCATCCCGACCAGGATCAAAAAGGCGACGAGAAAATCGACAAACGCGACCACTACCGTCGCCGTCGGGACGATCAGCCGCGGAAAATACACCTTGCTGATCAGGTTGGAGTTGCCGATCAGGCTGTTGGCGGCGTCGCTGAGACTGGTCGAGAAGAATGTCCAGGGCAGCATGCCGGCAAACACCATCAGCGAATACGGTGCACCGCCATCCGAGGGGAGTTTGGCGATGCGGCCAAAGATGACGGTGAAAACCACCATCGTCAGAAACGGACGGATGATCGCCCAGGCCGCCCCGATCACCGTCTGCTTGTAGCGCACCGCGACATCGCGCCAGGCCAGGACGTAAAACAGCTCGCGGTAGCGCCACAAATCGCGCCAGTAATTGAGTTCCTGACGGCCGGGTTCGATAACGATGACGTCTGACATTAATAATACATTAACCTTGAAGCGGTGAATAAGAGTTTGCACCAGATGCTGCTCTCAGTCAAGATTGGTCTGATCGGAGATCGTGAGGTTGGTGTTTTCGTCATGGGTAAACGCTCGATGCAAATTATTTGTAAAAACTCGTCGGACTGGATTTATAGAAACTCGCTGGAGTGGGCGGCGTTTTCGTTAATCCGCATTGCGGCGGCCGCGAGGCGCCGATAACGAGCGGCATGCTCCGCCATACCGGGACGCTCCATCACAAGGTCGATCTTTGATTGACCGTCAGATCGCCTATCTTATCGCCGTCACGCTCTCAGCCTGGCCGGCAGTCTGGCGGGCGCGGGCGCCGGTCGTTCGGATGGCTGATCCCGCGGCGCCTGTTCAGGGCGAGGTTAACAGTTTTTGAGGAACGCGGATGTTGTTGACCCCTCGCCTTACCGTCGCCGGTGGTGGCCGGATTGTGGTCGGCGCCGCTGACGGCCGGCCGCCGCGCGCTTGTCTGGCAAGCGACCGAGCCCGCTCTGGCGCAGCGAAGGCGGGTTTGTCCGCGCCGCGGCACCGATCTCGCGGCGATCGGGGCCGGCTGACATGACCGCGATGCCAGTGCCAGGAGTGACGCCCTCGAGCGAAGAAGCGCCGCTGCTGGCGCCGGCCAAGCGGCAGGTTGCAGCGCTCCAGGCGGGGCCGCCGATCCTGATCGTCGCAATCGATACCGAAGCCGAATTTGACTGGAACGGTCCCTTTCTGCGAACCCATACCAGCGTGCGCAACGTGCGCAATCAAGCGATGGCGCAGGAGATTTTTGATCGTTTCGGCGTACGGCCGATCTATCTCGTCGACTATGCGGTGGCCACCCAGCCCGCGGCGTATCTGCCGCTGCGTGAGATTCTCGCCGCCGGTCGTTGCGAGATCGGCGCGCATCTCCATCCCTGGATCACCCCGCCGTTGAGCGAGGCGTTGAGCGCGCGGAATTCGTTCAGCCAGAACCTGCCGCCCCGTCTGCAGCGGGAGAAGCTGGCGCGACTGAGCGAGGCGATCACCGCGAACTTTGGCGTTCGCCCGCTCGCATACCGCGCCGGCCGGCTCGGCGTCGGCGAGGAGATCGCCGAAATACTGAGCTCGCTCGATTATGAAATCGATATGAGCGTGCTGCCGGGGATCGATTTGCGACGCCTGCATGGCCCGGATTTCCGGCGCGGACTGGACCAGCCGTATTGGTTCGGCGCCGCCTCGCAGCTGCTCGAAATCCCGGCGACCCCGGTCTTTACCGGGCTTTTCACCGACCCGCGCCTGCCGGCAGAGCTGCATGTTCGCCTTTACGGGCAATTGTGGCGACCGAGCCTGGACAAAATCCGGCTGCGCGGGCTGATCGCGCGGCTCGGTCTGCTTGAATGGACCCCGCCGACCCCGGAAGGTGTGTCAATCGAAGAATTGCGCCGCCTGACCCGGACGCTTCGGTCTCGCGGCAATCGCGCCTTTGTGCTGAGCTATCACAGCTCGTCACTGCTGCCGGGCAGCACCCAATACGTCCGGTCGGCAGCCGAGCTGTCGCAGTTTCTGCTCACGATCGAGCAGTATCTCGAATTCTTTATCGGCGAACTCGGCGGGGTCGCGATGACCCCGAGCGAACTTCGCGCGCTGTTGTTAGGAGAGCGGCAGCATCGCACGGCGATCCGGTCCGATGACGGCAAACCCGCGGTTCTTTCGCCGGATAACCCCATCGGCATCGGCGTCGGCTGAGTGCGACGGCGAGGGCCAACGCGTGAGCGATGACAAGGTTCTCGTTATCGGCGACGACACGCGCAGCTTTCTTGCCATTGTCCGATCCTTGGGGCGTCGCGGCATCGTCGTGCACGCCGCGCCGACAAACTTCCGCTCGCCGGCATTGCGCTCGCGCTATGTCACCGCGATCCGGGATCTGCCCCCCTGGATCGGAGACGACGCCGGGTGGCTGAACACCGTCACCGGCCTGTTGCACCGCGAGCAATACGACCTCGTCATTCCTTGCAGCGAGCCCATGCTGCTGCCGCTGCAGCGCCACCGGGCGATGCTGTCGTCGCTGACGCGACTGGCGGTTCCTGACGATCGGTCGATCGCGGTGCTGTTTGACAAGCATGAGACGCGCGAACTAGCGCGCCAATCCGGTGTTCCGGTTGCCGCGGGGCGGCTTCTACGACCGGACGACACGGCTGAAGACGTGCTGGCCGAATTCGGCACGCCGGTCGTTGTCAAGCCGCGCCGTTCCTATTCGCTCGAAACCCTCGCCTCTCGCGGCAAGGTGCAGGTGATGCGCGCGGCCGCACCGCTGGCCCAGCTGATCGGCCGGCTCGACCCGCGCGAAACTCTGATCGAACAATATTTTGACGGACAGGGCATCGGCATTTCGGTACTGGCGAGTCGCGGCCGCATGCTTCAAGGATTTGAGCATCATCGGGTTCGCGAGGTCGCCGGCGCAAGCTTTTATCGCCACTCGGCGCCGCTGACGCCGGATTTGGCCGCGGCCTGCCAGGCGATCCTCGCGGCACTCGAATATACCGGGCTCGCCATGTTCGAGTTCAAGCGAAACGCTTGCGGCGAGTGGATTCTGCTGGAAGTCAATGCCCGACCCTGGGGATCGATGCCGCTTCCGGTAGCACTCGGGGTCGATTTTCCGTATCGGTGGTATCGGCTGCTGGTCGCCGGCGAAGAGACGCCGGCGACAGCCTATCGCAGCGGTGTCTATGGTCGCAATCTGGTGCCGGATCTGCGCCAGTCGCTAAGCGAGGCGGCGGCGCGGCGGCGCGGGACCGCTGCGACCGCCTGGTTCATGGCCGGACGCGTTGTGGAGATGGCGCGGTTTTTCACCGGCAAGGACGTCCACGACGTTCTGGTGCGCGACGATCCGCGTCCCGGCCTGCTTGAACTCTATGAGATCGCCGAGGCGGTCCGGCGGCGGACGCAAAATCTGCTGCCAGGCGCCCGCGACCGACGCCGACGCCGCGCGCAAGCGGCGGTGGCATCGGCATTGCGCCAAAGCGCGCGCGATCCGCGCATCATCTTCGTCTGTCAGGGAAACATCTGCCGCAGCCCGTTCGCCGAAGCCCTGTTGCGCCAACAATTGGGCGATCACCCGGTTGCGATCTCTTCGGCCGGAATGATGCCGCAACCGGGGCGAGCGACACCGGTCTTTGGTCTTGAGGCCGCCGCAGCTCGCGGTATCGACCTTGCGGCGCATCGCTCACGGTGGCTGACCCGCGAGGCGGCTGAAGCTGCCTCGCTGCTGATCGTATTCGATGAAGTGAACCGGTGCGCCGTGCTCGACCGCTACCCCGATCTGACGGCGCCGGTAGTGCTGCTCGGCGATGTGGCGGAGATCGACGAAATTCCCGACCCGATCGACGGCGGTCTCGCTCAGTTCAGTCGCGTCTACGACCAAATCGCGATCGCGACGGCTGAAATGGCGCGGTTGATTGCGCAAAAAGGGTTCGGTCGCGACAGGTCGATTACTCGGGACGAGCGCGACAGATCTGACCCAAGCGGCGGGCTGCAAACAGAGCGGTAACGCCGAGCCACCCGATCGTGAACCCGGCACCCAGCGCTTGCCGAGCATAGTATGCGGCGCAATCGAGGCGGCCAACTTTCGCCGCTTCCTCGGCAATATGCTTCAAGACATATGCCCGCTGGCGCATCGCGTAGCGGCGCAGCTCTGGCCGCACCGAGAACAGTATAGCCCTGTCAAATACCCGCAGTTGATGCAGCCGCTTGGTAAGCTCGGGTTCGGCCGTCGACATGCTTGCCTTTGCGACCGGGTCGGGAATGTTATGGCGGGCAACGACCCATGGCAGGAACTTGATCAGCCGAGCGCGATCAATCGCGCGCAGGAAGAAGTCCCGGTCGGTCTCGTAGCGCTGACCCTCGTCGATCCCCGACAGCTCCAGAAAAAAGCTTCGCTGCACAACGGTCGTGTTCAGGTGGCAATGCGCTTGGCAAGCGAGCAGTTCGGCCACGCTCACGGTATACGCGCCGGCGGCGTCGGGAGTGCCGCGCAGGCGGTCCTGCAGATCCTCGATCCAGATGTTGGCGTGCACCGGCGCACCGTCGCGAAAAGCACGCTGATTGGCGAGAATAAGGTCAATCCGCGCGTTGTTCGCCTCGATTACGCTGGCCACCCGGCCGAGATGCTCCGGGTCGATCCACTGATCGTCATCATCAAGAAAGCAAAGATAAGCGCCCCGCGCCCGCGCTGCCCCGAAATTCAGGGCGTAACCTTGCCCATGCCCGCCTTGTGTGCGTACCAAAGTCAGCATTTGTAGCAATTCGGGCGCCGCCTCGGCCAGTTCGCGATATCGAAGTTCATGCTCTTCCAGCGAACCGTCATTAACGGCAATCACTTCGAAATCGCGAAAGCGCTGCTCCAGGACAGAGTGCAGCGCCACGGCAAACAAGGAAGACCGGTTTCGCGTCGCCATAACGACCGAAAATAACGGCCGGTCCGAAGCGGACATTACTCGACCGTCGCGCGCGCTGCTGCCCCGATCGGAGCTTCGGCTAACCGTTCCCTTGCGGTTGCCGCTCCGCGCACCTGACGAACCGCAGCCAGGTAGCGATCGATGAGTTCGCTCCTACTGGGAAGTGCGGGATCATTCTCTGCCGATGACGTGATCGGTTCGCTATAGCCTTGTTGCAGGCTATCAGGGTCAATACCGAGACGGCGCGCGATGACCGCGATAAATCCGCGAGCATCGTTGCAGAGCTGCTCGTAGGAGACTGTCAACGGCGACAGGCCGTTTTTGGCCAAAAACACGCGCCAGCCGCGATCCTCATCCGCCAACGTCTCCAGCTCTCGATCGATGCCGCCAATGTCCAACAAATCCGATTGCGGCGAAGGCGGAGTGCTAGCGGTATCGTCAAGCCCCCAGCGACCGGTCAGGTAGGCGATATTGCGCGAGACTGCCTGTCTTAGCAAATCTTCTCGAAAAAGATAGATAAAGACGCCGCCATCGAAAAGCTTCCGGCCGACCGGGTTATCGAGAACCTTGATGTATTGGTCGAAATGGATCTTCGCGGCAAAGATGCCTCGCTGACACCGCCTCGGGATCAGGCCGGAAAGATACTTTGACAGAAAATCGGTCTCGGCAACCCGGTCGCCGGTACGGAAAGGCAGCCGATCCCTGAGATTCCGGGGCCGCCACTTCAACCCCTCGACGCTCTGCGCAAGGCCAAGGCGTGGGGCAATCTGTCTCATATACAAAGGATTGAAATATTCGTGCGGTACTCCCAGACCGGCATTGATCATATAGCGGCAAAGCATGTAACTGCCGCTTCTTGGGGTTGAACAAATGAAGATTTTGGCTGGTTCGCCGAGAAATTCGGGCTGATCAAGCATTTCGCTGGTCATCTGAGCTTCAGTATAACGCATTCTCACCCTGCGATTTGATGGAATGAATCCGGCGAGCCAACGCCTGAGCGAAGGGAGCGCTGATCAGCGGGGCCGTCCCCAAGCGCGGAAATCTGACCTGCTCGGCGCCGGCACGAAGGCTGGCAGCGATCGGGGGCGCCGACATTCCGGCGGCAAGCGAGACCAAACCATCACCGCGCTGCATGGCGGGCGGGGCTCGACCAAGCTCCAAGGAGGCATATGAGAGACAGGCGCCGCCGCTTCCGCATCACCGTCATTGTCATCATCACTCATTAACATATAATTGCTCAAAATTACCGTGACCTGCCGGCATGTGCAAGCAATCCTGCCGGCGCCCGAGATGACGAGCGGTTCCACGCGATGTTGCATCAAGCTTTGTTTCTTGCGCTCTTTCTGGGGCTGTTGCCGCTCATACTGGTGTCACCGTTTGCCGGCGTGCTGATGTACTACTGGCTCGATTACCTGCCGCCGGAACAGGTATATTCGCTAACCTTGCTCCCGGGCTATCTCGCCCTGACCATCGGTGCACTGACTTTTACCGTGTGGCTGTTCGCAGAGCAGAAGGCTCTGCCGCGGCCATTGGTAGTGTTTTCGCTGATGGCCGCATTGCTCCTATGGATCAACGTCACCTCCGCCTATGCCCTGGCGCCGCATGTCGGGACCTACGAATGGTACCGCACGGTCAAGGTCATCGGCTTCGCGATCCTGACCAGCCAGATGATGACCACCCGCGCCCGGCTCGAAGGGTTCGTCTGGATATTTGTGCTCAGCACAATCTATTTCTCGGTGCCGAGCGCGATCAAAGTCATCGTTTCCGGCGGTTCGGGCGGCATCGGCACGGGGGAGGTGGTCGAAGGCGCAGAGGGAAGCTTTTTCGGGGACCGCGTCACCTTGTCAGTCGTGATGTCGATGGCTCTGCCTTTTGCCCTTTATCTGGCGAGACACCCGTCGTTGCTGCCGGAGCGCCTGATCCGATATGCGAAGCCGGCAATGCTGGGGACTGCCGCATCGTTTCTGCTGTCGGTGATCGGCACGTTTGCGCGCACTGGCATGGTTACCGGCAGCGCGACACTGCTGATGCTGGGGATCCGGTCAAAGCGAAAGCTCCTTGGCATTTTCATCCTTGCCGGCGTGGTGCTGGCGTTATTTCTGATCGCACCCGACAGCTGGTTCGAGCGCATGGACACGATCTTTGATTATCAAAAGGACGGATCGGCGATGGATCGCCTCGCCGCCTGGAAATGGGCGTGGGAGTTAGTCTCCAAGCATCCGGTGGTCGGCGGCGGGTTTGGGGTGTTCATCCTCGATGCCGGCCACATCCCGGGGAAACCCGGCTGGCTTGAGGCTCACAACATCTTTTTTGAGATGATGGCCGAGCAAGGCTTTGTCGGCCTCGGACTATTCTGTGGGCTGATCGCGGCGATCTACCGCAGTTGTGGCGTGGTTCAGAAGCGGGTGCGCGGGCGCGACGAACTCGTCTGGACGGCCGATCTCGCCCGTGCGATCCAGGTCGCCCTCGTCGCCTACGTCGTCGGCGGCTGCTTTGTCAGTATCGCGACGGCACCCTTTCTCTTTATTCTCGGGTCGTTGACCGTCGGAACCCGCAGCCTTGTGCAACGCGAGTTGTCGGCGACGGTGCGGCAGCGACTGCCGGTGGCGTCGGGCGCCGTTGCTCAACCGGCCGAGTAACCCTGCAGGCATTCTGCCGGTCGTTCAAGCAAAGGTCGGGGTTCGAATAGCCGGCCCGGTTCGCACCGTCTCAGTGCCGATGGTTGCTTGGGTGCCGGGTTGCCGAAATCGGCGTGATAAATTAGCCTCCTCGGAGGCGGTTCTCTGAAGGTGGGACGAGGCCGATGATCGTCAGCGACAAGATCTGGCCGGCGCTCGATTACAGCCGGGTCCCGTTTCGCCTCTATCACGACCCCGAGGTTTACGAGCGCGAACAACGGCAGATCTTCGCCGGGCCGGTGTGGAATTACCTCGGCCTCGAGGCCGAGATCCCAAACCCCGGCGATTTTCGTGCGACCTGTATCGGCGAGATGCCGATCATCTTCAACCGCGATCCAGCCGGTGCGGTTCGTGCTTTTGTCAATCGCTGCGCCCATCGCGGTGCCCTGGTCCGACGCGAACTCGCCGGCAATGCCAGAGAGCATATCTGCATCTATCACCAATGGTGTTACGGGCTCGACGGGCGGCTCACGGCAATTCCGTTCCGGCGCGGGATCCGCGGCCAGGGTGGGCTCGACCCCAGCTTCGATATGGCGGCCCACGGTCTGCGCCGGGTGCGGGTCGACACCATCGGAGGTGCAATTTTCGGCACCCTTGCGCCAGATGCCGAGCCGCTCGCCGATTTTCTCGGACCGCCGATTTTGGACCAGATCGAGCGGCTGTTCGCCCGGCCGGTGCAGGTCCTTGGCTACAACCGGCAGCGCATCCGGGCGAATTGGAAGCTCTATGCCGAAAACACCCGCGACAATTACCATGCGAGCCTGCTGCACGAGTTTCTGCTGACCTTTGGCCTCGATCGTTCGACGCAAAAAGGCGGGGTCAGGATGGACCGCCGCCACCGCCACAACATCACCTGGGCCGAAGCCGACAGCGACAGCCCCGATTTCGCCCGCGAGGCATACAGCAATGCGCGGATCCGCAATGACTATCTGTCGTTGCAGGAACCCGATCTCGTCGCCTTTCGTCGCGAACGCGACGACAGCCTCAATCTCGTCGTCACCTCGGTCTTTCCATCCTCGGTTTTTGTTCAGATCAGCAACAGCCTCGCAATCCGCCAGATCCGGCCGCGCGGCGTGGATGAGTTCGAGGTGTTTCAAACGATGTTCGGCTATGCCGACGACCCGCCGGAAATGACCGATCACCGGCTGCGCCAAGCCAATCTCGTTGGTCCCGCCGGGCTCGTGTCGATGGAGGATGGCGAGGCGATCGAGATCGCCCATCGCGCCACCAAACCCGATCCCGACCGCGCCTCGATCATCGAACTGGGCGGTGCCGGAGTCATTTCCGACCGCGATTATCGCGTCACCGACGTGCCACTGCGCGGTTTCTGGTCGTACTACGCCGAATTGCTGGGGATCGAGCCGGCAGGTGCGGTGCGATGACCGTCGACCGCGCGCTGATCCATGATCTCCTGGCCGAATACGGCGCGCTGCTCGACGCCGCCAGATACGAGGAGTGGCTCGGCTTGTTCGCGGGCGAGTGCCGCTACAGCATCGTGCCGCGTGACAATCACGAACGCGGTATGCCGGCCGGGCTGATCTTTTGCGACAGTCGGGCGATGCTCGAAGACCGCATCATGGCATTGCGCGAAGCCAACAAATATAACATCCACAGTGACCGCCACCTGATCGGGCTGCCGCGTCTGACGGGCGGTGACGGGATCGCGATCGAGGCGCCGTTCGCGGTATTCCAAACCGACCAGGAGGGTGCCTCACACCTGTTCGCGACCGGCATTTACCGCGATCGGCTGACGATGGCGGCGGGTTGCCTGACCATCCGCGACAAGCTGATCATACTCGACACGTTCGCGGTTCCGACTTTGCTGGCCACACCGCTGTAGGCCGCCAATTGCCGATGGCGAAAGCCCCAAGGGCGAGAGCGCACGGATCTCCTTCAACGGCGATGCACCTTGCTGCCTTGGCGTGGCGGAGGCGCTGCGGTCCCGACGGCGCGACATGCGCCGACCGGCGGTCCCGGCGCCGTCGCGGGATCGGCCGGACCGGCTTGCCGGAGCGCAGGCGGCGCCTTAATATTCATGCTCCGAGTGGAGCACAAACCGGTCGCCCATGCTTCTCTATCATTCTCCCGTCCTGCGCCTCGCCAAGCGCAGTTTGCGCTGAGCAAATCCGTGCGGACGATCGGAGCGGAGATGGGAAACGACCCCCAATTGCGCGGCCCCTCGGTTCGCGGCGTTCCCGAAGGCGACAACCGCGAGCGGATGATCTGCGCCGATTGCGGCTATATCCTCTATGACAACCCGAAAATCGTCGTGGGCTCGGTCGCCCGCTGGGGCGAGCGGATATTGCTGTGCCGGCGCTCGATCGAGCCGCGCTATGGGTTCTGGACGCTCCCCGCCGGCTACCTCGAGCTCAACGAATCGGCCAGCGCCGGCGCCGAGCGCGAGGCCTGGGAGGAAGCGAACGCGCGCATCGAAATCGAGGGACTGCTCGCGATCTATGACATTCCGCGCATCAGCCAAGTGCAGCTGATCTTCCGCGCGCGGCTGTTGGACGCGGCCATCTCGGCAGGTCCGGAAAGCCTCCAGGTCGGTCTGTTCGGCTGGGAAGAAATCCCGTGGTCCGAACTCGCTTTCCCATCCATCCGCTGGGCTTTGCAGCATGATCGCGAAGCCCAACTTAGCCGCGACTTCACGACCCGGATCAACCCGCCCGGCTTCTGACCCTCAGCCTCGGACGGGGCCGGTCAGGGCTCCAGACCGACGAGCCTGCGGGCGTAGCGTTGAACGGGTGCTATCATCGGCGCTTTCGGCGCCGACCGCATGAGTCGAGATGCCGCTTTGCCACGAGCGGCGCCAGCAAACCGTAGCGCGGTGGTGCAGCGAGCCTCGGTCTCGTTCTCGTCTGTTGCGGCAGCTTTTGCAGCTGGCGATGGCCACGTCAGGCGTGATCGCCTGATTCCATAAATCGATAATCACGGCGCGGTTGAGTTCGATCCAACGGGTGACGAGTGCTATATCGGCGGCCGGCAGGCTGCCAGGCACGATCTCGCGCGGCAGCGGTCGCACCGCCATCGACACCGCCGCCCGCCATGATCCATGGCCGCCGTGAAGAGCGCTCACCTTGACCCGCACATCGTGCGGATAACCGTCGTTTTCGGTGATCCACACCACCACCGGCAACCCGGTCTGCTGCGGCAGGCGCTTCACGCTCGCCCAGTCTTCGGCGAGTTCGTCAAGGCTGGTTTCGCTCATCCTGTTGCCCCATCGCGCGCCGCTGTTGCCGGCAGAATACCGCCGCACCCGGATCAGCGTCAGGGCTCCAGGCCCACAAGGCTGCGGGCATAGGCGCGGGCCTCGAACGGACGCAGATCGTCGGCGGTTTCGCCGACCCCGATCGCATGGATCGGAATGCCGTACTTTTCGGCCAAGGACACCAGAACGCCGCCGCGGGCGGTGCCGTCGAGCTTGGTCATGACAATCCCGGTGACCCCGACCATCTCGCGAAAGGTCTCGGCCTGGGCATGGGCGTTCTGTCCGGTGGTGGCGTCAAGCACCAGCAGCACCGAATGCGGTGCAGCCGCATCCACCTTTTTCAGGACGCGCAGGATCTTTTGCAACTCGCCCATCAAATCAGCCTTGTTATGCAGCCGGCCGGCCGTATCGATCAGCAAAATGTCGGCCCCCTCGCCCTGCGCGTGAACCAGGGCATCGTAAGCCAATCCCGCCGCATCCGCCCCTGCGGGCCGGGTCACGACGGCGCAGCCGGTCCGCTCGCCCCAGATCTGCAATTGCTCGACAGCGGCGGCCCGGAAAGTATCGCCGGCGGCAAGCACCACTTGCATGCCCTCGTCCCGGTATTGCTTGGCGAGCTTGGCGATTGTCGTGGTCTTGCCGCTGCCGTTGACGCCAATCACCAGGATCACAAACGGTTTGCGCGAGCGATCGATGCGCAATGGCCGGGTCACCGGCTCGATCAATCGGATCACCTGATCGGCGAGTGCAGTGCGAACTTCCTCCGGCGAAACCTCTTGGTTGAAGCGCGTCCGGCGCAGCGATTCGGTCACCTCGCCGGCGATGCCGACCCCCATATCGCTTGCGATCAGCAGTTCTTCGAGTTCCTCGAGCGCTTCGTCGTCAAGCCGGCGGCGATTGAAGATGGCGTTGATGCCCTCATTGAGCCGCGCCGAACTGCGCGAAAGACCGGCACGCAGACGGGTGAACCATCCTCGCCGCTGCTCGGCGGTCTCGGCCGCTGCCGCTATCGGCGCCGCGGGCTCTGGCGGCCGGGTTGCTGTGGCGATGTCCGGTTCGGGCTCGACTTGGCGCAGCGCCGCAGAATCTTTCTGGTCTGGTCCCGGGGGGGTGGGTGCCGGCGGGGCTGGTGATGAAGGGGACGCTACCGCCGGCGCCTCAATCCCCAGCCCCTCGATTTCCGGGGCCAGTTCCACTGTGCCGTCACGCCGCCACAGCAGCCGGTGATCCGTCTCGTCGGTCGGCGGAGCCAGTTCGGGCGGCGAGGTCGAGGCCTTCCCGACCTCTGGGCTCCCGATTTCGGGTTGCGGTTGGCGCAGCACTACCGGTTCTTGCTGCGCCGGTTCTTGCTGCGACGGCGGCGGCTCCTCGATCTCGGCGGGCGTTTCGGCCGGTTTGTTCCGCCGCCACGGCCACAGTCCGTGATCGGTGCGTTCCGCCGGCGATGCCGATGGCGTCGGCGCCAGCGCAACCGGCGGCGCGACAGTCTCCGCGATTTCCGCTTCAGCCTCGGCTTCCGGCTGGCCTAACGCCGTGGTTTCCTCGGGCTGCGAGATCGCCGGCGCCACGACCTCGGGATCCGGTTGCGCCAGAATGCGCCGCCACAACCCGCCGTGCCGTTCAGTTGGTGGCGCGAATGCGGCCGGCGCCGGCGTCGGGCTCGGCGATGGCGCCGCGTCCCCGATTTCGGGCTCCTGCCGACGCAGTGTCGAGACCTCTTCCGGTAGCGACCGGGGCGGCTCTGCCGCTTCTGGAGCCGGCGGTGCCGGCAAATCGTGGCGCCGCACCCATTCGTGTTGCTCGGCCGGTTCCGGCGCCGGACGTGGCTCTGCCGGTTCGGCCCGCGGACCCGCGCCGGCCGCGTCCTCGACCTCCGGTTCGGACTGATGCCGTGCCGTCTCTTCGACGGTGGGGAGGGTCGGCGCCTCGGTTTCGGGTGCAGACCCTGCCGGCACATTGCGTCGCCAAAATCTCATTCGACCGGCACTCCGATCAGCTTTCGCCCGTCGCTGTCGACAAGCCGCATGCGCCGCACCGTTCCCGGCGCGCCGGTTTCGGGATAGACAACCGCACCGTAAAACGACGCCCGGCCCCTCCCCGGCTGCTCGACCAGCACATCGGTCTCGCTGCCGATCCGCGATTTCAGATCAGCCGCCAGGGCGGCCTCGCCCGCCTGCCGCAGCCGCGCAGCGCGTTCCCTGACCACCGCCTCGGGCACCGGGGGCATGCGCGCGGCCGGCGTCCCGGGCCGCGGGCTGTAGGGAAACACATGGGTAAAGGCAAGGCCGCATTCCTCGATCAGGTCGAGGCTGCGAGCGAACATTTCCTCACTCTCGGTCGGGAAGCCCGCGATCAGATCGGCGCCGAGCGCCATCTCAGACCGCAAACTGCGGGCATGGCGGGCAACCTCGATCGCCTGACTGCGCGAGTGGCGCCGCTTCATGCGCTTCAATACGAGATCGTCGCCCGCCTGCAACGACAGGTGCAGATGGGGCATCAGCCGCGGTTCCTCGGCAATCAGCAGCCACAATTCCCGGTCGATTTCGGCCGGATCGAGCGAGGACAGCCGCAAGCGCGGCAGATCGGGCACCGCTGCGAGCAGGTGCGCGACCATCCGGCCAAGGCTCGGCTGGCCCGGCAGATCGGCCCCGTAAGCGGTCAGATCGACGCCGGTCAGCACGATCTCGCGATATCCCGATGCAACGAGCCGCTGCCCCTGCGCAACCACCTCACCTGCCGGGACCGAGCGGCTCGGTCCACGGGCATACGGGATGATGCAGAATGTGCAGCGATGGTCGCAGCCCTGCTGTACCTGCAAAAAGGCGCGCGCTTTGCCGTCGAACCCGTCGATCAGGTGGGCCGCGGTTTCTTCGCGATCCGCGCGCGATGCGCCATCGGCAAGATAGCTGCGCGCACTCAGCTTTGCCCGATTGTCGAGCACGCAGTCGACTTCCGGCATCTCGGCGTAACGCTGGCGTGCGATTTCGGCGGCGCAGCCGGTCACGATGATGCGGGCTTCGGGGTGATTTCGTCGCGCTCGCCGGATCGCCTGACGCGCCTGCCGCTCGGCCTCGCCGGTGACCGCGCAAGTATTGATGATGATCGCATTATGAAGCCCGGCCGTCGCCGCGGCGCGGCGGATGAGTTCAGATTCAAAGGCGTTGAGCCGGCAACCGAAGGTGACGACCTGATTTTGATCCATGCTGCGGCTCAGCATCCGCGCAGCAGGGCGAGATCGAATACACCCTCAAAGCTCAGCGCCGCCGGACCGGTCATGATCACATGACCGTCCTCGCGCCAGCATACATCCAAGCTCCCGCCATCGAGTTCGACCGCAGCGGCGCGACCGGTGAGGCCGCGGCGATGAGCGGCAACGAGTGCGGCGCATGCACCGCTGCCGCAAGCACGGGTGATCCCGGTGCCGCGCTCCCACACCTGCAACCGCATGTGACTATCGTCGCGGACAGTCGCAACCCCGATATTCGCACGCTGCGGAAACAGCCGATCGTGCTCAAGGACGGGCCCGAGCGCACCCAGATCAATCGCGGCAACATCCTGGACAAAGAAAGTCGCGTGCGGGTTGCCGATATTGGTGCAGACCGGGTCGGCCAGCGGCCCAAGCACGAGACCGACGTGGAGCGTGTCCTCAGCGCGAGCGAGCGGGATCTCGCGCCAACCGGTGCGCGCCGGCCCCATATCGACGGCGACCCGGGAATCGTCCGACACTTTGGCTGCGAGCAACCCGGCTGCCGTTTCAATGCGCACATTTGCGTCGCCGGTTTCGCGGCTCACCAGCCAGGCGACGCAGCGGGTGGCGTTGCCGCAGGCCTCGGCAATGCTGCCATCGGGGTTGAGGATGCGCATAAACAGCTGCGACATCGGCTGGCGCGGCGGTTCGAGCACGATCAGCTGATCGCAGCCGATCCCGGTATGACGGTCCGCCAATCGCCGCGCTCCCGCGGCATCGAGCGCCAGCGCGTCACGGCGCGTGTCGATCACGACAAAGTCATTGCCGAGACCGTGCATCTTCAGGAACGGCCGCTTGCCCATGGCCTTTTAATATGGCCGTCGGACGCGCCGAGTCCAACGCCGCGTTCGAGCGGCTCCGGCGCCGCCGGAAGCGCGCCGGCTATCGGCGTGCGGCAACGATTAGAAACGGCGGCCGCTGCCGTTCGTCGGCCAGGGCCGGCTGAGTCGCGATCTGCTCGTCGCTCGGGCCCCATTCGTCAAGGTGAGACAAGACGAAACCCGACCGCAACAACAACTTCACATAGCTCGCCAATGTGCGGTGCTGTTTGATCACGCCCTCAGCCAGCCAGTTGGTCCGGCGCGGCCCTTCGGCGAGATAACTGTCGACCGGCCAGGTCCGGCGGCCATCGGCATCGACCGTCCATCCCGGCCGCGACGGCGCTGTGAAGATCGGATGCTCGACCGAAAACACCAGCTGTCCGTTCGCGGCAAGCGCCTGATACACCGTCGCCAGAAGCCTTGGCAGGTTCTCGACGTAATGCAGTGCGAGCGAACTATAGGCGAGGTCGAACGACGCCACCGGCAATTCGAGATGTTCCATATCGGCGCGGACATAATCGATTGCCAAATCGGCCGTATCGGCGCGAGCGCGCGCCAGCATTTTCTCGGAAATGTCGACGCCGAGGACCCGCACCGCTCCCTGCTCGCGTGCCCAGCGGCAGAACCAGCCATAACCGCAGCCGAGATCAACGATGCGCAACCCACGCATTTGCGGCAGCAGGGCACGCAGCGTCGGCCACTCCGGCGCGGCCGCCAACCCGGCTGTCGAGCGCGGCAGACGGCCGTAGCCCTCAAAGAATACCGGATCGTCATAGATGTTCTGGCTCATCGCCAATCATGCCTTGATCGATGGCCTGTCACTGCGCCAAAGCAACATGCCGCTGGCCGCCGGCCCGCGATGCGCCATCGAATGCATTAAACACGACTTTACCCAATCGAGGGCAGCCCCGACCGAAATCATCCGCGGCGTGATGAGGATCTGGCGGCAACGTGGCGAGCGGATCTCATCGGCTTTGCATTGCCGGTTGTCGATGACCGATAGCGCGCCTCCCGGGCACTGCCCTCCCGCGGCCGGCCCCGGCCACTCGCCTCGGTGCGCCCGCCCCTTGCGCTTGCCCAATGTGCGTGGCCGGATGATCGCGCGTAAGCAACACGGTGACTGCCCGATCGCTGAGAGGCAGAGAACCTGCCGTGATGGCGCAGGCTCGCTGAGGCAGTTCCTCTCGGCTCCGCTGTCGTCATCGGACGGATCGGGGCGTCATCGCCGCCGTCGTCCATGACTTCGCCTGACGCCGGACCAATCGCAGCGTTCTCATTGGAGAAATAGGACGGGGCATCAGCACCAGGGTTGAAATTTTTGGTTCCGAAGTCGGGCATCCCGGCGCCCGATGCCGGGATTGCCGCACCGGCAATCATAGCCGCCAAAGCGAATCTCGTCAGCGCAACTCTCATTTTTCCCCCTCCGAGCCGTTGCGATTGCGCTTCTACCGGCAAAGTGTCACGGCCAAATCCCCCGCCGCCATGCCGGCAATCTGCCCTCAGGCAACCTCCACGATCAGGTCCCTCTCGCGCAAGTTGGATTCACCGCCTCGTCGCATTGCCATCATATCAGCCGCCGCCGATCGAGGCACGCAGAGCAGCCGGCAACGGGGCGGGCCGCTGTCTGCCGCTGCGCGCGACCGACCCCCGCCGCCGAGCCGGCCGAGCAGAAAGAGGCCCTGCGGGCGGACTAGCCGGAACAGCCGACGATACCGCTGCGCCGGGCAACACGAAGCTGCGTTGTCGCCGAGAATTTCGGTCAGTTCCCGGGTTCAGCGAAATTGCGTTTGCCCGCGAGCGGGATTACTCGGCCGGACGGCTCAGATCAGGTTCGGCGGCGGGTTCGGCTGCGCGCTGCCGGGCCGTAGCGGTTCGCGGCGTTGGTTTTGCCGATCGGCGGCGGCGCCGAAAAGGTGAGCCAGCGGCCAGGATGCTGTCGAGATCGGCGCGCGATCCCGGGCGGGCGGTAATCCAGGCGCGGGCCTCGGCGGTTTCGCTGGTGTCAAAAACCCGGATCTCGCCCGGGATCAGAAACCGGATCGCCTTGACCGTCAGCCGCACCCAGGCGATGTCGGTGACGATCGCGATCCGCTCGCACCACGCCGCATTCTCAAAGCCG
>DATJLK010000020.1:0-5196 GCA_035509615.1 Allostellaceae bacterium | reverse complement strand
ATCAGAAACCGGATCGCCTTGACCGTCAGCCGCACCCAGGCGATGTCGGTGACGATCGCGATCCGCTCGCACCACGCCGCATTCTCAAAGCCGAGTTCGAGATCATCCCACCCCGACCCCGGAAACCGCGAGCCCAGCTCGTAATAGAGCCGGACCGTGTCGCGCCAGCGCAGCGATCGGGCGATCGCCGGCGCCAGCACCTCGCGGCACTCCTCCCGCGTTACCCGGCCCTTGACCGAGATGCCGACCACGTTGCGCGGCAGGTCGTCGATGAGTTCGATCATCGGCGGCCTCCGCGGTTTCGATCAAGACCTGAGGTGTACCGGTTCGCGCGACTAGAACGCCACGCGGAACTTGTAGACCAGCACGTTTTCGTTGCCGGTCAGGTTCGCGACAACAACGCGCTTGCCATACATGTATTCGACGCCGGTGGTGATGAACGCAACCGGGTTCCACACCAGGTTGACAAAGGCGTTCCACAGGACCTTGTTCGTCCCGATCGCCTGCGTCGGTCCGATCAGCTGCGAGGAAATATCCTGTCTGGCAAAGCCGGCCGCGACCGTAGACCGCAGGTTGGGCAGCCACCAATGCTGATAGCCGCCATGGGTGCTGAACGAGGTCACCGGGTTGAACAACACGTTCGATGCCGCCATGCCGCCCGTGCAGGTCTTTGTCGGGGTAGCACAGGCGGTGGTGACGGTGAAGTTGGAGGCGACCGGATAGAAGGTGTTCAGACCGCCGCTGGCGTACGCGCCGATGGCATTGCCGTAGACGAAGCTGAACAGGAAATCATCCTTCGTGTAACCCCACCAGCCGGGATGCACATCGCCGGCGACATGCCCGCCAACCCCGAGGAAGCTCTGATTGACGAAGGCGCCGTCGCGGAAGGTTTGATCACTTACGACGCCGGCGAAATCGACATGCCCCCAAGGCTGCGCCCAATAGGACGCGAAGGTCAGGCTTGGCAGTTTCGTGACGGCCGGGTTGGCTTGCGCCCCGCCGGCGCCGGTGCACGCGATGCCGTTGCAAATCGGGCCAACTATCCCGTCGGGCGGGGTGGTCGAAGTTCCGTTGACTCCATCTACCGCGAAATCAGACGATTGGAGACCTCCCGGGGTTATGACCGCCGTCCATGGATTTTCCGCCGAGACCGAGAACGCGCTGCCATAGGGACCGGGGATCGTGTAGCGCACCTGCGGGATGCGCTGACCACCGGTCGAGCCTATCACGTTGCCGAATTCGATCGATTCGGTGTCGGCGTCAGCGTCGGAGAAGTTCGACAGCGCCTGACCGGCGAGGAACCCGCCCAAGGTGCCATAGGCAAATCTGAGGCGCGGGTGAATGCTGTCGCCGCCGCCCTGCTGTAAATCTTGACAGCTGTAATTATCACAACCGGCCCAGTCGAAGGCGAAGAACGTCCGCGCCTCGCCCCAAGCAGTCGGGGTACGGGTCTCGATGTCAAGGCGCGATTGCTGGACGCTGAACTCCCAAATGCCGTTGTTGCGCGATGGATGGGCGTTGAGCGATGACGCCACAAAGCCCAGACCAGGAACAACGCCTCCGGTCAGTGGCAGCCCGACCAGGGTGCCGTTTTGACCGGAGTTGGAGCCGTAATTGCTGCCGTTAACGTTACCCCCACCATTTAGAAAGTAGAGGGTAGTGAAGTCGACAAAGCCGCCGACGCGGATCGAGGTGTCGGTGCCGGGGATCAGAAACGACCTCGGAAAGCTCCCGCCGCCCACCGGAATGCCCGATGCTGGCCTCATCCCGCTAATCCCGATCGCCGCACCGCCCCCAGCACCACCGGTTAGCGGCGCCGGCGGGCCGCTCACCCCAGCCTGTGCCTGAGCCTGTGCCAACTGGTCGATCCGCTGCTGGAGCAACTGCTGGTTGGCCCGCAGATCCGCCAGTTCATCGGCGCGCACGGGGACAACCCCGATCAATAACAGTGCCCCGGCGACGAGGAGTCCGCCGATCGCTCCCAGCTTCAGCCTTCTGATCATAACGCCCGCCCCAGAGTTGTTTTTAAACATCTGGTTGATATTGGCCGAGCGGCGAGCGGCCGGACATCCGTCGAACGAAGGGATTCCGGCTTACTGACTGACCTACATCCTAATCTTATTTCAAGGATGTAGTTCGGGCCTCGAGCCATTGCATGATCGCAGCGGTCCGTCAGCCCCGGCAAGGCGGCATTGAATTACAAATCGCAGGTTGAGAGAACCAGATCTTGATTAGTTTATTGTCAAGCAAAAGAATGATGCATAAAAAGCACATCTGAGCCGCATTTCTGCGGCGAACATCCCGACCCTGCCGATCAATACCGACCGCCCCGCCGAGCGAGCATTTTGAAAATCGGGTTTTCAAACCGTCGAATAGCCGACGGTGTCGGCAGGACGCCGCCGCTGCCTGCGCTCCTTGTCAGCGCATCCGCCAGGACAGGAAGTTAAATTAAGGGAGCGATCGCACTCGCTCGCTCGTCTCAGGGTCTCACCGGCTGATGGTGCAGGCGGCGTTTAATTCCCACCGAGATGCTCACATCCAAAACGAAACCAGCGATCGGTTAAATCATGGATATACAAGGCGCGCGGGCGAACATTTGGTATCGATTTATCTGTCTGTAAGATGTCGATCGACGGCGGTTGATTGCGTCTTTTGAGTATCGCCCCGGGAGGTCACCCGTTATTGCACCAGATCGTTGACTTTGCCTCAAGCAGCGGCATAAAGCGTTTCATCCAAGCCGCAGCGTAGTCACCCGCCCGAGGGGGCGCGACCACCATCGGATACGGGAGATGTTTGTCGATATCCGTGACGTTCCCGACGGCACCGGAATCACCGCCGACATTTGCATCGTCGGTGCGGGGGCCGCCGGAATCACGCTCGCCCGCGAATTCAATGGCACCGGCATCGCCTGCGCGCTGCTGGAAGGCGGCGGGACGGCATTCGAGGACAAATCGCAGGAACTCTATGCCGGCGACAGCATTGGGCGCCCCATTCTCGATCTTACCACGTGCCGCCTTCGTTATTTCGGCGGCACCACAAATCACTGGGCGGGGTGGTGTCTGCCCCTTGATGCGATCGATTTCGAAACGCGCGACGGGGTGCCGTATCGCGGCTGGCCCTTCGGTCTCTTCGAACTGTACCGCTGGTATCGACGGGCGCAGGATGTCTGCCAGCTTGGACCGTTCGATTACGTTCCGGAGGATTGGGGCATCGTGCCGACCAACGTGCCGGCACCATTCCGCGGCCCGCATTTCATCCCGAAGATCGTCCAGCTTAGTCCACCGACACGGTTTGCCCTAGCCTACGGGCCGGAACTTCAGTCCTCTCCCAATATCACCGTGTTCCTTCACGCCACCGCCTGCAGGTTCGAAACGAACGATGGCGGGAGCGAGGTCGAATCCGTGTCGGTGCGAACATTGTCGGGTCGCGGGTTCAAGGTTGCCGCGAAAGTGTTTGTCGTCGCTGCCGGCGGGATCGAAAACGCCAGGCTGTTGCTCGCCTCGGGCGCGACGGAGGGTGATGGCATCGGCCTGGGCCGCAATCTCATCGGCCGATTTTTCATGACCCACATCAATGTGTCGGCGGGGCTGGTTGCGGTCACAGATCCTCCGACCGACTTCTATTTCGATCCCGGCTATTTCAGGGGCTATCGGAATGGCAGTGTGACGAGGCCGTTCGTGCCGTTTGTCGGATTATCCGAGGCGACGATGCGGCAGCGTCAGTTGCCCAATATCAAGCTGTTATGGGAATACCAGCCTCCCAGAGGCTTGAGCGTAGGCGGGGCGCTTCCAGCACTCCACTCGATCCTGCACGATGTCGAGGAGCGCCCGGATCATGTCACCGGCAAAATTTTCCGGCGCGAAGGTGTGCTGGTGAGCGGACCCAAGATCTTCCTGAACCTGGAGCCGATACCCAATCCGGACAGCCGCGTTCAGCTAGCTCCGGAGCGGGACGCCCTCGGTATGCGAAGGGTCGCAGTGGACTGGCACGTCACCGCCGCGGACAAACGTAATGGCAAGGCGGTCCTGCGCCTGTTGGGGGCGGAGATGGCTCGCACCGGGTTCGGGCGTCTGCGCTCGTTTCTCGAAGACGGCGACGACGCGAAATGGCCCGCCGACATGTACGGTGATCAGCATCATATCGGCACGACCCGCATGCACCGCGATCCGTCGCTCGGCGTCGTCAACGAGGATTGCCGAGTGCATGGCATAGCAAACCTGTACGTCGCCGGCAGCTCCGTCTTCCCGACGGCCGGCGCCGCCAATCCCACTCTGACGATCACTGCCCTGGCGCTGCGCCTTGCTGATCACCTCAAGGAAGTTCTTAAATGAGCGACGCGCCATTCCCTCGGCGGCACTGGCTCTTCGGCGTCATGTCTTTGGGCATCATGGCCACGAGGCTGAGCCGCGGTGCCGGTGCCGCCGAGCGAACGGAGGATCCCCGCGAGCGCATGCGGAAAAGGCTCGTGTCGTTGCTCCACGAACCGGAACGCGCCCGCAAAGTCGGAGCGGTCTATCTGCGATCACCGACGCAGCCTTTGGCTCCGCCGGCGGAACTCGACGACGAGGTGCTCGCTGAACTGGGGCCGGAGGCCGGCGACGACGCCCTGCGGCGGTTCATCGTGGCGCGCATCCGGCGGGAGTTGCGCGATGCGCAGGTGATCAGCCTCGATGGCTGGATACTGTCGCCAACCGAAGCTCGACTTTGCCGCCTTGCGGCTGTTGCCTGAATTGCCATCTGCCGCGGATTTTCGGGCTCTGCGGCGCCACGCCCGGCGCCCAGGCGGCCAAACTCAGACTGTCACTCCGCCTCGGTTCCGAGCGGTGAGACCATGACTCACATATCGGATCGGAACGCCGGACGCTTTGATCCGATACGATCATGGTCTAGCCTGAAACCGTTTCGGCGGTCGGAGGCGAGATCGAAACCGTCTGAGCCGCCCATGCCGGGTCACGGCGCCGCGGGCGCTGCGCGCGAAGCCGTCGGGCGCGAACCGGCGCTGGCGCGGCGTTCGCAAGGTCGGCGCGCGATCCCGGGCGGGCGGTAATCCAGGCACGGGCCTCGGCGGTTTCGCTGGTGTCAAAAACCCGGATCTCGCCCGGGATCAGAAACCGGATCGCCTTGACCGTCAGCCGCACCCAGGCGATGTCGGTGACGATCGCGATCCGCTCGCACCACGCCGCATTCTCAAAGCCG
>DATJLK010000019.1:0-22123 GCA_035509615.1 Allostellaceae bacterium | reverse complement strand
CAGGCAGCCTACAATAACGGATTAGTCGTTCAATCGAAACCGGGAACAGTTCCCCAATTGAAACGCTATTTGGATGAACAGGAGGGCACTCCGGTCGATGATTTATGGCTAGATATCGCCCAAGCGCCGGCGCAGGAGCGGTTGGGTTACCCTACGCAAAAGCCGGTTGCCCTGCTCGAACGCATCATCTCCGCGTCGTCGAACGAAGGCGATCTGGTGCTCGACCCGTTTTGCGGTTGCGGTACGACGATCCATGCGGCGCAGAAACTCGGCCGACAGTGGATCGGCATCGACATCACTCATCTCGCCATTTCGCTGATCGAGCGGAGGCTCAAGGACGCTTTTCCCGGTGTTGCCTTCGAGGTCCATGGGACACCGAAGGACCTGGAAAGTGCGATGGACCTCGCCCGCCGCGACAAGTACCAGTTCCAATGGTGGGCGGTGTCACTGGTCGATGCGCGGCCCTATGGCGGCAAGAAAAAAGGGGCCGATGGCGGCATAGACGGCATCTCCTTCTTCCGTAGCGACAAGGATAAGACTGAGAAGGCGCTGGTTTCGGTCAAGGGCGGCGACAATGTCGGGGTCGGCATGGTGCGCGACCTGATCGCGGTCGTCGAGCGCGAGAAGGCCGCGATCGGTGTCTTGATCTCTCTGGCGATGCCGACGCGGGCGATGGAGCGCGAGGCGGCAGCCGCTGGGCTTTACGAGACGCCGTTCGAAAAGGTGCCCAAAATCCAGATTATCACGCTGGCGGAACTCTTTCAGGGGACCCGCCCGCGCATTCCGCGCATCGATGTCGGCGCAACCTTCCGTACCGCAGCGCGCGAAAGCAGCAATACACAAGGACGATTGCTGTGAACTTGGGCGACATCATCGCCCTCTCTGCCCTTCAGGGCGGAGAGGGAGGGGCCCGCGCCAAAGGCGTGGGAGGGTGAGGTGGGCGCGGCCGGCGCGGGGTATCCCCCACCTTACCCAGCCCTCTCCGCCCCCAAGGGCGGAGAGGGAGACGGGAGCAGAGATGGCGGGGCGTCCCTCCTGCCCTTCAGGGTGGAGAGGGGTTGGTTTAGATCACGCCTTCTTTCTTCAGCGTCTCGACGTCGCTGGCACTCATGCCGAGCCACTGCCCGAATATCTCGGCTGAATGCTGCCCCAATAGTGGTGCGGGTTCGAGCCGGGGTGGTGCGCCGTCAAAGCGGACCGGCCAGCTCGGCATCTTGAACGGACCCGAGGGGTGCTGCATCGTCTGCAGGATGCCGCGCCGCTCAAACGAAGGTTCGTTGATCAACTCCATCGTATCGAGCACCGCACCCGCCGGCACTCCGGCGCCGCCGATCAGCCGCATCGCCTCGTGCTTGTCGTGGCGGCGGGTGAATTCGCTGACCATCGCCTCGACCTCTTCGCGGTGCTCGCGGCGTGCTTCGATCGTCTCGTAGCGCGGGTCGCCGATCAGCTCCTCATGGCCGATCGCCCGCAGCAGATTGTGCCAATGGTCGATCTGGCGGGCAAAGACATAGATCCAGTCATTGGGGCCGCCGGGCGCGCACGGGAAGATGCCGGCGGGTGGCGGCGAGCCGGTGACGCTGCGCGAGCCGGCGCGGGTTGCGGCCTTGCCGGTGACCGCCTGCTGCTGAAAGGCGATGCGGATGTAATGCAGCATCGCGTCCTGCATCGCGATCTGCAGCCGGCGGCCATGGCCGGTCGTCTTGCGCTCGTAGAGGGCACCGAGAATGCTGATCGCCATCAGCATGCCGGTGCCGGTGTCGCCCAGTGACGGCCCGGGTTTGCAGGGCGGCCCGTCGGGCTCGCCGGTGATGCTCATCGTGCCGCCACAGGCTTGCGCGATCATGTCGAAGGCGAGGTTCTTTTCGTACGGACTACCCTCGCCGAAACCCTTGATCTGGCAATAGATGATGCCGGGGTTGAGGGCGCGGATCGTGTCATAGCCGAGCCCGATGCGCTCAATCGTGCCGGGCGCCATGTTTTCGACCATGACGTCGGCGCGGCGCGCCATCTCCTTGACCAAGGCGAGGCCGCGCTCGGATTTGAGGTTTACCGTGACCGATTTCTTGTTGGCGTTGAATTCGAAGAAATAATAGGAATCCGGGCTGCCCTCGGGTCCGACAAACGCGGTCCGGCCGGGCTCGCCACCCCTGGGGTTCTCGACCTTGACGACTTCGGCGCCAAGCCAGGCCAGCGCTTCGGTCGAAGTGGGTCCGGCCTCGAACTGGGTCAGGTCAAGGACCTTGACCCCGGCAAGGCACTTCAGCGGCGCGCCTGTTCCGTCCATCGCCGATGCTCCTCGATGACTTTGATCTGACAGGATAGCGCAGCATTTTGGCGGATGGGAACCGAAACCGTTTAACAGCCGCGCCGGCTGCGCTAGTAAACGGGCACCCGTCATGGCAAGGCAGTCCGATGGCAAACAAACCGAGCGTCTTTATCGACGGCGAGGCCGGAACGACCGGTCTGGGCATTCGCAAGCGGCTCGAAATTTTGCCCGAGCTTGAGTTGCGGAGCCTGCCCGCCGCACAGCGCAAAGATCGCTCGGCGAGACAGGACATGATGGCGGCATGCGATCTTGTCGTGCTGTGCCTGCCCGATGATGCCGCGCGCGAGGCCGTAGCCTTGGCCGGGGCGACGGGTGTGCGGGCCCCAAGATTGCTCGACGCCAGTACCGCGCACCGGATCGATCCGGAATGGACCTACGGCTTTCCGGAAATGGCGTCCGATCAGCCGGAAAAGATCGCGACGTCGCGCAACGTCGCTAATCCCGGTTGCTATCCTACCGGTGCCATCGCGCTGTTGCGCCCGCTCGTCCAGGCCGGCCTCATCCCGCCCGACTACCCAATCACGATCAGCGCGGTCAGCGGCTATTCCGGGGGCGGGAGATCGATGATCGAGGCCCATGATCGCGACGGTGGTCCGGCCTTTGAGCTTTATGCGCTCGGTTTCGAACACAAGCACGTGCCGGAGATCGAGCGCTTCGCCGGGCTGTCGCGGCGGCCGATTTTCATGCCGTCAGTCGGTCATTTCCGTCAGGGCATGCTGGTTTCCGTGCCGCTCTATTTTGACGACCTGCCCGGGAGGCCGACCGGCGCCGATTTGCGCGAGGTGCTGCACGCCTATTACGATGGTTGCAGTCATGTCAGGGTCGCAGTTGAAAGCGCGGACGGCAAGCTCGAGCCGCAGGCTCTCAACGAGACCGACCGGCTCGAGCTCTATGTCTGGGCCAACGAGTTGCGTCGCCAGGGCGCGCTCATCGCCCGTCTCGACAATCTCGGCAAAGGAGCATCGGGTGCCGCGGTGCAGAATTTGCGGCTGATGCTCAATCTGGACTCCGGCTAGCGCGCGTTATCGCTCGCCTGTTGCGGCTTGTCTTTTGCCACGTTCCACATGAACAATGCCGGGCCGATATCGACGCCGGTAAGATCGTGGTGATAGGCGGTGCGCGAGGAAAACTGACCGAGTGGAATATAGGGTATGCTTTTGAACGCCTCGCGCTGCAGATCGATCGCGAGGGTATTGCGCGCGGCGTCGTCGGGTGCGGCGAGCCAGGCGTTCCGCAATTTCTCGATCACAGGATCATTCGGCCATCCGAACCAGGCATCGGCGCCATTGGCGCGCAATGGCGCGTCGACCCCGGGATCCCGGATCGAGAACCCCGGGAACATCGTCAGAAAGATGTTCCACCCGCCCTTATCGGTCGGCGCTTTGGAGGTGCGGCGAGACAAAAGCGTGCCCCAATCCATCGCCTGCACCTCAACATTGATGCCGAGGCGACGAAGCACGTCGCCAGTCACCGCTGCCAGAGCGTGCAGGACGAAAAAATCCGTTGGATCGAGCAAAACGACTTTTTGACCAGCGTATCCCGCCTCCTTGATCAGTTCCCTGGCCTTGGCAAAATCGCGCGGCCCTTGCAGCGCCCCGGCGCCGGCATCGCTCGCGTCCGGTGCGCCGCAGGCGTAAACGCTGTAGCAGGTCTTCCAATATTCGCGTTCGCCAGCCACCGCCGTCATATAGTCAGCCTGGCTGACTGCGTATAACAGGGCCTGCCGCATTTTAACATTGTCAAAGGGCGGCTGCAGCTGATTGAAGCGAAGAATGCCAGCCACGCTCAGCGGACTTGACTGGACCAGAGTGACGCTAGGATCCGCGGCGAGCAGGGGGTAATAATCGGGAGGCGGGGTTTCCCACCAGTCAGCCTCTCCGGCGGTAAACGCCGCCATCGCGGTCGCCGGATCGGGTATGTACAACCAAACCACCCGGCCGACCCGGGCGACCTTGCCGCCGGCGGCCCAACTCACCGGACCCTTGCGCGGCAGGTAATTCGGATTTTTGACAAAGACCGCTTCGTGACCAGGCTGCCATTCATCTTTGACGAAGTTGAACGGGCCGGATCCGGTGAGATCCGTCACTTGCTTGTCGGGGCTGGTTTCAGCCGCACGCTGCGGCATGATAAAGGGGACGTTGCTGTCCGGCTTGGCGAGCGCGTCAAGCAGCAAGGGGAACGGTTTTTTCAGGACGATCGAGAAACTCCTGTCGTCGACGACGCGATACTGGGCGATGTCGGCGGCAAGCGACTGACCCAGCGCATCGCGCTTGCTCCAGCGTTGCAGCGACGCGATGCAGTCCGCGCTGCGAATCGGTTGGCCGTCGGAGAATTTGAGCTGGTCGCGCAAGGTAAAGGTGTAGTCGAGCTTGTCCCCGGAGACTGTCCAATGGTCGACCATTTGCGGCTGCGGCTGCAGATGACTGTCGAGCGCGAACAGCGTGTCGTACACCATATAGCCGTAATTGCGGGTGATTGTCGCGGTTGTCCAGATCGGGTCGAGGACCCGCAGATCCGCCTGCGCGATCAGGCGCAAAGTCTGGGGCGAACTCGCAAGGGCGATCCCATAGAGCGGGGTCAGAGCCAGCGTCAACACAGCTGTTGTCAAGCGATGCATCTTGCGTCCCCTTATGGGTCGCCGTCGCCCGTGACGGGCTCGCTGCCCCCCGAGTTGCCCCTGCGCGGCGTCAGAAGTTGCTGGCAAGGCCTAGGATCGAGATCCCCAGGACACCCGCCAATACAGCATTGGGCCGCGCGAGGAATTAGCAATTAGTTAACCATAACCGAGCCGCATGCAAAAGCTCCGTGCATCATCGGATTGGCGATGGCTGGTGCCGCACCGCCCCCAGCCATCAGCGCTCGACCGCCCTGGGCCGCAAGATCTCGCAGGTTCGCGGCGGGCGATGGCGACGAGCCACTGGCCGAGCGGTTGCCGGGGCAAGGGTTCGCTTGACCCGGGCGGCGGGAGCGCCTACCGATTGGTTTCGATCGCAGCGCGGGGCGCGCCCGATGGGCGGTGCTTGCGGCGCCGGCGCCAAGGCGGCGGATGCGCGAAGCGGATTGTCGACCATCCATTCCGCGCCGGCGCGCGCCAGGCGCACGCATTGCAGCGGCCCGTCGCGCGACCGGAATTCGGCCGCGAGGTCCGATCCGCCTTAGCCCTTCAGCACCCAGGAGCAACCGATGCCCGACACCGCGATTTGGAATTTTCGGCAGTTGGCACACCATGAACTCGACGGCTTTGGCGGCATCGGCGAGGGCATGTCGATCCAGATTGCCAAGGACGGCCGCCGCATCCTGTGGCTCGCCCATGAAAGCGCGCCCAAGAACTTTACCGGCATCGATGTCAGCGATCCGCGTGCGCCAAAAATTGTCGCCCGCACCGACCTGCCGCAATCGCATATGCGCTCAAATTCGCTGGAAACCGTCGGCGATATTCTCGCCGTCGCTTACCAGACCAAGGAGCAGGGGCAGCAGCCCGCCGGTTTTGAGTTGTTCGACATCTCGACGCCGGAAAATCCGCGTTCGATTACATTCTTCGACTGCTCCGGACCGGATTCGCGCGGTGTCCATCAGCTGTGGTTTGCCGATGGCGAATACATCCACATGAGTTCGAGCGCGCCGGACTTTAAGCCGACACACCCGCGCGACGACCAGTTCTATCGCATCATCGACGTCAAGAACCCGACCAGACCGGTCGAAGTCGGACGCTGGTGGCTGCCCGGCACCCGCCAGGGCGACAGTGCGCCGCCGCCGGTGCGCCACCCCGAAGGTGCCGACACCGGCTTTCGCCCGCACAACACCAATGTCTACCCCGAGCGGCCGGACCGCGCCTATCTCGGCTATATCGATGGCGGGCTCGTGATCCTCGACATAGCCGACAAGGCGCATCCCAAAATGGTCGCGCGCTGGGATTATCACCCGCCCTATCACGGCTTTACCCACACTGTCGTGCCGTTTTTCGATCGCGGGCTCTACATTGTCAGCGACGAATGCGTGCGCACCGAGGGGGCGGACTGGCCCAAGCTCGTCTGGATTGTCGACGGCCGTGCCGAAGAAAATCCGGTGCCGATTTCGACCTGCCCGTTGCCGCCGCTCGAAACCTTCCAGCGCCGCGGCGCCCGCTACGGCGCCCACAACCTCTATGAGAACATCCCGAAACCCAATGCCTGGAAGTCGGATCGCATCGTGCTGGCGACCTATTTCAACGGCGGGCTGCGCGCCTACGACACCTCAAACCCCTATCAGCCGGCGGAAATCGGCTATTTTGTTCCCGAGCCGCCGAGGGGCGCACCGGGCGGCGCGATCCAGATCAACGATGTGTTCGTCGACGAACGCCAGGTGGTGTACACGGTCGACCGTCATGTTGGCGGGCTCTATACACTGGAAATGGATTTCTGAGCCGTGAGCGGCCCTGCGCCTGACCATCGAGCCGCGCGATGAACTGCCACCCGGTCAATTTCAGCCAAAAGTTCAACTTGTTCGACGCAAGGTGGCAACCAAAAGTCATTGCCGAGATGAATGATTACCAGTTCAAGCTGGTAAAGCTGCAAGGCGATTTCATCTGGCATGACCATCAGGATACCGACGAAACATTCATCGTCATCGAAGGCGATCTACGGATCGATTTTCGTGACGGTGCCGTCCATGTCGCCGCCGGGGAGATGCTGGTCGTGCCGAAAGGTGTGGAGCACAAACCCTTCGCCGAAAAAGAGGTCAAGGTGCTGCTGATCGAGCCGCGTGGCGTGCACAATACCGGAGGTGAAGGGGGTGACCGGACCGCCGTCAATGATGTGTGGATCTGACGGCGCTTCCGTCCCACTCGCGAGGCTCCCGACCGGCTTGCCTCGATGAGCGCGAGCGGTGTCGCCAGCCTCTTCGCCGGCAAGGAGGCCGCGCCATTCGGACGCCGTCAGCGCCGCGTGCGCGGACCGCGCTTGCCGGTCATCGCTGTCACCGGTTTTCTGGGCTCGGGCAAGACCACCCTGATCCGCGCCCTGCTTGCCCGCCCCGAGGGCGCCAACACCGCGATTGTGGTCAACGAGTTCGGCGAGATCGGCATCGATCAGGCGCTATTGCGATCGAGCAGCGATGTCACGGTTCTGCTCGGCAATGGCTGCCTGTGCTGCAATGTCCGCACTGATCTGCAGGAAACCTTGCGCGCCTTGTTCGCCGATCGCGCTCGGGGGGCCGTTCCGAGCTTTGAACGGATCATTATCGAGACCTCGGGGCTGGCCGATCCCGGCCCGTTATTGCAGACCTTTGCCACCGACCGCGCGCTTGGCCGCGAATTCCACCTGCAGGCGCTGGTCACGGTCATCGATTGCGTCAACGGCGCCGGCAATATCGCGCGAATGGCCGAGGCGCGCAAACAGGTGGCGCTGGCCGACCGCATCGTCCTGACCAAGAGCGATCTTGCCGATGCCGCGGCGGTGCCGCGGCTGATGGCGGTGATCGCCGAACTAACCGGGGCGCCGGCACGAATCGCCGATAACGGGGTGATCGATCCGAGGTTTGTGTTCGACGAGCCGGCGCTGACGCGGCAACCGTTCGAACTCGGCGAAGCCGCGCACAGCCATGGGATAGACAGCTTCTCGCTGATCTTTGACGAGCCCATTCCTTGGGCGGTTTTCGAGCAGGTGATGGCGGTGTTGACCGCGCTGCGCGGCTCCGACCTGTTGCGCGTCAAGGGCATCCTTGCCGTCGCGGAATGCCGCGGGCCGGTGGTCGTTCATGTCGTGCAGCATTTGGCGCATCCGCCGGTCGAACTTGAGACCTGGCCTGATGCCGACCAGCGCTCGCGCCTCGTTTTTGTCACTTGCGGTCTGGCGCGTGAGCAAGTAATGCGGCTTTTCACCGCAATCGGTGGGATCGCAATGGCGGGCGCCCGCCATCCCTGACTGAACCGGCCGGGACAAGATGGCCGGCCGGTTTCGGAAGTATCGGATGGGTCGGGGCCGCCGGATTTCTTTACAGCGGCAATTGAAGCTCCGGCAGCCCGACGGCGCCGCCAAGCTAGCACAGATCGCTGTCAAATGCTTGAGATAAATAGGTTAACGCCTGCGCGTCGGACTCGCATCGTGGCGGCCGGCGGCCGGGACCCGCTCACGCAGCTGTCGGCGGAGTTTACAGCTGTTGCCGCCATCGGCCAGCAATCGGAAGAAATTCCAGCAAGAACAATGGGATGTCCGTTTGGCACGAAGCTTGCGACCGAGAGTTTCGTGACCTACCACGAGAGGGCTAAGTATATGAACAAGGTTTCGATGGGCTTGACCGCGGCGGCGTTGATGGCCTGCGCCTCAACCGCGCACGCGTTGCCGCTATATACCGTGGGTTCGTTAGCACTGACCGGCTTGAGCACCAGCCAGAGCGGCAACGTGACGACAACGACGTCATTTCCGCTGAGTTCGCCGGCTTTCAATAACGCGACACCCGTCAGCCCGACCGGTTCGTTCACGCTGGTCACCTTGCCGGCAACCATCACCCTCGCCGGGACCACACTCGATTTCACGCCCTCCGCTGCCGAACTTGCCACATTTGACTTCACCGACGCGGGCCTCGGAACGTTTACCGCGACCGGTCTCGTGAATTTGGGCCATTCGACCATAGGAACCTCGGTGATCCAGGGATATGGGATTGAAGGCACCTTTACGCTGGGTTCGGATTGGTCCAATGCAGGCTCGACGCTTTCCGCCAGCGAAACCTGGAGCTTGTCGCAGACCGGCGGTCCGATGAACGCGATTTCTCTCAGCGCCACCTATAGCGCGCCCTCGACGTTAGTCCCCGAACCAATGTCGATGGCACTGCTCGGCAGCGGGCTGGTTGGACTTGCGGCGGTGCGGCGGCGCAAACGCAACAACCAGTAGTTTGATCCTAACAGATAGTAGCTTACGGATAACATCGTCATTGGCGCGGCGGCAGAGATGCCGCCAATCGCGCTGGATGGGCGGTACGCGACTGTAAAAGATCCCGACAGGTTCGGAGCCGGTCAGGCTATCGTGGGCCGAGTCGGTTATCAAACCAACGCCGCGATGCTGTCGCGAGTGTCGGGCATTCCGCGATGAGGGCGCAAACTTGCGTTGAGAACACGCCGCGCAATCCCCATACTGCGTGCTTCGTCCTGACCGGGCATCGATTACCAGTCTGACGCGTCCGCGCGGCGCAATAACGGCGGTGTGACGGTCCGGGCGAAGGGCAGGCGACGGGTCGGGTAATGTCACCGCGCAACAGCCAGAACGACGCCAGGCAGATGGCCGCGGCGTTTCGCGACCTTCAGGCGGGTGCGGCCCATCATCAAGCCGGGCGCCGCGACCGCGCCGAGGCGCTTTACCGCAAAGTATTGCAAAAAGTACCAGATCATCCCGACGGTCTACATTTGCTCGGTGTCATCGCCTACGAGAACGGGCGGCACCAGCAAGCGGTCCGGCTGATCTCGCGGGCCGTTGCGGCATTGCCATGGTTCGCCGATGCTCATGTCAATCTCGGCAACGCCCTGTGGGCGCTGGGACGGCTCGACGAGGCAGCGGCCAGCTACCGAGCCGCGATCGCGCTGAAACCCGACCTCGCATTGGCGCACAGCCATCTGAGCAGGCTGCTGAACGCGCAGGGAGCCTTCGGGCAGGCTCTGGAGAGCGCGCGCCGGGCGGTCGAGCTTAACCCGGGGCTGCTCGATGCGCATCTCAACTATGCCGGCGCGCTCGCCAGCGAGCGCCGCTATGCCGAGGCATTGCCCGCCTTTCGCGCGGCTCTTGGGTTGCAGCCGGATCGGGCGGAGACGCTCAGCGATACCGCAACCGTTCTCGCCGAACTGCAGCAATATGAAGAGGCGTTGTCGCTGCATCGCCAGGCGATCGCGCTGCAGCCCGATAGCGCCGAGATGCACTACCGGCTCGGCATGGCATTGATCCAGAGCGGCGACCCGCAAGCAGGTGAAGCGAGCTGCCGACAGGCAATTGCCCTCGACCCCGGCTTTGCCCGCGGCTGGAACGGGCTGGGTCAAGTCCTGGTGGCCTTCGGCCGCTTCGAAGAGGCCCGGACCTGCTTCTACCGTGCCCTCGAGCTCGACCCCGAGCAGGCACAGGCGATGGCGGGCCTGGTCGACGTCGGACAATCGGCGCCGGACGAGGCTCAAATCGAGCGCCTGCGCGCACTTTTTACCGGGCCGAACCGCCCGGCCACGATTCGAATCGATGCCGGCCTGGCGCTCGGCCGGCTCTTTGACAACGCGGGCCGCTACGACGAAGCGTTTCCCTGTTTCGTCGAGGCGAACGCCCTTTATCGGCGGCAGCTATCGGCGGCTGGAGAGAATTTTGACCCGGCGATCTTGCGGCAGCAGGTCGATGCGCTGATCGCCCGCTGCACACCGGCGTTTTACGAAGCGGTCGAGGGCGGCGGCAGCGCGTCGCAGGTACCGGTCTTTGTCGTCGGTATGCCGCGCTCCGGGACGAGCCTCGTCGAGCAGATCGCCGCCAGTCATTCCCGGGTATTTGGCGCCGGCGAACTCAGGGACATTGGCGGTATCGTCGGCACACTGGAGATGTATGCCAGGGACCGGCCGGCCGCGGCGCTGGACCCTGATTTCGCCCGCCGACTGGCGGAAGGCTATGTCGCAAAGCTGCACAATCTGGCGCCCGGAAAAGACCGGGTCATCAACAAGCTGCCGGAAAACATCCTGCATCTTGGGATGATCGGCGTCCTGTTCGCCGGGGCGCGCGTGATCTTTTGCCGGCGCGATCCGCGCGACACGGCTTTGTCATGCTATTTTCGCAAGTTCAACGATCCGGCGCCGTGGGCCTGCGACTTGCGCGATTGCGCGGTGCGGGCACTCGAACTGGAACGGCTGGCCGATCATTGGCGCAGCGCATTGCCGTTGCGCATGCTGACAATCGACTACGAAGCAGTAGTCGCCGATCTGGAGGGTGAGAGCCGGCGGCTGATCGAGTTTCTCGGCCTCGACTGGGAGCCGGCATGCCTTGATTTCCACAAGACCGAGCGGCCGGTGATGACGTCGAGCATGTGGCAGGTGCGGCAGCCGATCTATGAGCGTTCGCTCGGCCGCTGGCGGAAATATGAGAAGCATCTCGGGCCGCTGCTGGAGGTGTTGGGCGAGGGTGGTGCGACCGGCTGATTGGGCTCGGCGATCACCCCCGGCGATCAATTGCCGCGGGTCGCCGGCACTTCGCCGCACTGCAGGTCGGGCGGCCGCACCCAATCAGAGGGACATACCGCCGCGGGTCACAATGAAGTCCGCGATCTGATCGACGCCGATGCCGGTCTTGAGGTTGGTGAAAACGAACGGCCGGTCGCCGCGCATCCGGCGGGCGTCGCGCTCCATGACCGCGAGGCTGGCGCCGACCAGTGGCGCAAGGTCGGTCTTGTTGATCACCAACAGATCGGAGCGGGTGATGCCCGGGCCGCCCTTGCGCGGGATCTTGTCGCCGGCGGCGACATCGATCACGTAGATCGTCAGATCGGCAAGTTCGGGCGAAAACGTCGCCGCCAGATTATCGCCGCCGGACTCGATCAGGATCAGATCGAGCCGCGGAAACAGCCGCTGCAACTCGGCGACGGCGGCAAGGTTGATCGAGGCGTCCTCGCGGATCGCGGTGTGCGGGCAGCCGCCGGTTTCGACGCCGCGGATGCGTTCGGGTGGCAGGGCCCCGCTTCTGGTCAGGAATTCAGCGTCTTCGCGGGTATAGATGTCGTTGGTGATCGCGGCGACCTCAAAGCGGCGGCGCATCGTCTTGCACAGCCAGTCCATCAGCGCGGTCTTGCCCGAGCCGACCGGTCCGCCGATCCCGACCCGCAGCGGATCGCGTCTTGCCGCAGTGCTCATGAACGGAACAGCCTTGTGTATTGGGTTTCGTGCGCCATTGAAGCGAGATCGACGGCAAATGTCGCGCCCCCAAAATCGGCCGGACCGCGCGTGATCGCGTCCTGCGCCGCCCGGATAGTCACCGGTTCGAGTGCCGCCAGAATACGTTGACCGTCGGTCTGACCGATAATGCCGAGCCGCAACCCAGCCGAGACGAGGTTGGCCGCCATCGCCTGCAGACAGGCGACGAGCGCCGGTTGGAGCGGGACAGCGGCGCGCGCCATCGCTGCACCGAGTGCGGCGGCGTAGCACACGCCTTCACCCGCCTGCCGCTGGACCGTGGTCGGGGGGGCGGCACCCTCGCGCGTGGTGTGCGCCAGAGCGAGATCCGGCGCGTTCTCGGCCGTCGGCTCACCGACTTGATCCATCGATGCTGCGGGGCGGGGGCCGTCGCCCGCCATTGCCCACCGGTCGAGGAACTCGTCGGGCCAGGCAGTGCTGCATGTCGCGAGGAACGCCGCGCCTTGGGCGCTGCTCTCACGCGCCAGTTCGGCCGTCGTGCGAAACGCCAGACCGCGCCGGTTGGCGGCGATCAATGCCGTGACATCGCCGGCCTCGGTGGCGCGGTATGCGTCGCGCATGATATCGGCGTCGACGCGCCCGCCGCCATGCGCCACCACCGCCGCGACCCACGCCGCCAGCGAAGTGCCGTCGTCGACGACGCGGCTCTCGACCATGGCTTCGAGACCGTGCGAATAGCTGAACGCGCCAACCGGGAAAGCCGGCGATATCCAGCTTAACAGGCGATAGAGGGCGCGATCGCTGACAGCGTCGTCACCTGTGATCATGGCCGCCATCCCGATCGTGGTCGTGGACGCCGGCGGAATAGGCGCCGGTTTCCGGATCGAAAGCTGCGTCATGCCGGGTCAGATGGCCGCCGAGCCCGGCGACCATCTCGGCGATGACGTGATCGGCGCGGATGCGCAGCTGCTCGCCGACAATCTGCACCGGCAGATGGCGATTACCGAGATGCCAGCAGATCCGCAGCAGGCTCGCCCGATCTTCAGCCTGGATTTCGATAACCGGCTCCGACGCGGCGCGCACCCGGATGTAGCCGCCATCGTCGAGTTCGAGCCCGTCACCTTCGGCCAAATGCTGGGCATGCGGCAAGTCCAGCAGAAAGGCGGTGCCGGCATCGGCGACCAGCTGGATGCGGCGTCTGTGCCTGTCGAAATAGGCGAGGGTGACGGTATCGACCGCCTGGTCTTCCGGCCAATGTCCCCGCAAATGTACCGAAATTGCCCGCCGCATGGCGACTCAACCAGCGGTCATCGCGAGAAGTCGCAGGCGACGGGGCGATCCTGATCCAGCCGGCTTCATCGCGATTGCTTTGCGGGGTGTGTTCTCGGGCGGTGCACAGCGCGAAATCCGGGGCGCGCAATGATCGGAGCCGGGTACGACAATCATCGGCGTCAATAAAGGAAATAGCGTTGCGCCAGCGGCAGCACGGTGGCGGGTTCGCAGGTCAACAGAGTGCCATCGGCGCGGACCTCGTAGGTCTCGGGATCGACGTCGATATGCGGTAACGCTGCATTATGGATCATCTGACCCTTGCCGATCGCGCGGATGCCCGATGCCGGCAGCACCACCCGCTGCAAGCCCAGTTCCTGCGCCACGCCGCGCTCGATCGCGAGCGTCGGCAGAAACGTCACCACCGAAGCTGACAATGCACGGCCAAAGGCGCCGAACATCGGCCGATAGTGCACTGGCTGCGGGGTCGGGATCGAGGCGTTGGGGTCACCCATCAGGGCCGCGGCGATCGTGCCTGCCTTGAGCACGAGATCGGGCTTCACGCCAAAAAACGCCGGCGACCAAAGCACCAGATCGGCGAGCTTGCCGATTTCGATCGAGCCGATATGGCCGGCGAGCCCATGGGTCAGCGCTGGGTTGATTGTGTATTTGGCGACATAGCGCTTGGCTCGAAAGTTATCGTTGCGCCCATCGCCGGCGCTGTCTTCTTGCAGCGGGCCACGTTGGCGCTTCATCTTGTCGGCGGTCTGCCAGGTGCGGATGATGACTTCGCCGACCCGGCCCATCGCCTGGCTGTCTGACGACATCATGCTGAAGGCGCCTAGATCGTGCAGGATGTCTTCGGCGGCGATCGTCTCGCGGCGGATCCGGCTTTCGGCAAACGCTACATCCTCGGGGATGCGCGGGTCGAGATGATGACACACCATCAGCATGTCGAGATGCTCGGCGATGGTGTTGACCGTATAGGGCCGGGTCGGGTTGGTCGAGGACGGCAATACGTTTGGCAGGCCGCACAATTTGATGATGTCGGGGGCATGGCCGCCGCCCGCACCCTCGGTGTGGAAAGCGTGGATGTTGCGGCCCTTGAACGCGGCGATCGTGTCTTCGACAAATCCCGATTCGTTGAGCGTATCGCTGTGGATTGCGACCGCGATGTCGTGTTCTTCGGCGACCGACAGGCAGGTGTCGATCGCGGCCGGGGTGGTGCCCCAATCCTCATGCAACTTGAGCCCGCAGGCGCCGGCTTCGACCATTTCGACCAGTGCGCGCGGATCGGAGGCGTTGCCCTTGCCAAAAAAGCCGAGATTGACCGGGATCGCCTCAGCCGCCTGCAGCATCCGCGCGAGATGCCACGGCCCAGGTGTACAGGTGGTGGCGGCGGTGCCCGCTGCCGGGCCGGTGCCGCCGCCGAGCATCGTCGTCACGCCGCTGTAGAGAGCCTCTTCGGCCAATTGCGGACAGATGAAATGGATGTGCGAATCAATGCCGCCGGCGGTGACGATGCGGCCTTCGCCGGCAATCGCCTCGGTCCCCGGCCCGATCACGAGGTCGACGCCAGGCTGGATGTCGGGATTGCCGGCCTTGCCGATGCCGCTGATCCGCCCGTCGCGGATGCCGATATCGGCCTTGACAATGCCCCAATGGTCGAGGATCACGGCGTTGGTGATGACCGTGTCGACCGCACCCTCGGCGCGGCTGCGTTGGCTCTGCCCCATGCCGTCACGGATCACCTTGCCGCCGCCGAATTTGACTTCCTCGCCGTAGATCGTGCGGTCGCTTTCGATCTCGATGACGAGTTCGGTGTCGGCAAGACGCAACCGGTCGCCGGTGGTCGGCCCAAACATCGCGGCATAGGCGCGGCGTGAAATCGTGTTGGCCATCGGTTAATCGAGCGCGCCGTTGATCTTGGCGTTGAAGCCGATGACCCGGCGGGCGCCGGCATAGGCGACGAGATGAATCTCGCGGCTCTGTCCCGGTTCAAAACGGGTGGCACTACCGGCCGGGATGTCGAGCCGAAAGCCGCGCGCCTGTTCGCGATCAAAGGATAGCGCCGGGTTAGTCTCGTAAAAATGGTAGTGCGAGCCGACCTGGATCGGCCGGTCTCCGGTATTGGCGACGATCAAGCTGACGGTCGCACGGCCGGCGTTGAGCTCGATATCGCCTGCCATCGCAAACAGCTCGCCGGGGATCATCGTGGCACCCGATCGCCGCCCGTCAGCCTACTCCCGGGAAGCGGGGCGAGGGACCGGGCTAGAGCCAAAGCCTCCAGCCGCTTGCGGGAAGCAGGAGGGACCCGTCCCGCCGCGATGACGGTGGCGGGCATGCGGCTGGGAACGGTCACCGGATCGGCTCGTGCACGGTGACGAGCTTGGTGCCGTCGGGAAAGGTTGCTTCGACCTGAATCTCAGGGATCATTTCCGCCACCCCTTCCATGACCTGCTCGCGGCCGATCACGCTGGCACCGTCGCGCATCAATTCGGCGACACTCTTTCCGTCGCGGGCGCCTTCGAGGACATAATCGGTGATCAGCGCCACCGCCTCGGGATAATTGAGCTTGACGCCGCGGCGCAGCCGGCGCTCGGCGACCATCGCCGCGACCGAGACCAGCAATTTGTCCTTTTCTCGCGGGGTCAGGTTCATCGCCTCCGCACCTGCGATACTTCGGGTTTTGATTGAGCATCATTCATGCCAAGACCAAGCACAGATCCTAGCCGGGCTGGGCAGGTTCGGTCTGACCCGAGCCATAGTGCAGGATCCGAACCTGTTCAATGGTGACGAGGCCGCCCACCACCATGCTTTTGACTGTCGGCAAAAATCGGTTGATGGCCTCCTCGCGGTCGACGATTTCAACGACAATCGGCAGGTCCTCGGAGAGACGCAGTATGTTCGCGGTATGAAGGCGGCTCGAGTGGCCAAACCCCATCGGACTTCGGAGCACGGTCGCCCCGGCAAGTCCTTCTTCGCGCGCCTTTAAAACCAGCGCTTCGTAGAGTGGATGATGGCCGAAACGATCGCTTTCTCCGATAAAGATACGCAGCAGCAGAGCCGTCTCCTGCAATTGCACCACTTGCTCCGTCGGTTTGCACTCGGCATCAGCGACTGATCAGGGCGCCAGCAGTATGGCCGAGCCACACGCCGACCAGGCAGAAAAGAACCGACGCCCCGATATAGCCTCCGGTCGCCAGCCACTCTCCGTTCCGCGCCAGGTTCAGCGTCTCGAGGCTGAACGAAGAAAAGGTTGTGTAGCCGCCGCAAATGCCGACCATCATAAAGAGGCGAGCGTTGGGCGCCACCAGCAGCCTGCCATCCGGCCCCGTCAGGATATTCACGATGCCGATGACAAAGCAGCCGGTCACGTTGACGACCAGCGTTCCCCATGGAAATGTTGCACCGATCCAATTTGCGACCACCCCCGAAAAGCCATACCGGGCGACGCCTCCAAGCGCCGCGCCGAGGGCCACCCAAAGATAGGGGCCGTGCAGCGCGGGGCTAAAGGCCGACCATCCACGGCCGGCCCGGGGGGCTCTGGGTGACATTGCCGAACTGCTGCTTTTCAAGCCCGACCAGCATCATCCCCTCCTACCGCGCACTCACGCCCGTCTGCAGGCGTGTTCAAAACACCGACACACGCCTTTAATCGGCGGCAAACGGTGGGGACCGCTGCCGCCTATGCCATCGGCTTGCTTGTGAGTTAGCGGCAGGCCGCCACGTCGCTCGCCGCCACCATCCGGGTTGGTCCCGAAGCGTTCGGTCGAATATCGAAATCAAAGATTTCGGTGGGTATCGCCAAGGTGCAGCACGCGTTCGGGATGTCGACGATGCCGCTGATGCGACCTTCGACCGGTGCCGTACCGAGGATCATGTAGGCTTGCTCGCCCGTATAGCCAAATTTTTTCAAATATTCGATCGCGTTCAAACAGGCGCGGCGGTAGGCGACATGCGCATCGAGATACAGTTGCTTGCCGCTGGTCTCGTCGACCGAGATCCCTTCGAATATCAGATATTCCGAGAAGCGAGGCTCGATCGGACTGGGTTTGAATATCGGGTTGATGATGCCGTATTTATCAATGCCGCCTTTGATCAGATCGACACCGATATCGATCCAGCCGGCCATCTCGATAGCGCCGCAAAAGGTGATTCCCCATCCCCCTGCGACCAGTGGATATCGCCCATCGACAGCCCACCGCCCTTGACATAGACCGGGAAATAAATTTTCGAACCACGGGATAGGTTCTTGATATCACAATTGCCGCCGTGCTCGCGCGGGGGGACTGTGCGCCACGCCTCCTGTGCTGCGGACTGTGCCGTCCGGCCGGTCATTTGCCCCATCAGTGCGGTCGGCGCATAAGGCGGCGCCAGCAGCGGCGGAACCCGGTCGGGGTTGGTCGCGAGGAGTTCTGCCTCCCGCTTGTTCGCCTTTTCCAACAAAGCGCGGTCGGGCAGGCAACCGATCAGGCCGGGATGGACCATGCCGGCCCAGCGCGCTCCCGGGATGTGCCGCGAACTCGTGTAGATGCCGTGAAAATCCCAGACCGCCTTGCGCGCGTGCGGATAATGATCGACCAGAAAGCCCCCGCCATTTTCTTTTGCGAAAATACCGGTAAAACCCCAGGGCGAATCCGGCAAATACCCGATATCCAAAAGATCGACGACCATCAGATCGCCTGGTTCGGCACCATCAACGCCAAACGGTCCACTCAGGTAATGCACCTTGGTCAGATCGACGTCGCGCACATCATTGGCGCTGTCGTCGGGTGCTATCTGGCCGCCGGTCCAGTCAAAGCATTCGACGCGGAATTCCGCTCCCGGCTTGTAGGTTTCAATCATCGGAATATCGGGGTGCCAGCGGTTGTGCGTCTTGACTGCTGCTTCTTCGGGGGTTCTGCGCAAATCGGCGGAAAAGCCAACTTTAGGCATCCAAGTCTCTCCTGTGTTATCGCTTTCTAGCTTATTGTGGGTCGTGCGATGCTGATCTCCGGAATGCTGATGAGAGTTTCTTCTGATCCTTGAAGATCACGCATCTGGTGAGCGACCTGTCGACCCGCGATCGACTTAACGTTAATTAGCATCAAACGTGCCACAACCGCGGCAGCTGCCGGGGCAGCTTCCATGTCTCCGCCCGCAAATAGCGAGCGAGATCGGCATAAGCCCGACGCATCAATAGAGTGTCAAAACCCAGCCAACGCGCAACCAGCAGACCATTGACGATGCTGATCCCGGCCCGAACTCCGTCCCCCGTCACGGTCGACTGAACCGCGCGCGCGCCGTCGACAAGACTGCCCAGGTCTTGAGCAACGGGTGCCCAAATAAGGCTCGCAAAACCGGCAGCACCGCCAAAGCAGGCCGGGTCGTCGATAATCGCCGCGATGTCGCCGTCGAGATGCAGCGCATCACCCCAAAGGAGGCTGCGCTCGCGCCATACCTCCCAAACTTCGTGCAAAAATCCGTGCGAGAAGCGCTCGCCGCGCGCCCGACGCCCGAAAACGACAATCTCGCCGCCCGAAAAATCGGCGCCCGCCGAAAGATCGACGATTGTTTTGCGCCGCAAACGAGCGCCGTCGAACAGGATCGTTTCGGCGGGGAGAAACTCGAGCCGCCCGCCGCGTCCGACCGTCAGGTGTTGCTCGATCTCGGTGGTCCGACCGTACGAACGATAGATTTTTTCCGCGGCCGAGGCGGTAACATGCGCCGCGGCGGCCTCGCCGATGGCGATCGTCACATCGATCCGATCGCCGGCAACGAGACCGCCCGAAGTGGTGACGATCACCGCTTGCGGCGGTTCGCCCGCTTCCGGCTGCGGGAACAGCACCCGCAGCGGATCAAGCTCGTAGAGGTGCGCCAGCCGGGTTGTGCCATTCCGGTTGGCGAACCCGATTTCGGCGATGCCGTGCACCGCGCGAGCGCCGATCGCCGGCCGCGTACCCTCCGCCTCCCGCATCAACAGGCGCGGCGAGAGACCTCTTGCGGGAATGATCCTTGGCTCAATAGCCGAGCGCCAGCCCGTCTTTGCGCGGGTCCGAGCCGCCGACCAGGACGCCACGCCCGTGGTCGATCCAGATCGCCTGGCAGCCGCCAAGCGGCACCGTGCGAATATCGATCTGATGCCCGCGCTGCGCGAGATCGGCGACGATCGCTTCGGGATTGGCGCGCTCGACCTGCAACTTGCCACCAAAGGCAAAGCTGCGCGGCGCTTCTGCCGCCTGCTGCGGATCCATGCCGCGATCGATGATCCGGTGCAGGAGATGGGCGTGCCCGACGGCCTGATACTGCCCGCCCATCACGCCAAACGGCATGACGACCCGCCCGTCTCTGACCAGCATGCCGGGGATGATCGTGTGAAACGGCCGCTTGCGCGGTGCGATCGCATTCGGGTGATCCGGGGTCGTGCGGAACGCGCTGCCACGGTTCTGCAACAGCACGCCGCTTTCCGGCGCGACAATGCCGCTGCCCCAGTTCGAGAACAGCGAATTGATAAACGAGCACGCGTTGCCGTCGCGATCGACCGCGCAGAGATAGACCGTATCGGCATGCAGGCTGCCGCCGTGCCACTGATTGCCGGGCAGCACCCGGTCGAGCCGGATCTGGCGTCGCGCGCGCTCGGCCCACTGATCCGCCAGGAAGCCCTCGACATCGACATCCGCCTGAACCGGATCGGCGAAAAAATCGTCGCGGACGCGATAGGCCGATTTGGTCGCCTCGGCGAGCAGGTGCAGCCGGTCGGCCTCGGTCAAACTGTCGTCGTCGAGGCTAAAGCCTGCGAGCTGGCGCAGGATCATCAGCGCCGCCAAGCCCTGCCCATTTGGTGGGCACTCGTAAACCTCGTAGCCGCGATAAGCGGCATGGATCGGCGCGACCCATTCGGAGTGCTGTGCCGCGAAATCCTCTTCCTGATGCAGTCCGCCAAGCGCCTTCAGGCGGGCGACGATCTCGCCGGCCACGGCCCCTTCGTAAAACGCGCTGCGACCTTCCCGGCCGATGCGCCGCAAGGTCCGCGCCAGCGCCGGGTTGCGCATCGTATCGCCGGCGACCGGGGGTTTGCCGTCCTTCAAAAACAGCGCGGCGGTCACTGGATCTTGCAGTTTCCATTGCAGCCGATGCCAGTCGTAAGCCACGCGCTGGTTGACGACATATCCATCCTCCGCGGCTCGCGCCGCCGGTTCCAGCAATTCGTCGAGCGGCCGGGTGCCGTATTCGCGATTGAGCAAACACCACGCGTCGACGGCGCCGGGCACGGTGACCGCATGCGGCGTTTGCGTCTCGATCTGCTCGATCTGCCGCTCGGCATACCATTCGGCGGTGGCCTTGGCGGGAGCTCGGCCCGAGCCGTTCAGTGCGACCGGCGGCGCGCCGTTTGGCGAATAGAGCACAAAGCAATCGCCGCCGATCCCGGTGCTTTCGGGCTCGACGACGCACTGCATCGCCACGGCGGCGATCGCTGCATCCATCGCGTTGCCGCCGGCGCGCAGCACGTCGAGCCCGGCAAGCGTCGCGCGGGGTTGCGAGGTGGCGACCATCCCGTTAGCCGCCATCGCCGCCGATCGGCCGGAGAAATTGAAATCACGCATCTGGTTTGGTTTCCTTTGTAACGCGCGGGATCTGGCGGCGATGCAAGCCTGCCCGTTGGCCATGTCGCTTGCCGGGCACTAATGCACCGTCCTAACTTGCCGGTCAATTCGCGGCACGGGAACAACACCGATCATGGATGGAAGCCTTGACGCGCTGCGCTTTCCGGTCGCGGCACCACCGCCGGCCGGCGCAACCCAGGCGGTGGCGCCCGGTGTCTGGTGGTTGCGCATGCCGCTGCCCTTCGCGCTCGACCACATCAATCTGTGGCTGCTCGAAGACGGACCCGGCTGGACAATCGTTGATACCGGCTATGCGATGTCCGAAACCCGTGCCGCCTGGGAACGGGTCTTTGCCGAGCACCTCGATGGCCGTCCGGTGACGCGGGTCATCGTCACCCACTTCCATCCCGACCATATCGGGCTCGCCGGCTGGGTTTGCGAACGGTGGCGGGCGCCGTTGTGGATCACCGAGAAGGAGTGGCTATACGCCCGCCTGCTGTGTCGCGGCAGTGATGATTTCGCTCCACTGCGCCGTGACTTTGCTCGCCGTGCCGGTCTCGACGCCGCGGCGAGCGAGTTGTTCGGCGAGCGCGAAAAGAGCTATCGCCGCGGCGTGCCGACGGTGCCGCCCGCGTTTCGCCGCATTGCCGACGGGATGACGATCGAGATCGGCGGGCGGCGATGGCGGGTCATCATCGGCGAAGGTCACGCCCCGGAACTCGCCTGTCTGTACTGCGCTGAATTGGACGTGTTGATTTCCAGCGACCAAGTATTGCCGAAAATTTCGCCCAATGTCAGCGTTCAGGCGCAGGAGCCCGGCGGCAACCCGCTCGCCCGGTTTCTCGCTTCGCTGGCGAAATTGCGCATCATGGTGCCGTCGCACACCCTGGTATTGCCATCGCATAATCTGCCGTTTTTTGGCTTGCACACCCGGATCGACGCATTGGCGGCGCACCATCAGGCGCGCTGCGAGGAACTTCTGGCGGCGTTGATGCGCCCGCAGAGTGCGGTCGATCTGTTGCCGGTCTTGTTTCGCCGGCCGCTCGATACGCACCAGACCGGGTTCGCGCTTGGCGAGGCGCTGGCGCACCTGCATCATCTCGA
>DATJLK010000018.1:0-14772 GCA_035509615.1 Allostellaceae bacterium | reverse complement strand
GGCAATGTGCAGTCGCTCAATGTCGCTGCCGCCGCCGCGATCCTGATCTACGCGCTGACCCGTTGGTGATTGCGGCGAGGCGGCCGGCCAGCCTCGGCAATTCTCCGATCAAGCGCGATGCTTAGCGCGGTCTTGATTTCCGGACGGCGCTCGACCCGGCTCAGCAGCAGACCGGCGGCCTCGATCGTCGACAACGCTTCGCGGCGCGGCTCGCGGCGCACGCGATTGTAGTGCGAGGGAGACTGTGGATCGAGCACCACCCGGCGCAATTTGAGCAGCCATGGGTTGCGCCACCACAACGCTTTGGCCTCGCTCCAGCTGCCGTCCAACAAAATCGCCCCGTCGAGATCGCGCAGCAGGGCTGCCTGGTTTGCCTCCGGCTCGCCATGACGATCGACGGCAACGACATCTCGCCCCAACCCGAACTGTCGCGGTCGCGCCGAGCCGAGATACAGCACTGCCCAGCGGTGCGGATCGACCGGGCGGCCGAGCGCATCACTCAGATTGGGCCACGACAAGCCGATTTCCAGCGATGCGCGCCGCAGCATGGCAATCGTCAGGCCGGCCGTCGCCAGCGCCTCCTTTTTCTCACGCGGATGCTGTAGGATCAGGACGAATAGCCGATTTTCGATCGGCTCGGCAGGGCTCATCACTCTCCACGCGTCGGTTACAGGACGTCCAGATTTGCTGATCGTCGATATGGGAACCTATCTATCGAGGCGGTAGGGCAGCGCCGCGGCGCGATAGTTGCCGGTCCGGTACAAATCTCAATATTGAGGACTTCATGCATCAACGCATCCGCAAAGCGGTTTTCCCGGTCGCTGGGTTGGGTACTCGATTTTTGCCCGCGACCAAAGCAATGCCAAAAGAAATGCTGCCGATCGTTGACAAGCCGCTGATCCATTATGCGGTCGAGGAAGCCAAAGCCGCCGGTATCGAGCAATTCTTCTTTGTTACAAGCCGGGCCAAAAGCGCCATCGACGACCATTTCGACCGCGCTTTTGAACTCGAAGCGACGCTGCGCGAGCGCGGCAGAACCGATATGCTGGCCGAACTCGAAGCCCGCCTGCCCGAACCCGGCCAGATCGCCTATACCCGCCAGCAAACGCCGCTGGGGCTGGGCCACGCGGTGTGGTGCGCCCGCGGGCTCGTCGGCGACGAGCCTTTTGCGGTATTGCTGGCGGACGATCTGATGGTGTGCGACACACCTTGTCTGACGCAGATGGTCGAGGCTTACGAGGAAGTCGGCGGCAACATCGTTGCGATCATCGACGTGCCGCGCGAGCATACCCGGCGCTATGGGGTCCTCGACGTCGTCTCGGATGACGGCCGATTGGTGCGGGCGCGCGGGGTCGTCGAAAAGCCCGAGCCGGCCGAGGCGCCATCGACATCGACGATTATCGGCCGCTATATCATCCAGCCCGAGGTGTTCGGGCACCTGTCCCGCGGCGAGGCTGGCAGTGGCGGCGAGATCCAGCTGACCGACGCGCTTGAGCAGCTGATTAGGGATGGCCAGGGCTTCCACGGGTTGCGATTTTCCGGCCGCCGGTATGACTGCGGCGACAAGCTCGGTTTTCTCGAAGCGACGATCGCATTGGGGCTTGCCCATCCCGAGCTGGGCTCCGGACTGCGACAAATTCTGAGCGGCTATCTATAGCTGTCAGAGCCGGACAGAAATTGTCAGGACCTGACAGGTGCTCAGCTTTCGGTCATTGCGGCGAGGCTGCTTTGTCGCCGAGGCAACGGACAGGTGCCAAATGCCCATTTGCCCATCTCATATCTCCAGCTGGTAACCCCGATGGCCCATCGTTTTGACCCGACGATCCTGCGCGAATACGACATTCGCGGCATCGTCGGCGATACTCTGTCGACCGACGATGCGCTGGCGATCGGCCGTACCTATGCGTTGACGCTGAAAGCGGCCGGCGGCCGCCGGGTCGCGGTCGGCTATGACGGCCGATTGACCTCGCCCGATCTCGCCGCAGCACTGGTCGACGGTCTCCTTGGCGAGGCGGTCGATGTCGTGCGCATCGGCCGCGGCCCGACGCCGATGCTCTACTATGCGGCGGCAACACTCGGCGTCGATGGCGGCGTCATGGTCACCGGCTCGCATAATCCGCCCGAATATAACGGCTTCAAATTCGTCCTCGGCGGCAAGGCATTTTACGGTGCGGCGATCCGCGCGCTCGCCGATACCGCCCTCACTCTCGGCGCTCCGCAAGCCGCGCGCGGCCGGGCCGAAGACCGCGATATCCGCGATGCCTATGTCGAACGCCTGGCACGCGATTATGACGGGTCGCGTGGGCTGACCGTCGCGTGGGATCCGGGAAACGGCGCCACCGGCGAGATCGTCGAGGAATTGACTGCCCGGCTGCCCGGTCGACATATCTTGATCAACGCGGCGATCGACGGGCGCTTCCCGGCGCACCACCCCGATCCGACGATACCCGCGAACCTTGTCCAGTTGCAGGACGCGGTTGCGCGCGAGGCCTGCGATGTCGGGATTGCATTTGACGGCGACGGCGATCGCATCGGTGTTGTCGACAGCGAAGGCGAGATCTGGTGGGGCGATCAGCTGATGATCGTTCTCGCCCGCGATGTGCTGGCACGGCACCCGGGGGCGCCGATCCTTGCCGATGTCAAAGCGAGCCAGATCCTGTTCGACGAAATCGCCAAAGCCGGTGGAAAGCCGATGATGACGGCCACCGGGCATTCGCCGATCAAGGCCAAGCTTGCCGAGACCGGTGCGCCGCTCGCCGGCGAAATGAGCGGACACATCTTTTTTGCCGACGGATATTACGGGTTTGACGACGCGGTCTATGTCGCCGTCAGACTGCTCGGCATTCTCGCGCGCAACCGGCAAAGCCTGGCAGAGATGAGGCGCCGTCTGCCGCCGGTGATCAACACCCCGGAACTGCGCTTCCCCTGTGCGGAGAGCCGCAAATTCGCGGTGGTCGGTGAAGTCGCCGATCGTTTGCGGCGGGCGGGGGCCGGGGTCAACGAGATCGACGGTGTGCGGGTGCAAACCGTCGACGGCTGGTGGCTGCTGCGCGCCTCCAACACGCAGGACGTGCTCGTCGCCCGTGCCGAATCGACAAGCGCCGGCGGTCTCACCCGCCTCAAATCCGACCTCGCGGCCCAGCTTGCAGCTTCAGGCGTCGCTCTTCCCGACGCGTGAAGCCGCGCCTATTGGCGCACTGGCTCAGCTTCAGCAAGCAGCTTTTAGCGCGCCGCAACCCTGGGCGTAGATGGCGAAATCACCGAGCATTCGATGCCTTTTTTGCGCAGCTGGGCACATGCGCTCTGCGCCTCGCGCGGCGTAAAGTTGAGGAGCCGCGCACGATAGAACCGCTCTCGGGCGGCCCGATGCGGGTCGATGATCTGCACCGGCTTGCCCCGGGCAACCGGCAGCCTCGCCGCATCCTGCGCGGCCCTCTCGGCCGCGGCTGGTGCGTGGAAGGCGCCAAGCTGAATGCCCCAACGCTCGGAGGCAACAGCCGGTCGCGGCACGACGGGCAACGTCGCCGCCTCGGCCTTGCCCATCGGTGATAGATGCGCCGCAAGGCGCGAGGCCGCCTTGCTGAACAGCCCGGGCTTGACATGCGAGGGCGGGGATGGCGTCGGCGCCATCTCGGCTGCCGCGACAACCGGCGTGCTGATCGGGCGCGACACCGGCGCGGGCATCAGCGCAACCGGCTGCGGAACCGGTATCGCGCGATGTGCCGTCAGCGTCATCGGCGGAACGCCCAGCGAGGCAAAGCCTTGATCGAGCAAGGCCGCCATTTCGCGATCGCGGGTACCTCCCGACACGCCGCCGAGCACGACTCCGATCAGTCGGTGTCCGTCGCGCACGGCCGAGGTTGCGAGATTGAAGCCGGAGGCGTGAATGTACCCGGTCTTAATGCCGTCGGCACCGGGATACCAGTCGAGCAGATGGTCATGACCGACGATCGTTACCCCGCGGAATACAAACGAGCGGGTCGCGAAATAGCGGTATTCGCGCGGGAAATCGTGATACAGCGCCAACGCCAGCTGTGCCGTATCACGTGCCGTCGTATGTTGCAGCGGGTCGGGCAGACCCGAGGCGTTGCGGTAGAAGGTGCTGTGCATGCCAAGTTGCTGGGCCGTGCGGTTCATCATCTCGGCAAACGCGGGCTCGCTGCCGCCCAGCCCCTCGGCCAACACCACCGCCGCATCGTTCGCCGAGCGCGTCACGATCCCGTAGATCAGGTCCTGCACGGCGACCGCGTCGCCGGGCCGCAGGCCGAGCTTGGTCGGCGGTCTGCTGGCGGCTTCAGCACTGACCGGAAGCAGCTGGTCAAGCCGCAGCCGGCCGGTGTTCAGTGCCTCGAACGTCAGATAGAGCGTCATCATCTTGGTCAGCGAGGCCGGGTAGGTTATGGCGTCGGCGTTCGACTCGCTCAAAACCCGACCGGTGTCGGCGTCGAGAATGATCGATTCGGCGACCGGCGACGGGGCGAACCCGACCGTTCCCAACTGCAGATGATGATAGTGGACATGTCGGCCGGCCTCGGCTCTCCCTGAACCGATCATGCTGAGCGCCATGACCGAAATAGCGACGACGACGATTCTTGGCATCCAGGCACCGCCCCCGCGGCGCCTGCAGCCGTGGTCATTGTTAGCCCTCACTGCAACCCCCGATTCCCCCAAAACCGCACGCAATCAACGATTACGCACGATCATCGGGCCGAGAGTAGGAAAAACCAGAACCACTGTCCACCTTTGCGCCTTTCGTTTTGCGAGTTCTTTCTCGACGCGGTCTGCTCTGACAGGCGCTGCGCCAGCAGCCGGGCCCGGCGCGTCGGTCGATGCCGATTTCGATCCCGTTTTGTGCAACGCACAAATTTGATTGCAACAGGGTGAGGGTTAAGCCTACAAAAGCGGCGTGCAGCGCAATCGCCACGATGCCGGGTAGCGAGGAGACATGGATAGCAAAGGCAGAAGGGCCCCGCGCATGGCAGCGCGCGCGGCAACCTCAGCGATGTCGCAAGCGGCGCCCGACCCGGCCGACCGGGTCGAGATCGGAGACGCCGCGGACCCCGTCGACCCCGTCGAACCGGCAAAGCCCGTCGACGAGGCCGAAGCAGCCGAAGCTGCGGACCCGGCCGGTGCAGCGCAACCCGCCGATCAAATCGAAATTGCACAAGGCCCGCTCGCGGCACTGCCGGTGCAAGATCCGATAATGCCTGTGCAGGATGCGGTGATGCCGGAAAAATCGGAAGCGACGGTGCCGCAGACCCCGCCGTCAGCGGTTCCGGCGTCTCTGCCGGTACCGGTCGGCACGCCAAGCCTGCCGGCTCAGAGCAACGTCTTTGAGCTTGTCGCCGAGGCTCATGCGGCGCTCGCCCGCGGCGTCGACGCGATGAACGACGAACTCGCGAGTTTCGCGCGGCAAAGCATTGATGCGGGCGCCAGTACGGCGATCCAGATGTTGGCGATCAGGACGTGGTCGGATGCGGTCGCGGTGAACACCCGGTTTGCTCGGACCAGCTATGATCATTGGCTCGACAGCGCGGCAAAAGTCTCCGAACTCGGGGTCAAACTGGTCTGCGAATCGTCACAGCCGTTTGTCGCCCGGTTCGGGACAATCTGGAGCGCCGTTCACGCCTGACGCCAAGCGCTCGCTGACGATCGGGCGGGCACGGGTTGCGCTGTTGCCGATCATCCGGCCGCGACCCGTCGCATAGCTGCGACCATTTGTCAGTCGATGCCTAATATCCGAACTGCGCATCGACTTGCTGCAGCAACGGGCCGCCGGCCTCGATGCTTTTGATGTTGGCGACAATCTCGGTCACCAACTGCGTCACGGTCGGGCGCCGCGCCACATGCGGCATGACCGTCACTTTCGGATGCAGCCATAGCAGGCTCTCGGGCGGCAACGGCTCGGGCCACAGTGCGTCGAGTGCCGCATAGGACAATTGTCCCGAATCGAGGGCGGCGATCAGATCCTCATGCACGACATGCTTGCCGCGCCCGACATTCACCAGCATCGCTCCGCGCGGCATCATCGCGAAGGTGCGGGCGCAGAAGATGCCCTCGGTCTCGCGGGTCAGCGGCAGCAGGCAGACCGCGATATCGGTCTGGCCGAGAAACGGTTCGAGCTGATCGTCGCCATAAAAAATCGGAATTTCCGCGTTTTCTCGTGGTCTTCGGACCCAGGCCTGAACCGGAAAGCCCAGCGAATGCAGCACCAATGCCGGCGCTTTCGCCATCATGCCATAGCCGAGAAAACCGATACGGCGTTCCTCCGGTCGGACGATTCTTGTCCGGCGCCATTCGCGATTGGCTTGCGCCGCCTGATAGCCGGGCATGTCCCGGTGCAGACGCAGCACATGCATGACGACATATTCGGTCATCATCGGATCGCCGCCCGGCGGCTCGATCTTGCCGAGCGGGACTTTAGGCAGCCGCGGGTGATTGATAAACGACTCGACCCCAGCGGTGCGGCTGAACATTGCCTTCAGGTTTGGAAAATCGGGAAGCAGATCAAAATTGGGGCGCATAAAGGCGAGATATTCGATATCCGCCAGCGCCCCGGGCTCGGGCCAGCTCCGAATCTCCAAAGCGGGCATCAGCTCCTCGAAGGTGTCGCGCCAAGCCTGTGTATTGCCGACATGCCTGTCGAGATCGACGATCAGCAGCGCCAATTATTTCTCCTCGGTTCAGGCCTCGAGCAAAAATGCGGTCCGCGAAAAATGCGGTTCGGTTCAAGCGACGCTCAACTCTTTATTTCGCTCCGGCGTCGGCGCGGGCCTTGTCGAGGTCGGGCATGTTGCTGGCCGATGCCGCCACATTGCCCAAACGGCCCGAGGTGGTCTTTGCCAGGGCCGCGCGCGATAATTCGTTTTCGTTGATCTTGGCCATGATGGCCTCTTTGGCGCGGTCGAAAACGCCGCGATTGGTCGCGACAAAATCCTGCGATTGCCGCAAGCCGGCCAGATAGCCGTTGATCTCCGGCACCACATAGCGCGCCACCATGTCCCAGCTGCGCATCGTGTTCTCCGGATTGGCCCAATCGTGCACAAAGCCGACGATCGTGCCGAACCCGCCACTGACCTCGAGAACGGATTTGATGCGGGCGACCAGGTCGTCCGGGGTTCCGATTGTCGCTGCGGCCTCATTCGCAAACGCGGTTTTGTCGACCGCCTCGTCCGGGTCGCTGAACGGTTTCGCACCCGGCCGCTGCAAGGTCCCGACGATGTATTGGTTATGGTGGCGCAACAGGCCCTTTCGAGCCTCGGCGCGCGCCTTCTCGCGGGTCTCGGCGATGTGCCAGGAGAGCAGGACGCGCCAGTCCTTGCGGTCGACCGTGGTGCCGTGCTTTTTCGCCGCCGCCTCGGCAAACTCCCATTGCGTCGCCAGCGCGCTGAGCCCCTCGCTCGACATCGAGCCGATCGAGATGACGCCGATGCCGTGCTTGCCGGCCAGGGTCATGCCCGAGGGGCTGATCTGCGAGGCGACGGCAAACGGCATGTCCTCCTGCAACGGCAGCAATTGCAGCTGTGCATCCTGCAGGGTGAACCAGTCGCTCTTCGCGGTCACCCGCTCGCCGCGGAACAGCCGCCGGATGATGCCGATCGCCTCATCCTGGCGGTCGCGCTGGACCATCGGGTCGATGCCGAGGGTATGTGCATCGGAGGCAAGCGCCCCTGGGCCGGACCCGAAGATCGCGCGGCCACCGGTCATCCAGTCGAGCTGGACCATGCGCTGCGCGACATTGAACGGATGATGGTAGGGCAGCGAAACCACCCCGGTCGCGAGCTTGATGCGCTTTGAGCGCTCGCCCGCCGCGGCCAGGAACATTTCCGGCGAGCCGATCATCTCCCAGCCGCTCGAATGGTGCTCGCCGCACCAGAATTCGTCGTAACCAAGTCGGTCGAGATGCTCGACCAGGTCGAGATCGCGGCGGAACTGTAAGAGCGGGTGTTCGCCGACCGGATGATGCGGGGCGAGGAAGGCGCCGAATTTCAGACGCGACATGATCAATTCTCCCGAGTGTCTCTCAGCCGCGTCGGCAGATGTCGCGGTTGGCTGCGGTTTCCGCTCACGCACGACATTGATCCTGATTGCGCCATCCTGGTCAATATGGCCGTGGGCGGCGATCGGCCTTTGCAAGGCTCGGCGGCAGCGGCAAGGAGCGCGGTGCGGCCGCGAAAACAGCCGCACGCGAGCCGGCATTTTGGATTTTCCCGGCAGCGCCGTAAACTCCGCCAACAGCCGTCTGAGGCTGCCATCCGGGGAGGAGGAACCATGCCACACGCTCTCTATGTCTGCCGGCAGGACGATGACAAGATCACCGTCTTCGATCTTGACCCCGACACCGGCCGGCTGACGCCAAGAGCTGAGCTGCCGGTTGCCGGCGGCCCGTCGGGGTTGGCCATCCATCCGAACCGGCAGGTTCTCTATATCGGGCAGCGCACCGCGCCGGCGATTTCGACCTTCCGCATCGATCCGCGGTCCGGCGGCCTCGCTCTGCTGGCAACCCTGCAACTGGCGCATGCGCCGACATTCATGGCCCCCGACCGCACCGGCCGCTATCTGTTGTCGGCCTATTATCAGGGCGGTGCCGCCGCCGTCCATCAGCTGGCGGCGGACGGCACGCTCGGCGCCGAGCCGATGGACTGGCTGGCGACCGCGACCGGGGCACACGCGATCGGCACCGACCGTTCGAACCGCTTTGCCTTTGTGCCGCATATCGCTCGCCTCAACGACAACGTCCTCGAACCGCCGCGCGACAATCCCGGCCCCAATATGATCTTGCAGTTCCGGTTTGATGCGGCGAGCGGTCATCTCGCCCCGAACGCTCCATTCCGGGTCGAACCGGCGGAGCGGCTCGGGCCGCGTCACTACTGCTTTCATCCAAGCCTCGACATCGTCTATTTTTCGAACGAGCAGGGCAGCAGTGTTACCGCCTATCGACTGGATCCAGCGGCCGGCACGCTGTCCGCACAGCAGACGATCACGACCTTGCCGCAGGGTTTTGCGGCACGGAATACCTGCTCGCAGATCCATCTGACCCCTGCCGGGCAGTTCCTTTATGTCGGCAACCGTGGCCACAACAGCATTGCCGGGTTCGCGGTAGACCGCACCACCGGACATCTGTCGCCGATCGGCCACGCGGCGACCGAGGCGGTCCCGAGTGCGTTCGGTCTCGATCCGGCTGGCCGTTTCGTCTTTGCCGCCGGCTCGGCGACGGGACGCCTGGCGGCTTACCGCATCAATGACGCGACCGGAGCGTTGACGCCGCTCGAGACCTACGCGGTGGGGGCGCGGCCGATGGCGGTGCTGGCGGCCCGCTTCGGCGACTAGCCCGGCCGGGGCAAGCCGGCGTCAAAGGCTGGCCGCCGGCGCCGGTCGGGCGGTGAGCCGGTCGGGCGGTGAGCCCGCCGCCGCGACGCGAGAGACGACGTCGAGGCACCGGCTCGAGTGCGCGGGCAACTGCGTGTCGCCGATCAGGCCCGGCCCGGCCCGACCGCGGTGCCCCGCGTTTAATTTATTATTTACGCCCCTCCCCTAGCCTCTGCCGGTCGACGGGGAGGGCTGATGTGGCGCGTTAGCGGCTTTTTGCACCGGCCGTGCGGCGATCGGCGGGGTGCAATCAGCATCGTCGCGGCGTTCGTCCTGGTTGGCGTGATCAGTGTTTCAGCCCTGGTCCTGGAGTATGGCCACGGGCTCGTGCAAAAGATCGAAAACCAGCGGTGGGCCGATCTTGCCGCCTATGGCGGCGCGCTCGTCTACAATTCGACGGGATCGAGCAGCAGCGCCCCCGCCTGCATCATCGCGCTCAGCAGCGTCGCCGCGACCTGCCGCCTGGGCTCTGCTGGGGCGCGGCCGGCAAGATCGAGATTGACCCCGACGAGCATATGGTCGAAGCGATCCGCCTTGTGTTTGCCAAGCTCCGCGAACTGGGCAGCGCACTGCAGGTGTTTTTGTGGTTGCGGTCGGCCGGGGTCAACCTGCCGGTCGTCTTGCGCAACCTCGATGTCTACAAGCTGATTTGAAGGCGCCGGCCTATTACACCGTCATCCAGACCCTGCACAATCCGCTCGATGCCGGCGCCTATGCCTGTGCTCGGCCCACGCAGCGAACCAAGATTGTCGACCGACGCGCCCGCAAGCTCAGCGGCTTCGACAAGCCGCGTTGCGGTAGCGGACCGGCGTCCAGTCGAAGGCGACGAGCTTCTTGCCGTCGGACGGCCGCGGAAAATGGATCCCTCCGCCAACATCGACAGCAGGACTTGGCGGGCGCTGCCGAGCTGGCCAAAGCGGGCGAAGATCAGCCGGACCACTTCCTGAATCCGCCGGCAGGATCGAAGCTGAGCCCGATCTCGCGATGCCAGATATAGCCGATCGGCACACTGATCCGAAGCTCGCCGCGGCGCGCCTTGGCGCGGGCGGCATCGAGCATGCGGGCCCGCAGTACGCCGGGTTCGAACTCGCTGATGCTGCCCTTCATGCCGAGGAGCAACCTGTCATTCGGCCGGCAGGGATCGTAGATCCCATCAAGGTTGATCACCCGCGCATCGACCAGTCCGCACAGTTCAAGCAAGTGGTGCCAATCGCGGCCGTTGCGTGCGAGCCGAGAGGCGTCGAAGCACAGCGCGGCGCCGACCTCTCCGGCGCACGGCGGGGCGCCAAGCCGCTCAAAGCCAGGGCGTGCCGTCGTGTCGCTGGCGGAACGGCCGAGGTCGCCGTCGATCACTTCGACGTCGCGGAAACCCGCTGCCGGGCAATCTCGACCAGCTCGTATTGTCGTCGCCGGCTTTCGAGGTTGGACTGAACCCGCGCTTGGGACTGCCGGACGTAAACCACCGCTTTGCGGTTGAGCAACGCGGTCAGCCGCAGATCAGCGCTGATCATCGTCACCCTTCCCGGCGCCGCCGCCGGCGGCCTCGAGCAGCAGTCTCGCCAGCCTGCCGAGCAAGATTCGACGCTCCGCAGGGGTCATTCCGCGCAGCCTTGCCGAATCGAACGGGATGCTTAGACTAGTTGGCGCAGCGGTGCCGATAGCGGCATTGATGTCGGGCGAGGCTTTCACGCTGCTGCTCCTGGACGATTGTTGAACCGTCCGAAGAGCGTCGTCTGAACCCGTGCTCGACAAGCAGCTGATGCAGTTCAGTCAGCACCGCGATCGTCACCCGCGGCGTTCCCAACACCTTCCCGGCACAGGCGCCGGCCTCGAGCATCCATGCCGCTACGACCAAGACATTGCCGGGAGCCACCTCGACATGAACAACTTCACCGCCCGCACGCCGCTCGACATATTGCCGTCGAATCCGGCGCCCATAAAGCGCGTGCCAATGAACTTCTTGCCCGATATGGGCAGAATGACCGCGTGATTAACCTTGAACCGCAATTCCGCCCCGTTCTCGAAATTCAGTTTTCGAGATAGGTCGACAGAAGCTCGACCCGGATGATTACGCGCTTCATCGGCAACGTGCTTTATGAGGTGGCGTTCTGCAAACGCTGCAGCATAAGGAGGATCGCGGATAACTCCGGCTCGGAGCGATCGTCGAGGTTGATGTCCGCATAGGTGCGTCAACACACCGGTACGCGAGTTACATCGATCCTTGACGGTGCTAACGCCACGCCTGAGAGAGGTTTCCGTATGCCAGGCGGCAGGACGAAACTGCCGACAGCGCTAGCCATTGCCAGTGAGGGCGTTCTTACGTTGATCGGAGTGTCCGTCATAAACCCGTTTTCCAGGGATCTTGCGGAGGCGTCGACGCCCTTTACGGGAGGCGTCCGTTTACGGCGCAACCCATCCGCTCGTCAGCCGTCCGGCGAAGGTTGCTACCTAGGGGGGAACCGGTCCCGTTGTCGTAAGCGCGCTGCTTGCTTGTCCGCCGGCTGGAGAGTCACCATGATCCGAGTCGGTTTTGGCCCAAGGGACGGGCCCAAGTGAATACGGCTGGCGGAGATCGAAATCACATGAAACGCAGCACCGACCGGATTCTCACGACGCATACCGGCAGTCTGCCGCGCACCGCGAAGGTCGTCGAACTCCTGCTCGCCGAACAGCAACATCGTGGGGCGCGCAAAGCCGAACTCAACACCGCGGTCGGCGAGGCGATTGCGCATGTGGTGCAGAAGCAGATCGAAAGCGGCATCGATATCGTCAACGACGGCGAACAGGGCCGCACCGACTATACCGTGCACGTGCTCGACCGGCTCGCCGGTTTCGAAGGCGAGAGCACGCCGCCCCTCGGCACCGGCGATGCGGAATTCCCCGAACTCGCCCAATTGCTCGCGCAGTTCGCTTCGCCGTTTCAGTATCGGCCGTCCTGCACCGGCGAGGTGACCTGGAAGGACTGGGCTGCCGCGCAAGCCGACATCGATCTGTCCAAGGAAGTGCTGCGCGGCGCGAACGCCACCGAATTGTTCATGACCGCGCCATCACCCGGACAGATCGCACGCTATCTCAAGAACCAGCACTACGAGACGGAAGAAGCCTATGTGTATGCGCTTGCGGATACGATGAAGCGCGAATACGAGGCGATCGTGGAGGCGGGCTTTATCCTGCAGCTTGATTGTCCCGACCTGGCGATGCTTCGTCACACCGTGTATCTCGACAAAAGTCTTTCCGATTTCCGCGCGGTCATTGCGGTGAATGTCGCTGCCCTCAATCAAGCAGTCGCCGATATTCCGGCCGACCGAATGCGCATGCACGTGTGCTGGGGCTCGACTATGGCACCGCGTCACACCGACGTGCCACTCAAGGACATCATCGACATCGTGCTTTCGGCAAAGCCGACAGCGGTGTCGTTCCCTGCCGCCAATGGGCGGCACGAGCACGAATGGAAGATCTGGCGCGAGGTGAAGTTGCCGGCCGGAAAGACGATCATTCCGGGCGTTATCGATTCGACGGTGAACACCGTGGAGCACCCGGAGGTCGTCGCCGATCGCATTCTGAATTTTGCCAACGTCGTCGGGCGCGAAAACGTGATCGCCGGAGTCGATTGCGGCTTCGGAACTTTCGCGGGTCGCGTTCAGGTCGACAGCAAGATCGTCTGGCTCAAACTGCAATCGCTCGCCGAAGGCGCTCGCCTCGCCTCCGCGCAGCTATGGGCAAAAAAGCGGCTTAGTTAGCAGACCAGTAATCAGCAGCTTGAAATCCCGTTCCTGCTCGATCGGTATATTGGCCAGCCGCGCGCCCATGAGGAGGCGATTGACATAGATTGCGCCGCGCTTGTCCCAGCAAACTGGGCTTCGTCGATCGTATATGCTGGCGAGCGTGGCAGACAAATCATCAGGAGCAGATGCGGCCGCCACTGCGGCACGATGCGCGGAGAGTTGCGGATCACCAGCTTCCTGGGGTGCGCGGGACTGGCGTCGCTAGCCGCCCTGCCGCAGGAACATCAGTCAAACATTTGCTTTTGACCGGTGGTTGATGCCCGTACGATCGCGTCGATCAGACGGTGTCTTTTGACCGCTGCATCAAAGCCGGGACTGGCGGGGACGCCACTGCGGATGCTCTCTGCGAGCTTGGTGTAAAGCTGCGCGACGTTATAGGGCGAGTTTGCCGGCGTTGCTTCGGGCACATAGCGATACCTTGCCGGAATCGCCAATTCGGCCAGCTTCGTCCCCTTGCCCTGGGCGCCGTGTAACGAAAGCTCTTGGCGCTGCATCGACCCGCCTGTAGTCGAGGCGAGGACGAGGTCGCCGTTGCTACCATGGATTTCGAACAGGAATTCGGTGCCTCTCGCCATCCCGCCGCGGATCTGGATGGACACAACCGCCCCGCTCTTCAGAATACCGCTGACCGCGAGCTGGTCGGGCGACGTCAGTCGCACCTCGCCGTGATCCTCGGTGAGGATGTGGTCGCGCTGGCTGACGGCGAAAGCGCACAATTCGCGGAACTCGCCAAGGCAATGGCACAGCGCATCGATCTGATGACCGCCGGTGATGGTCATTAGATTGGCGCCATTGGCGAAATCGGCCTGGTAGGATCGGTCCAATGTCGCGCCCCAATTTGGCGCGCAGCCGATCAGCGTCGCGGTCAGCACCTTGCCGACGTAGCCCTCGGCGACAAGGTCCTTGACGTAGTTGATGGCCGGCGACCATTGACCCTGGAGACCAACCACGTGGTGCACGCCCTTGGCATCCGCCGCCGTGAGCATACGTTCCGCCTCCGCCGTGTTGCGGCCGAGAGGCCACTCGCAATAGACGTGCTTGCCAGCCTCGATCGCCGCCATCAGCGGCCGATGATGATCCGGAACCTTCACCGTGACGGTGACCAGATCGATCTCAGGATGCCGCGCGAGCTTGTCCGCATCGGCAAAGGCCAGCGGGATGCCGAAGTGCTTGGCGGCCGCATCCGCGGAATCTTGCCGGGTCGTGCAGACGGCAACGATCTCGAATTGGGGAAGGGCGCGCAAAGCGGGAATGTGCGCGATCGAGGCGAACCCCCGCCCTGGGCTCAGCCCGACGATGCCAACGCGGATCTTGCTCGTGTCCGCCATCCCGTTTTCCCCTTATCGCGTTTCGACGCGGCGTCGAAAACCCAATCTACTCGCATCAGTGACGGGTAAGCGAGACGCTTTGACGTTGAGCTATCGGAGACGCTGCGGGCGCGCAGTCTCCCCTTGACCCTATATCAACCCGCGTGAGCTTCGTGGGTTTGAAGGTCGACTGGAAAACGGCGCCTGCTCGGTGCCGATATCGAAGATGGAGACGTGACGCCGGCGCGTATCCGGAAGCATTATGATGCCGCACGCTTTTATCGGGCAATGTTTGGAGGATGCCCACTGTG
>DATJLK010000017.1:0-35736 GCA_035509615.1 Allostellaceae bacterium | reverse complement strand
CGCTCCTGCAACTTCTCGCGGTCATAGTCCGAGGTTGTCTCCTCGATCTGCTGCCGGATCTGGGCGATGCGGCCCTGGATGTCGTCCGACTTGCCGGACCCGTCGATGATCGTCGTATTTTCCTTCTCGATCCGCACCCGCTTGGCCTGGCCCAGCATGTCAAGGGTCACGTTTTCGAGCTTGATGCCGAGATCCTCGCTGATCACCTGACCGCCGGTCAGCACCGCGATATCTTCGAGCATCGCCTTGCGCCGGTCGCCAAAACCCGGCGCCTTGACCGCCGCGACCTTCAGCCCGCCGCGCAGCTTGTTGACGACCAGGGTGGCGAGCGCCTCACCCTCGACATCCTCGGCGACAATCACCAGCGGCTTGCCGGACTGAACCACTGCCTCGAGCAACGGCAGCAACGATTGCAGGCTCGACAATTTCTTTTCATTCAAGAGGATATAAGGGTCATCGAGCTCGGCGATCATCTTTTCGGCATTGGTCACAAAATACGGGCTGATATAGCCGCGGTCGAACTGCATGCCTTCGACGACATCGAGTTCGGTCTCCAGCGACTTGGCCTCTTCGACCGTGATCACGCCCTCGTTGCCGACCTTTTGCATCGCTTCGGCGATCATTTTCCCGATTTCGCGGTCGTTATTCGCGGAGATCGTGCCAACCTGAGCGATTTCGTCGTTGGTCGAGACCTTTCTCGAACGCGTTTCGATATCCTTGACAACGGCTTCGACGGCAACGTCGATGCCGCGCTTCAGATCCATCGGGTTCATCCCGGCGGCCACCGCCTTGGCGCCTTCGCGGACAATCGCCTGCGCCAGCACCGTCGCGGTCGTCGTACCATCGCCGGCGAGATCGCTCGTCTTGGAGGCGACTTCGCGCACCATCTGCGCGCCCATATTCTCGAATTTGTCGGAAAGTTCGATTTCCTTGGCGACGGTCACGCCGTCCTTGCTGATCCGCGGCGCGCCAAACGACTTGTCGAGCACCACATTGCGGCCTTTGGGTCCGAGCGTAACCTTGACCGCGTTGGCGAGGATATCGACGCCGCGCAGCATCCGCTCGCGGGCGTCGGTATGAAAACGGACTTCTTTTGCAGCCATGATCACTCCCCCATCAAGTCTTTTCAACGACACCCATGATGTCGCTTTCCTTCATGACCACGAGATCTTCGCCATCGACCTTGATCTCGGTGCCCGACCACTTTCCAAACAGCACCCGGTCGCCGACTTTGACGTCGAGCGGATGCAGTTTGCCGTCGTCGCCGCGCGACCCCGGCCCCGCAGCGAGGATCTCACCTTCCATCGGCTTCTCTTTGGCGGTGTCGGGGATGATGATGCCTCCTTTGGTTTTTTCTTCTTCTTCGATGCGGCGGACCAATACGCGGTCCTGTAGGGGTCGAAACTGCACGGGGTCCCTCCTCGGATTGCCTGATGCGTGGATCTGTAGCACTCTGCTGCCCAGAGTGCTAACAAAATTATGCCGGCAACAGCAGGTGTCAAGCTGCCTCAGCGCAGCGTCCTTGACGCCGACCGAAGACGACCCAGATACCGAGTGTCGTCAACCGAACAGGAGGGTGTCTGATCGACATGCTTCCGCCGGAAAGTACCGGAGTTGCCGACCGCTTGGCATCGGCAGCCGATCGCTAAGTCCAAGATATGACTCGGGCTGGCGCGCCCGGGTGCGAAGTTAGCCTTCGCGAATACGACCCCCGCTTGCCGCCTTGCGCACGGGGGTCATTTCATCTGACTAAGCGGGCTTTTCCTTCGTCTGCCCGGGCGTTACGGTAATGCCCTGTCCCCGACGACGAGACCCGCTGATGCCTCCCGACAGCTCCGGCCCGACCTCACGCATTTATTTCTCGCAGCGATTGCGGCTGCATTATGTCGATTGGGGCAACCCGGACGCGCCGCCTTTGCTGCTGGTGCATGGCGGCCGCGACCACTGCCGGAACTGGGATTGGGTCGCCAACGCTTTGCGGAGGGAATGGCATGTCCTGGCGCCCGACCTGCGCGGCCATGGCGACAGTCAGTGGTCGCCTGACGGCAATTACACGATTGCCGGCTACGTTTACGATCTGGCCCAGCTAATCCATCAACAGGAGTTGGCGCCGGTCACGATCATCGCCCATTCGTTGGGCGGCGTTATCGCTTTGCGCTATGCCGGGATCTATCCCGATTTTGTCCGCCGGCTTGTCGCTATCGAAGGACTGGGCGCCTCGCCGCGCCGCATCCGCGAGCGTCGCAAGCGCAGCATCGCCGAACGGATGCAGAACTGGATCGACGAACAGCGCGCGCTATCGGGGCGCATGCCGCGACGCTATCCCTCGATCGAAGACGCATTTCGCCGGATGCAGGAAGAAAACCAGCACCTGTCGCCGGCGCAGGCGCTGCACCTGACCCAGCACGGCGTGAACCAGAACGAAGACGGCACCTATAGCTGGAAATTCGATAATTACGTTCGCGCCGAACCGCCCTATGAAATGATGCAAACCGAGGTTCAGGAATTATGGGGCCGCATTGCCTGCCCTACCCTGCTCGTCTACGGCAGGGAAAGCTGGGCCTCGAACCCGCTCGACGACGGACGGATCAACTACTTCCAGCACGCGCGGGCAGTAACATTTGACAATGCCGGTCACTGGGTCCACCACGATCGCCTCGATGCCTTTCTCGATCTGGTTCGCGATTTTTTGTGACGATCACAAGCTGCCGAGCTTTCCGATCCGGTGAATGAGGCGTGGAGCGCAGGTTGCTCACGGCGGCGATCGGAAAATCGGGAAGATCACGCGATCGCCAGGCTTGATATCGAGGCGCGCGGCGGTACCGCCATTCAGCTCGATCACCGCACGAACCGGTGCCGCGGCGGCGATGATCGCATCCGATTGCGGCACCGCCCGCTCGTGTATGTTGACGATGCGCCCCCCGGCGTCGACGAACAGCATGTCGAGGGGAATCAAAGTGTTGCGCATCCACATTGTCGCCATCGTCGGCTGTTTGAAGTCGAACAGCATCCCGGCATCGGGCGCCAACTCCTGACGGAACATCAGGCCTCGCTCCATTTGTGCCGGCGTCTCTGCGAGTTCGACATTGATACGATGAGATCCGTTCGCGGTCACGATGGTCAAAACCGCGGTGTCGTATTTTTGCGACTGGGCGTGCAGTTTCCCCCCAAGAGGGCTCACGGCTAACAGAAGCGGCAGCGACAGGACGATGCGGCGAGCGTAGGTGGCAGCCAATTCGACGATATCCTTCGATGGACCCGGTTTGCGATGGACCCGGTTTGCTGGGAAAGCAACACACCGGTAGTTCGTGAAATCTTTGGTGTACGACGCGAGATCTCCGTCTGGCGGTGACTTGTGCAGTGAAGGCAAGGCCGCTAGGTTCGAGCGTCATCATGCATCAAACTGTTTTTACCGTCTTTACCGTTACGGCGCTGCTCGGTCTCGTCAGCTTCCTGCCGCCGCTCGCCGAGCGATTCTCGATCCCCTACACCGTTTTGTTGGCCGTGGTTGGGATCGCCATCGGTGCGACAACGCATATTCCCGAACCGTACCTGCAGGGCGGTGCGGTCCGAGATATCCTCGCCACCCTGCAACATTTCGGGCTCAGCGCCGAATCTCTGCTTTACATATTTCTGCCGGCGCTGCTGTTTGAAGCAGCGCTGAACGTCGATGTCGAGCAGCTCGGCGACGAGGTCGCCCCGGTGCTGCTGCTGGCTGTCATCGGCGTGGTCGTATGCACCCTCGTCGTTGGTTTTACACTGTGGCCGATTGCCCCCGTCGGCATCCTCGCCTGCGTCATCTTGGGGGCCATCATCGCGACCACCGATCCGACTGCGGTTGTCGGGATTTTTCGTGACATCGGCGCGCCGCGGCGGCTATCGACCCTGGTGCAGGGCGAGAGCCTGTTCAACGATGCGGCGGCGATCGCGATCTATTCGCTCGCCGTCGCGATTCTGACTGGCGCGCGTCCGGCGCACCCTGGCGACGGCATCCTGATTTTTCTGCGTCAGTTCGGCGGCGGCATCGCGGTCGGATATGCGACAGGCTGGCTGACCGCCCTGTCAATGCCGGTATTACGGTCGAGCCGGCTGGCCGAGGCGACGCTCACGATCGGCTTTGCCTACGCCATTTACATCATTTGTGATCACTACCTGCGGGTCTCAGGCGTTGTCGCGGTCGCGGCCGCCGCACTCGCGGTCAGCGCCGAAGGGCGCCGCCGACTGGCGCCGTCGAACTTCGAAAGCCTCGTGACCACCTGGGAGCAGCTGGCGTTCTGGGCGAGTTCGCTGATCTTTCTGTTTGCGGCAATGCACACGCCGGAACTGCTGGTGCATGCGACGTGGCGCGACCTCGCGCTCCTCGGCGCGCTGGTTGCGGCGGCCCTCGCCGCGCGCGCTCTGACGCTTTACGGGTTGATCCCGGTATTGAGCCTTGCCCGTCTCGCACAGCCGATCGGCGCCGATTACAAGCTGTTTATGATGTGGGGCGGGATGCGCGGGGCGGTGTCGCTGGCACTCGCCTTGGCCGTGACCCAGGAGATGTCGGTGCCGGCCGATGTGCGTCAGTTCGTGGGCGTACTCGCCACCGGCTTTGTGCTGTTCACGTTGCTGGTGACCGGCCCGACAATGCGGCCGCTGATGCGGCTTTTAAAGCTGAACGATGCCCCGCCAGCGGAAATCGCGCTGCGCGATCGGGTCATCGGCCTGTCGTTGGCGACGATCCAGCAGCAGATTGGGCAGATCGCCGGCGAATATGAGTTGTCGCCCGATGTGGTCGCGGAAGTTACCGAGCCCTATCGCGCCCGCACCCGCAACCCGGCCGATATCGCCGAGGAGAACGCGCAATTGCCGGCAGAGCTGCGCACCCGGGCGGCGCTGTTGGTGCTCGCCGACCGTGAGCAGGAATTCTGCCTCGAAGCCTTCGAAGGACAAACCCTGTCGCGGCGCGTGGCAGCGGTATTGCTGGCCCACACCGCGCGGCTGCGCGACGGCGCTCGAACGCGCGGCATCGATGGCTACCAGCAGGCCGCAGCGCGGCTGCGGGGCTATGATGCGGGCTTCCGCCTGACGCTGGCACTGCACCGGAGGATCGGGATTGCCGCGCCTCTGGCTCGGAAACTGTCGGACCGCTTCGAGGTCGTGCTCGCCGCGCGAATCATTTTGAAAGACTTAATGGCATTTAATCGGAACCACATCGCAGCGCTGTTTGGCAAGGGTCCGAGCGCGATCATGGCACAACAAATCGAGCTTCGCTTGAGCGAGATCGATCGTGCAATCTCGGCGCTGACGCTGCAGTACCCGAGCTATGTCCAGCAGCTCGGCACACAATATCTGGCCCGTACGGCCGCGCGTTTCGAGGAGGAGAGCTATCGCCGGCTGCGTGCCGAGTCGATAATCAACCAGGACGTTTACGAAGATCTGCAGCGCGAACTGCGCCGTCGACGGCGTGCCCACGAGGCCCGCACGGTGCTCGACCTCGGCTTGCAAAGCGATGACCTGGTTGCCCGGGTGCCGATGTTCGCGGCTCTCGATGAGCCGACCCGCCGCGCCGTTGCTCGCCTGCTGCGACCGCGTCTGGCCGTGCCGGGTGAGGTCCTCGTGCGCCGCGGCGAGCGCGGCGATGCGATGTATTTTATTTCCTCGGGTGCGGTCGAGGTCCGGGTTTCGCCGCACCCGGTCCAGCTCGGCAGCGGCGATTTTTTTGGGGAGATGGCGCTACTGGTGGCCGATCGGCGCAATGCCGATGTGGTGGCCCTCGGTTACTGCCATCTCCTGAGCCTGAGCGCGCGCGATCTCAGCCGATTGTTCGGAACCCAGCCGGCGCTGCGCGATCACATCCGCGCCGTTGCCGATGCCCGTACCGCCGCACTGGCAGCGGAATCCGGCTGAGGAGGACGCAACAGCCGTATTCCCGGCGGAAGGTGATCGGGGGTGATCGCAAGCCGCTGCGACGCGCCCTAAGGTTGCGATCCACGACGCCGACTTTTGGTTTACCCTGCTATCGCGGATCGGCGAACAGCTGCTGCGCGTCGGCTTGCGACATCGCCGGGTTGAGCGCGTCGAAACGGCCAGTGACCCTGAGCTCCCGGGCAACCTGTCGGGTCGTTGCCGCAGCCATCAGCGCAATCGCGCTCGCGGTGCTGGCGCGCGCCACCCCCAGGGCCTTGAGTTCGGCCACGTCAGGCAGTCCAGCACGAACCATGATATTGACCGGCGCCGCCAATGCTTTGACCAGCTTTCCGATCGTCTCCGGATCGCGCAGACCGATCGGATAGACGCAATCGGCACCAGCGGCGAGATAGGCTCGGCCGCGTTCCACCGTTTCGTCGAACCGGGCGGCGGCTTCGCCGATGTTGCGCAGATAAAGATCGGTGCGCGCATTGATCACGACCGGCACGCCAGCGGAACGTGCGGCCTCCCGCGCGGCGCGGATGCGCTCGGCGGCGGCAGCGATGGTGCGCACCGGCGCCGCGCCTTTCGGGGTGCCATCTTCGAGGTTGATGCCGACAGCACCGGCCTCGATGATGTCGCGGACCGACTTTGCTACCGCCTCGGGAGTGTCGCCAAAACCGGCTTCGATGTCGGCGGTAACCGGCACCGAAACCGACCGCACAATTCGGCGGGTTGCGGCGACAACCTCGTCCCAAGGCGCCGCCTCGCCATCGGCATAGCCGATGGCCCAAGACACGCCACCGCTGGTCGTTGCGATTGCGGAAAATCCGGTTTCGGCAAAGATCCGAGCGCTGAACGCATCCCAGGCATTCGGCAGCAACAAGAATTGCCCATGATGCATTTCGCGAAAATACCCGGCTTGTTGAGCTTGGGTCGCGGCGTTCATCAGCTTTCCGATAAATTAAAGGGTTCTTGGCAAACCTTCACCGGATCGCAGCACGGCGTCAAGCGGCCGCTCGGGCAATCACAGGGCAGCGGGATCAATGCTCCGATTTCCCGATGGCAAATCCCTTATGTTCCCGCGATGTTTCCTGTTGCATTACCGCAAAATCAGCTAGTCTGCTGTACGATCTCTGGGCAGGAATGAATGTTATGTCCGCTGCCGATAATGAGTTCAAATCGCCTGAGCGGGCAATCGCCGGGTTCCTCTTGGAGTATCACAATATCTGGGGAAAATTTTTCCCTGGACTTAATAAACGTGCGCACTGGCATGTCATCTTTATGGCCAGGACTTGTGGTCAGAGTGCAGTTTCGAGCCGCGCCGTTCACCGTGCTCTATACGGTTCCTACGGGACCGACATCAGAACCTGCATCGAGCGGATCAAGGATTGCGAGCGTGACGGCTTTATCAGAGTCTTCGACGAGGCAAACCGGGAATGCGCGGCAAGCCCGGGCTGCCTGATCGGGCCCACCGAACGGCTGATCGAGAGTTTTGACGCGCATTGCCGCGAGGCGATCGACGAGGTCTGTTCGGTCGCGGGCGATCAAGGGTTCGGGCCGGATCTGACTGGCGAATGCAACGACGGTCTGATTTCCGAATTCTACCGGTTTTTTGGCGCTTGCGACCGCAACTGGCGGGAGATCAGCGAGCTGGTCGTCAGAAACAAAGGGCTGACGCCGGCACATATCGAAGACGCGATGGACCATCTGGTCACGTATCAGTATTGGGCGATCGTGATGCTGTTATGGACGGCGAGCGCATCGGGCAGCGACGGCGCCATCCGCATGCCGCTGGTGATCGACGAGATCATCAGCCGGATGTGGGATCGGCTGCGGCTCGGCCATCTGGCGATCAAGGAACGGATCGCCAATCTGATCCGCTGGGGCTTCTTTAGCGAGCAGACGGTCAAAAAGCATAAGGCGGTATCGCTGACGCCCATCGCCGAAGAGGCGATCAACGGCGGCTTGGCGGAGATGTGGCCGCTGTTGGTTGATCTGCACGAACGGATGGTGGCGAGACATGCCGCGATGGGCGCCGACCAGCTCGCCTAGTCGCTAGCCTCGTCGCCGCCGGTCCTTGGTGCGAATAGCTGCATCTGGACAGCTTTTCATGCGCTGCCATTCGCGGGTACTGGCGTCGGCACTGCTGTGTCTTGTTATGACCACGACAATTACGCTATCCGCCCCGCGACCGGACGAGCGAGTGACGGCGTTAACGCATTCATTGTCCGAAACCGAACATGACCATGGATCGGCAGCACCGGAATTGCTGCCGATCCTCGCATCGCTGGCGCAATTGCGGTTCGAGCAGGCGCAATTGGCGGAAGCGACCGAGCTGCGGCGCCGGGCCATGAAGATCGCGATCGGCTCCTATGGCCCCGAAACGGTGCCGGCGGCCGAGGCGATGGCGGCGCTTGCTCACCTCTATATCGAGCGGCGGGATTATCTCGACGCCGAGCCGCTGACGATTACCGCGGCCGGGATCCTGCACGATCGGCTCGGCCGATCGAGCCCGGCGCTGGCGGCGGTGCTGGCTGACCGGGCCCGGATCGCACTCGCGCGGGGCGATGTCGATCAGGCGCGGCAATGGGCCGAGCAAGCAATCGCGATCGACAAACAGCTAGGCGGCGCGCCGCACAGCAGCAGGCTGCGAACGCTCGGCCTGGTCCTCACCGCCCAGCGAAAATTTGCCGACAGCGAGCGCGTGCTACGACAGGCCCTGGCGCTCGACCGCGGCAGCGGGGACGAACTCGCGACCGCCCGCAGCCTCGCCGCACTGGCGAACACCTATCTGCGGCAGAAGCACCCGGCCGTAGCATTGCCGCTGATCGAAGAGGCAACGCTGATCGACCAAACCTGCCTCGGCCCCGCGCATCCGATCATCGCCGAAGATTTCCACGATCTCGGGGTTGTCTTCCTCGCGATGAACCGCCCCGAGGATGCGGCTAAGGCCTTGCATACCGGGATGGATCTGCTCGATCACGGCGCCGGGCGCGACATCCCGACGCTCGCCTACATCATGCTCGACCTAGCCAGGGCCGAGCACATTCTGGGCCACGACGACAAGGCGCAATCCTTGTTCACTGCCGCCCGTCGCATCCTGAACGCCGCCGAAGACGGGGAACGCGACCGCCAGCGCCAAGCTTGACGAAACGGTTTCGAGCCCCGCCGTGGCACACCCGGCGGCGGTTCTCGGCGCGCCCCGTACCCGGACCGGACCCTTCCAGCTCTGCCGACGATCTTAGGTGCCAGCGCGGGCGCACCAGCACTGCTCATAGTCACTTTCCTCTTGAAAGGCAGTCCTACGCGCTTACTTGCATCATGCAAGCGATGATGGAAGTGCCATGCAGCGCAAAAGCTACGGCAACATGAAATGTCCGATCGCCCGCAGCCTCGACCGCGTCGGCGACTGGTGGTCGATCCTGATCCTGCGCGACGCTTTTTATGGCCCGCGCCGATTTGACGAATTTCAAAAAAACCTCGGCGTGGCGCCGAACATTCTGACCCGGCGGCTTAATACGCTGGTTGATGCCGGCCTGTTGCAGCGCCGCCCTTACAGCGAGCACCCGCCGCGCCAAGAATATTTGCTGACCGAGAGGGGTCGCGATTTTCATCCGGTGCTGTTGTCCCTGCTCGCCTGGGGCAACCGGCATTTCGCGCCGGAAGGGCCGTCGGTGCAGATCATGAACACCCGGACCGGCGCACTGGTCGATCCTGTGCTGGTCGACGGCGCCACCGGCGAAAAGCTTTCCGGGGCCGATTTTACCCTGGTTCCCGGACCGGGCGCCGATGACGCGATCCGCCGGCGGCTCACCGATAGCGGACACCGGCCCTTTCTCGAGCGGGACGAACCATGACCGCCACCGAAGCGCTGGGGCATGGCGAGGCGCGCGAGTTCGCCTCCGACGACGTCTCCGGCATCATCGGCACCCGAAATCGTTTGCGCCCAAACCGGCGCCTCGGCCTTGCCGCACTCGGTTTGCTCGTCGCCGGCGGGATCGGGTGGTTCAGCTGGAGCTGGTGGGAGGTCGGCCGGTTTATCGAAACCACCGACGACGCCTATGTCGGCGGTAATGTCACCACCTTATCGCCGCATGTCGCGGGCTTCGTGTCGAAGATCCTGGTCGGCGATAATCAGTTCGTCAAAGCCGGCGAGCTTTTGATCCAGCTTGACGACCGCGATTATCGGGCAGACCTCGCCCATGCCGAGGCGGTGGTGCAGCACGAGGCGGCAGCGCTCGCCAATCTGCGCGCCAAATATGATCTGCAGCAATCGATGATCGCCGAGGCGCAAGCCAAGCTTGCGGCGGATCAAGCCGAGGCCGGTTACACGCGGATCGATGCCGCCCGCTATCACGCGCTGGCGCTAACCACCTTCGGCTCGTTGCAGAATGACCAGAAGGCCTTTGCCGCGGATCGCCAGGCCGAGGCGGCGGTGCGCTCAGGTGAGGCCGGGCTCGATGCCGCCAAGCAGCAATTGAGCGTTATCGACACCGAAATCGCCGAAACCCGAGCGAGCCTGGCGCAGGCAAAGGCCGATTTGCGGACCGCCCAGCTCGACCTCGGCTACACCCAGATCCGCTCGCCGATCGACGGCTATGTCGGGGATCGCGTCGCCCAGGTAGGTGCGTATGCAACCATCGGCACCGCGCTGCTGTCGATCGTGCCGGCGCACGCATTGTGGGTCGACGCCAATTTCAAGGAAGACGAGCTGGCGCGCATGCACCCGGGTCAACGTGCCAGCTTTGTCGCGGATGTATTGCCGGGCCGCACGTTCAAGGGCCAAGTTCTAAGCCTCGCGCCGGCGACGGGGGCGGTCTTTAGCGTGATCCCGCCCGAAAACGCGACCGGCAATTTCACCAAAATCGTACAGCGCGTCCCGGTGCGCATCGCAATTGACGACGGCGACGGGACCCTGGGGCTGCTACGCCCCGGCCTGTCGACAACCGTCAGCGTCGACACCCGCGCCTCGCGGTAGCAAAATGACCGACAAGGCCAGTGCAGCCGGGCCCGCAACGGTGCAACCGGCGGCGCAGCCCGCGGCACCTAGCGTCATTCCATTCGCCGTCATGTGCGTCGGCATGTTCGTAGCGCTGCTCGACATCCAGATCGTGGCGTCGTCGCTGCAGGATATCGGCGGCGGGCTGTCGGCGGCGCAGGACCAGATCAGCTGGGTGCAGACCGCCTATCTGATCGCCGAGATCATCGTGATCCCGTTGTCCGGCTGGCTGACGCGGGTATTTTCGACGCGTTGGCTGTTCGCCGCGTCGGCGGCCGGGTTCACTTTCGCCAGCCTCTTATGCGGGATCGCCTGGAATATCGAGAGCATGATCGTCTTCCGGGCGTTGCAAGGCCTGCTCGGCGCATCGATGATCCCGACCGTTTTCACCTCGTCGTTTCACTATTTCCCGGGCCGACGCCGGGTCTATTCGGCGGCGGTGGTCGGGGGCATTGCCTCGGTCGCCCCGACATTGGGCCCGGTTATCGGCGGTTGGATCACCGACACGCTCGACTGGCGCTGGCTGTTCTACGTCAATCTGCTGCCGGGGCTGCTCGTCACCCTCACGGTTCCAGTTCTGGTCAAGATCGACCGCCCCGATCTCTCGCTGCTCAAGGGCGCGGATTATCCCGGGATCCTGCTATTGGCGTTGGCGCTGGGAAATCTCGAATACGTGCTCGAAGAGGGCGCGCGCTGGAACTGGTTCGAAGATACCACAATCACCACCTGCGCCTGGATTGCCGGGGTCGCCGGGGTTCTGTTCGCCGTGCGCAGCCTGACCTATTCGCAGCCGGTGGTCGATCTGCGGGCGCTTGGCAACCGCAATTTCTCGCTTGGGTGCTTTTTGTCGTTCGTCACCGGCGTCGGCATCTTTTCGACGATCTATTTAACGCCGTTGTTTCTCGGCTATGTGCGCGGGTTTAGCGCGTGGCAGACCGGAGTTGCGATTTTTTCGACGGGTGCTGCCTCGCTGCTCGGCGTGCCGGTCTATGTCATGCTTGCGCGCAAGATCGATACCCGCTGGCTGATGATGTTCGGTCTCGCCAGTTTTGCCGCAGCGATGTGGTCGTTCAGCTTCATCACCCATGATTGGGGCGGCGACCAGTTGATGATTCCGCAAATTCTGCGCGGCTTTCCGCAGGTTTTCGCGGTGGCGCCGGCGGTCACCCTGGGGCTCGGCAGTCTGCCGCCCGAGCGGCTTAAATATGCGAGCGGGCTCTTCAACATGATGCGCAATCTGGGCGGTGCGGTCGGCATCGCGGTATGCGGCGCTATTCTCAACAACCAGACCAATCTGCATTTTCTCCGGATCGCAACGCATCTGACGCCGGCAAATGGAGCGATGGAGCAATTTCTCCGCGGCATGACCCAGCGCTGGGGCGAGGCTCTCGGCAGCCCCGGCACCGGACACGCGGCGGCATTGTCGCAGCTTTGGCATCTCGCCTATCGCGAAGCTTCGACCCTTGCCTATGCCGACGCGTTTCGCGCAATCATGATCGCCTTTGTCGTCGCGACCCTTCTCGTCCCGCTGCTGCGCCGGGTGGCGCCGACCAAGGTCGCCCCCGCCGACGCGCATTGAACAGGAGTGAACCCCATGCGCATTCTCGTCGTCGGCGCCGGCGCGATCGGCGGCTATTTCGGAGGCAGGCTGCTGGAGGCCGGCCGTGATGTCACCTTTCTCGTGCGCGAGCGGCGGGTCGCCGAATTGGCCGCCGGCGGCCTCGTCATCAAAAGCCCGTTCGGCGACTTTACCCGGCCGGCGCCGCCGGTCGTGCTGGCCCGCAACCTCGATCGGCATTTCGACCTGATCCTCCTGAGCTGCAAAGCCTATTCGCTCGACGACGCAATCCGCTCCTTCACGCCCGCGGTCGGGCCCGACACCGCGATCGTACCATTGCTGAACGGCATGGCTCACCTCGACACCCTCGACCAGTACTTCGGCAGAGAGCATGTGCTCGGCGGCCAATGCCTGATCGCCGCCACACTCGATCCGGCGCATCGCATCGTCCATCTGAGCCAGAACCACGAACTCTCTTTTGGGGAGCGAGACGGCACGATCCCTGATCGGGTCTGTGCCATCGCCGACGAGATGCGAGGCGCATCATTCGAGGCTCGGGCAAGTGAACGCATCCTACCCGAGATGTGGGAGAAATGGGTGTTTCTCGCCGCCTTTGCTGCCGGTACCTGCCTGATGCGCGCCGCGATTGGCGATATCGCCGAGGTGCGGGGCGGTACCGACTTGATGCTGGGGCTGCTCGCCGAGTGCGGCAGGATCGCCGAAATCAGCGGCTTTCCGCCGCAGCCGGAATTCAGCGAGCGCATCCGCGCTCTTTTGACCGCGTCCGGCTCGCCTCTGACCGCTTCGATGCTGCGCGACATCGAGAACGACAATCCAACCGAAGCCGATCATATTATCGGCGATCTGATCGGGCGCCGTGAAGCGGCTGGGGTGTTGGCTGAGCGAGGCTCGCTGCTACAGCTGGCCTACACTCATCTGAAAGCGTACGAGGCCCGGCGACGGCGCACGCAATCAACTGAATAGCGCCAACTCGACAAATCGTCCACGGGCACAGCGCGCCGCCGCGGGGTCCCGCGGCTTCGAAGTATATTAAGATTCTAATCAAAGTTGGATCTCGCGATCGGGCGGGACCCTGTCGCCGCTATCGGCGTCGTCTCCCAGGAAATGCAGGGACGGCACTTCAGGCTGAAGGCTGAACTTAAACCGGAAGCACAGATCGACGAAGCCGTCCGCGGGCGAGCGGCGTTTACGCGTGTGAGACGCGTCGGGATCTCGACGCCGAAACACGAAGACGAGGCACTTGCCTTGGTTCGCCGGGATACCGCATGTCTTGGATGACTTCTCAAAGCGTTGGGCGCCGGGCGTCGTTGTCGGAGTGGACGGTCCGGGCGGCCTACAATCGGCTCGACGGCCGGCGCGGGTGGCGCGGGTATCTCGCTTTTGCCGGTCCGGCGGTGGTGGCGTCGATCGCCTATATGGACCCGGGAAACTTCGCGACGAATATTCAGGCCGGGGCGAAATACGGCTATGGCCTGTTGTGGGTCGTGCTGGTCGCGAACCTGATCGCGATGCTGTTTCAGGCGCTTTCCGCCAAGCTCGGCATCGTCACCGGCCGCAACCTCGCCGAACTCTGCCGCGAGCAGTTTTCGCCGCCGGTGGTCCTGGCGATGTGGATCGTCAGCGAGATCGCCGCGATGGCCACCGATCTCGCCGAGTTTCTCGGCGGGGCGATCGGGCTGTCATTGCTGTTCAAGATACCGCTGCTCGCCGGGATGATCGTGACTGCGATCGTCGTTTACGCCATTCTGATGTCCCAGCGAAACGGCTTTCGTCCAATCGAACTGATCATCGGCAGCCTGGTCGCGACAATCAGTCTCTGTTACCTGATCGAAATCTTCATCGCGCCGGTCAACTGGGACGCGGTCGCCTGGCATTCGATCGTGCCTCAAATTGCCGGCCCCGATGCCTCGGCGCTGGCAGTCGGCATCATCGGCGCCACGGTTATGCCGCACGCCCTCTATCTCCACTCCGGACTGACGCAAGCTCGCATTCCGGCGCGCAGCAATGACGAGAAGCGGCGCATCCTCCGGGCATCGAACCGGGAGGTTGTCATCGCCCTTTTGCTCGCCGGCCTTGTCAACATGGCGATGGTCATCATGGCCGCAGGCGCGTTCCACGCCGGGCACGCCAACGTCGCCGAGATCGCAACCGCCTATCACACCTTGGCGCCGCTGCTCGGCGCTGCGGCGGCCGGGGTTTTCCTGACCGCGTTGCTCGCCTCGGGAATCTCGAGTTCGGCCGTCGGGACAATGGCCGGGCAGATGATCATGCAGGGTTTTGTCGGCTTTACGATCCCGGTCTGGGTGCGCCGTCTCGCAACGATGGTGCCGGCCGTCATCATCGTTGCGCTCGGCGTCAACGCCACCGACGCCCTCGTCATCAGCCAGATCGTGCTCAGCCTGGCATTGCCGCTGCCGATGATCGCGCTGCTGATGTTCACGCGGCGCCCGGACATCATGGGTCAATTCGCCAACAGCCCGCGGGCCCAGGTTACAGCAGTCGCCGGCACAACACTCGTCCTCATGCTCAACGCTTTTCTGGTTTTTCAGACATTCGGCACGCCTATTCCGGGGTTGTCGAGCGGCTGAGGAGAAGTTCAGCGGACAGCGCCCGGTTTATTGCGCTGTCCGGCCAGGACTGGCATCTTCGGGCGGCGCATGATATTGGAGAGGGCATGTCTCAACTATTTGTCCCGGATCGGCTACCTGTCCGGAATCAGCCGATCGACGGACCAAGCGCCTGGGCGCGCGCCGATATCCGTCCTGAGGATTGGCGCATCGGACTCGACGCCGCCTGCCTCGACGAGATCCGCGAGGCGCTCGACGAACTGCGGGCCTACCCGCTGCCGACGGTCGTGCTCACAGCGGCGGATTTCGCGATGCCGGCGTGCCGCCAAGCGATGGCGCAGGCGCGCGCGATCCTCGCCTCGGGGGTGAGATTTGCGATCGTCGACCGCTTGCCGCTCGACGAGATGACTTCGAGCGAGGCGACCACGGTCTATTGGCTGTTGTCGAGCATGATCGCCCGGCCGGTCGCCCAAAAGCTTGACGGCACCTTGATTTATGACGTGCTCGACACCGGGCAGGAAGCGCTGCCGGGATCGGGGGTGCGGCCCGACAAGACCAATATCGAGATCCGCTTTCACATCGATAATGCCTACAACACGACACCGCCCGATTATGTCGGGCTCCTGTGCCTGCGTCGCGCGATGAGCGGCGGCCACAGCCGGGCGATCAGCTTTCATACGATTCACAATCAGATGCTCGCGCGCTCTCGGCAGCGGCTAGCCCGGCTCTATGAGCCGTTCTGGTTTGATCGCCAACGCGAATTCCACCCAGGCGAAAGCCCGGTCTTTGCCGCCCCGGTTTTTACAAACGGCAGCGAATTGAAGGCGCGGTTCAGCGTCCATCAGATCAACAGCGGCTATGCGCTGAGAGGCGAACCGATCGATGACGAGGGCGAGGCGGCGCTGTCGGCAATGCTCGACCTCTTCGAGGATGAGGCGCTGTCGGTCGATTTCGATCTTGAACCGGGTCAAATACAATTCGTCGACAACCGCGTCTTGGGGCACAGCCGCACCGCGTTTGTCGACTATCCCGAGCCCGCGCAAAAACGCCATCTGGTGCGGCTGTGGCTGCGCGATCACGGACGGCGGGCTTATCCCGGTTGACCCGGGCCGAACAATCAGGGCGCGCAGCTGCGCCGAGCGCTTCAAAAGGGTACGGCCGCCGGCTGAAATTTCAGTGCCGAGACTGAAAATCAGGCCGGCGCTTGCCGCTGACGGCGGGCGACATACTCAGCACTCTGCATTTCCATCAGGCGGGAGACGGTCCGCCGGAATTCGAAGGTGCCGTCGCCGGCAACGTAAATTTCGGCTGGCGGTACTTCGGCCGAGGCAATCAGAAGGGTGCGCGCCTCGTAGAGCGTGTCGATCAGGACATTGAACCGGCGGGCCTCGTTGCGTTGCTCGGGTGCCAGCCGCGGGATGCCGTCGATGATGACAGCGGCAAAGCGCTCGGCAATCGCCAGGTAGTCCGCGGCGGCAAGGGAATTGGCGCAGAGATCGGCAAACCCGAACCAGGCGACGTTGCGCGCCGCGCGCGGCACCCGCAGCAACCGCCCCTTGACCATCAGGCTCATCGGCTCGCCCCTCTCCCCATCGGTCAATTCGGCGAAGCTCGCCTCCAGCGCCCGGTGCGCCGCCTCGTTCAACGGTGCGTAATAGACCTGTTTCCCCACTAGCCGAGCCAGACGGTAGTCGCGGCCGCTGTCGAGATCGAGCACGTAGAGCTTGTGTTTCAGCAATGCGACAAACGACAGAAACCGGTCGCGATGCAGTCCATGCTCGTAAAGCTCGTCTGGCGCCCGGTTCGAGGTCGCGACGACCACGATTCCGGCATCGAACAGTGCGGTGAACAGGCGGTTGAGGATCATCGCGTCGGCAATGTTGTCGACCTGAAATTCATCGAAGCACAGGAGCGTGGCCTGGCGAGCGACGTCTGTCGCCACCTTTTTGATCGGCTCGGCGGTGCCGTCGCGCCGCTCCTGCTCGATCCGGTCGTGGATTTCGAGCATAAAGGCGTGAAAATGGACGCGGCGCTTGTTTGCGAGCGGTGCCGTAGCAAAGAACAGATCCATCAGCATCGATTTGCCGCGTCCGACCGGGCCGCACAGATAGAGTCCCATTGGAGCATGCGCGGCGTGGTTCTCACTCAGCCCAAAGCGCGCAAGCCAGCCTCGCAAACCATGCTCCGGGCGATAATTGAGCAAGGCGCGATGGAGGCTTTGCAATCGCTCGACCGCCAATTGTTGCGCCGGGTCGGGTGCCAGCCGCCCGCGCTGACGCAACGCACGGTAGACCGCCATCGGCTCCCGCGCGGCGGGGGCGCTTTCAACATCCGCGGTCATCACACCTTGTGGGAATCGAGGGGCATAAATCGGGAAGGTTCGGCGCGGACGTAGCCGTTGCGCGTCACTCGTCAGGCGGCGGTCTACTTCAGGCGGCGCCGCGGCGCAACAGTACCGCGGCAAAAGGAGGCGGAATGAGGAACCAGGCCGGTTCAACGGGACATCCGCAGCTTTCTGAAAGGCGCAGCCCCGCGACTTCACAACGCGAGACTGAAAAGACGACGCGCGGTTCACTCACCAGCGCATCCTCCCAGCGCATCCTCACCGTCGGTTTCGTTCGACGAAGTTGATCACACTGGTCTCTCGAAATAATAGGCAAGCGCGAACAGCAGATAAACGCCGACCAGAAGCAAACCTTCAAACCACGTGGTCTCGCCATCCCCCGACACCGAGCGGACAATAAATGCGGCGCTCGCTATGGCAAAGAGATCAAGCGGGCTCGCAAAGACAAGGTTCATCGGGTGGCCCATTGCCCAAGAAGTCAGCACCAGTATCGGCGCGACCACGAGGGCGATCTGAATTGCCGATCCGAGACACATGCTGAAAACAATATCCATGTTATTGCGGCGGGCGAATACCACAGCGGCGAAGAGGTCGGCCACAGTGCCGACCAGGGCCAATACGACGACCCCCATAAACACCGGCGACAGACCGAGCAGCACCGAGGTTGGTTCGAGCGCCGCCGAGGCGAGTTCGGCCTCGACCGCGATCAGCCCGGTCCCGGCGGTCATCACGATCAAGGCCCGGCCAAGACTCCATTTCGCCGCGCCGCATGGGGTTTCGGCGGCAAACATGTCGCGGTGGGTGACGAGCGTATAGACGAGATTGGCGGCGTAGAGCAGCAGCAGGACAACCGAAACGCCGAGACTGAGGCGCTCATCGGTCATGGAAGGGTTCGCACCGGGGGCGGCAAGGCGCTGCGTGAAATCGAAGACCGCCGGCAGCAGAATGGCGAGGACAACCAGGAACAGCAGGGTCGACAATAAGCCGGCATTCGCCTGGTTGAAGGTCTGGCGGGTACGCCCGAACCCGCCCACCAGCGCGGAGATCCCGAGGAACAACAGCGTCGTTCCGATGATCGAGCCGGTAATCTGCGCCTGAACAACGTGGATCTGCCCTTGCCGCAGCACAAAAAGCGCGAGCACCAGTTCGGCGCTGTTGCCGAAACTAACGTTGAGCAAGCCCCCCATGGTGCTGCCGGCCCGTCCCGCGAGTTGCTCGGTGGCGCGGCGGATCCAATCGGCGAGCACGGCGATGGCGACGATACTGGTAAAAAATACCCAACCCGCCTGGGCGTTGACAACGTAGCGAAGCACCGGTGACAGCGGAATAAACAGCAGGAGGGCATAGCCGGAAACCATCGCCGCCATCCGGCGATGGGGGGCCGAAGCAATCTTTGCTGATGGGTCGGACAGTGCTGTTCTCCGAGATGACCTTTCAGGAATGACGCACCATCCGCCGATCCTGCCGCCTGCCGCGGAAGCTCGGATAGTGAACCGGATCGCCGGTCGCGGCATCGGGCGCATAACCGACGCAGAGCCTTAGCGTCGGAGCGACAGATCACCCGCGATGCGGCTCGACCCCGGCTTGTCCCAGTCCCGCTTGATCTTTTCTGAGGTAATCGTCGCTAAAACCGTACCATCCCGACAGTTCCTCGGCCGTATCGCCGAACAGCGTAAACTGGTCGTCACCCGGGCGGCGCTGCGGTTCGCCGGGAAATTGCAGGCTCCGTTCGAGGTCCCTGGTGAAATCCTCGAAGGCGAGCCAGTAACGATCGATGAACCCACGGTCGAATGCCCTTTTGACTAAGGGTTTGAGGTCGCTCAAACCCAGCATCGCGATCGAACTCTGCCAGCCCTGCCAGACGTAGCATTGCGCCCGGGGCTCCAATTCCATAAAGGCGTCACGGAGAAACCGGGCGACCCCTTTGGGATCGAGTTCGCCCCGCAACACCGACATCGCTATGGTTTCGCACATGCGGGAGCGGACAAATTCTTCAGCATTCGGGTCGCAAATAATCTCGTAAAGCGGCTGCGGATCGCCGTCAAAGACCGCCGCCATGACACGGTGGGTCGTGGTCGTGATGGCATCACCAAGGATCGCGTCCAACTCGTCTCCCGGACTGCGCAACAACCTCGCCAGGGACCGGTAGGCGGCCTTCTCTCGCCATTGTCCGAACAGATGAAAGATGAAAAAGAGCGGCGTCCGCTGCTCACGGCGGTTGGCAGCGCCAAGGGCCAGATAGGTCTCGATTTCGCGCAGAAAGATCGGGACCATCTCGACCCGCCGCGCCGTTGCGACCTTCAGCGCCGCTTTTGGCAAGCCGTCAGCGTGGGTTAGCTGGTCGATGATTCCGGCTGCGTCCATCGGAACCCCCTCTCGGCCCCATCCGATCTCCCGCTACATTCGCAGGTTGGGGCGTTTCGGTGAACCCACAATCCGCGCAGGGTTTTTTGCGAGTTGAACCCGGTTCAGCCGATCCCGCGGCCCGCGCGCGAAAGCCGGTCCCGCACCGGAACCGATGCTCTGAAGATGGGATCATTCGGCGCACCAAACCGCTGGCGGTTGCATTCCCCGCCGTCGGACGGCACATTCAATCCACGCAGGAAAGGATCATGCCGATGGAAATGACCGGCGAATTTCGCATCCCGGCGCCGCGCCAGCGCGTCTGGCAAGCGCTCAACGATCCCGAAATCTTGAAACAGGCGATCCCTGGCTGTCAGACGATCGAGAAGGTTTCGGATACCGAATTCACCGCCAAGGTCCGCGCCAAGGTCGGACCGGTCAGCGCCACCTTTGGCGGCAAGGTCAGTCTTACCGATCTCGACCCCCCAAAGGCGTATACGATCTCAGGTGAAGGCAGCGGCGGCGTCGCCGGTTTCGCCAAAGGCAGCGCCAAGGTCAGCCTCGACGAGGACGGCGGCGAGGCGACCACACTGCGCTACGAGGTGCAGGCGCATGTCGGCGGTAAGCTTGCCCAGATCGGCTCGCGCCTGATCGACGCCACATCGCGCAAGATGGCTGAGGATTTCTTTGGCCGGTTTGCCGAAGCCGTCGGGCCGGCAACAGGAAATGGCGGTGCGGGCACCCCGGAAGCGGCGCCCGCCGCCACACCCGCTACAGATGACACCGCCGCGGCCGCATCGCAGGTCGAGCCGAGTACGGACGAGCCGAAATCCGCCGACCCCGCGCCGGGTGAGGAAGCCGCCTCCCATCGCTTGTCGCCGGCGGTGTGGGTCACCGCCTTGACCGCCGCAGTTGCGGGCATGCTGTACTACTTCACCCGCAGGAATGGCTAGTTGCCATCTGCGAACGCCTTGACCGAAAGGGCTGCGCGCACGAAACTCCGCCGCATTGCGGCCGTCAGGGACTGCGCATGACACGCATTCGAGGGAGGTTTCGATGCAAAAGACGGTGAGCCTCACCGTAAACGGCAAGCCGGTGTCGGCGACCGTCGAGGGCCGAACCCTGCTGGTACAATTGCTGCGCGAGCAACTCGGGCTGACCGGCACTCATGTCGGCTGTGACACCAGCCAGTGCGGCGCTTGCGTCGTTCATGTCGATGGCGAAGCGGTCAAATCCTGCACCCTGCTCGCGCTGCAGGCCGAAGGCCGCTCGGTACTGACGATTGAAGGGGTGGCATCGGGTGATACCCTGCATCCGATGCAGGAGGCGTTTCGCAACAACCATGCCTTGCAGTGCGGGTTCTGCACGCCCGGCATGGTCATGAGCGCGCTCGACCTTGTCAAAAACAACCCGAACCCGACCGAGCGTGAGATCCGCGAATATCTCGAAGGCAATCTCTGCCGCTGCACCGGTTACCACAACATCGTCCTGGCGATCGCCGAAGGGGCAGCGGTGATGCGCGGCGAGACGCCGCCGGCCAACATCCACGGAGCGGCGGCGGAGTAGGGCGATGACCACGGTTGGAACGCCGGTCCGGCGGCGCGAGGATTACCGCTTTCTAACCGGACAAGGCACCTATACCGACGACATCAATCGCCCGCATCAGCTCTATGCCTATATCCTGCGCAGCCCGCATGCGCATGCGCGGGTATCGGGGATCGATACCACCGCGGCGGCGCGCGCACCCGGCGTTGCCGCAATCTTCACCGGCAAGGATATGACGGCCGACGGCGTCGGCGGACTGCCTTGCGGCTGGCAGGTCCATTCAAAAGACGGTTCGCCGATGGCCGAACCACCGCACCCGCCGCTCGCCACCGACCGGGTGCGTCATGTCGGCGACCCGGTGGCGGTCGTGATCGCGGAGACCCTCGAGCAGGCGCGCGAGGCGGCCGATCAAATCCAGGTCGACTGGACCGAAGAACCGGCGGTCGTCGATCCAGGTGAAGCCTTGAAGCCGCAGGCGCCGCAGGTCTTTGCCGATGTGCCGGGCAATCTTTGCTACGATTGGAGCCTTGGCGATCTCGCCGCCGTCGACGCCGCATTCGCCCGGGCGGCGCGGATCGTAACGCTCGACTTGGTTAACAACCGGCTCGTCCCCAACGCGATGGAGCCGCGCGCCGCCATCGGCGAATTCGACCGCGCCACCGGCGACTACACGCTCTACACGACAAGCCAGAACCCGCATGTGATCCGCCTGCTGATGGGCGCCTTTGTGCTGCACATCCCGGAAGCGAAGCTGCGCGTCGTCGCCCCCGATGTCGGTGGCGGGTTCGGCTCCAAGATCTATCATTACGCCGAAGAAGCGATTGTCACCTGGGCCGCGGGGAAGGTTCGCCGCCCGGTAAAATGGACCGCCGAGCGCTCGGAAAGCTTCATGTCCGATGCGCATGGCCGCGACCATATCACCCATGTCGAGCTGGCGCTCGACGCGCAGGCCAAATTCCTGGGGCTCAAGGTCTCGACGATCGCCAATATGGGAGCGTATCTGTCGACATTCGCACCCTGCATTCCGACCTATCTTTACGGCACCCTGCTCGCCGGCACCTACACCACCCCGGCAATCTATGTCGAGACCAAGGCGGTCTTTACGCACACAGTTCCGGTTGACGCCTACCGCGGCGCCGGGCGACCGGAGGCGACGTTTCTGTTGGAACGCATCGTCGATGTGGCGGCGGACGAGCTTGGCATCGATCCGGCGGAACTGCGCCGGCGCAATTTCATCCCGGCCGACGCCTTTCCGTATCAGACGCCGGTAGCGTTGCAATACGACAGCGGCGATTACTACACGACCCTCGAATTGGCGCAAAAAGCGGCCGATTACGCGGGTTTCGAGGCGCGCCGGCGCGAGGCGCTGGCACGCGGCAAATTGCGCGGCATCGGGATTGCGACCTATATTGAAGCCTGCGGCATCGCCCCGTCGGCGGTTGTCGGCTCGTTGGGGGCGCGCGCCGGCCTCTATGAAAGTGCGGCGGTCCGCGTCCACCCAACCGGCAGCGTGTCGATCCTGACTGGTTCGCACGCCCACGGCCAGGGCCACGAGACCACGTTTTCGCAGCTCGTTGCCGACCGGCTCGGCATCCCGATCGACAGCGTCGAGATTGTCCACGGCGATACCGCCAAAATCCCATATGGCATGGGGACCTACGGTTCGCGCTCGCTGGCGGTTGGCGGTTCGGCAATCGTCAAGGCGATGGACAAGGTCATCGCCAAGGGCCGCAAGATTGCCGCCCACCTGCTCGAGGCGGCCGAGGCCGACGTCGAATTCGCCGACGGCAAGTTTTCGGTTGCCGGCACCGACCGCTCGACGAGCTTCGGCGAGGTGGCACTGACCGCCTATGTACCGCACAATTATCCTGAGGATCTCGAACCCGGGCTTGACGAGACCGCGTTCTACGATCCGAAAAACTTCACCTATCCGTCAGGTGCACACATTGCCGAGGTCGAGATCGACCCCGAAACCGGGCATCTGACCATCGTCAATTTCACCGCGTCGGATGATTTCGGGCGGATCGTGAACCCGCTGATCGTCGCCGGCCAGGTGCATGGCGGCCTCGCTCAGGGGATCGGCCAGGCGGTGCTCGAAGGCTGTGTTTACGACAAGGAGACCGGACAGTTGCTGACCGGCTCCTATAATGATTATGCGATGCCGCGCGCCGACGATCTGCCAAACTTCGCGTTGTCGACCAACGTGACCCCGTGCACGCACAACCCGCTCGGCGTCAAAGGTTGCGGCGAGGCCGGAGCGATCGGCGCGCCGGCGGCGATCACCAATGCGATCGTCGATGCGCTGAAACCGCTCGGCGTGCGCCATTTCGACATGCCGGCGACACCCGAACGGCTGTGGCGCGTGATCCAGCAGCACCGCCAGCCGCTCGCTGCGGATTAAAGTGGCGGTGGCAATGCGTATTAGCGACCCGAAACCTTCACCACCTGGATGGCCGGGCTTGACCCGGCCATCCATGCCCTTGCGCGCCCGCTGCGGATTGCCTCGCGTGGATGCCCGGAACAACTCCGGGCATTACGGTGAAGAGGCGCGAGGATAGAGAGAGACCCGATGTACGAATTCACCTATCACAAGCCGACTAGCCTCGACGAGATCGCCAACCTGCTCGACGCCAACGAAGAGGCGAAGCTGATCGCCGGCGGCATGACCCTGGTTCCGACCCTGAAGCAGCGTCTCGCCAAGCCGTCGGATCTGATCGATCTCGCCGCGATCCCATCGTTGCGCGGCATCACTGACGCCGGCGATGCGATCGTGATTGGTGCGATGACCCGGCACGCCGAGGTCAACCGCTCCCCAGTGGTCAAAGCCGGCATCCCGGCGCTGGCAGCGATGGCCGGCATGATCGGCGATCCGGCCGTGCGCAACCGCGGCACGATCGGCGGCTCGATCTCGAACAACGATCCGGCGGCCGACTACCCGGCAGCGCTGGTCGCCTTGAACGCCACGGTGCATACCACCAAGCGCGAGATCGCGGCCGAGAATTTCTTTACCGGTATGTTCGAGACAGCCCTCGAACCGAGCGAAATTGTGACCTCGGTGCGGTTCCCGAAAACGCAGACCGCGAACTACCAGAAATTCCGCAATCCGGCATCGCGCTACGCGATTGTCGGCGTCTTTGTCGCGCGCAATGCGAGCGGCGTGCGGGTGGCGGTGACCGGTGCCGGTGCCAGCGTGTTCCGCGTCCCCGAAATGGAGGCGGCGCTGGCGAAATCCTTTACGCCGGACGCAATCAAGGACATCACGATCCCCGATAGCGATCTCAACTCCGACATCCACGCCTCCGCCGAATATCGCGCCCATCTCGTCGGCGTGATGGCCCGACGCGCTGTCGCCGCCTGCGGGTAAGAGGATCTGCCTGCAACAGGCTGATCCGGCGGCTGCCTGGGGTACGCGACCGCGCTCGCTGGATTTGAGGAGCTGAATCGGAGAGCGTTTGCGCGTCGAGGTTCTACGCGGCGCTGATCAGCTGAAGAAAAGCAGATAAGCAGCGAATTCGACGCGGTGTTGCCGGTCGCGCGCTGGCGGTTGTCCGGCGTCGTACCTCGGGAACACGATGATCAGCGTCCGACCCGAAAACCTGATCAACGACCGATCTGCGGCTCGGTAACGGCCCGCGCCTCACGAGGCTGCGCCGGCACTGTGAGCACCTCAGCGATGAAGCCGCATCGTTGCCGCACCGGGAACCGCTCCGCTTGAGCCATTGTTGTCAAGATAATCGTGGGTGAAGCGCCGCTCCGGTGTCTGTGTTAAATCAGGAATGGCAGCAACCGCGGGAGATGCAATCATGGCTGAGCCGACCGATTCGACAGTGAAATTCGGAGATGCGCAGCCGGGAATCGAGCGCGCTAAAATGATCGTAAATGAAATTGCCAGCGCTGCGCAGACGGCGGCCCTGTCTCTTGTCGATGAACAAAAGACCCGTGCTGCGGAGCAAGTCAACGCGGTGGCGGAGGCATTACGCGCCGCCGGTCGGACCTTCGAGCAGTCGCATAGCCCGATTGCAGCCGAGTATGTCAACTCTGCCGCGCGTCAGGTGGAGGCGTTCGTCAATACCCTCCGGTCGCGGCATTGGACCGAAATCGCGGCCGACCTCGAAGAGATAGCCCGGCACCGGCCGGTCCGGTTTATCGCCGGCGCCGTGGTGTTTGGTTTTGTTGTTGGCCGCCTCCTGACCGCGGCGCCTCGGCGTCATCAGCCTTCCTACGAGGATGGCCTGAAACCAACCGAAGGCACGGTGAAGGCAGCAGTGGCGAGCGCCAGCGGTAACGGCGAACTGACTGATCGGCCGCTGACCTCGCAAGCGCGGGAGCTGTCGTGACAGCGCCCGACGATTTCGCCGCAGAAGCGGTGGAAGAGCGGGTGTATCGGGGCCGCCCCGAGCGGCCTTTGGGGGCTCTGCTCAGCAGCCTCACCGACGATTTGAGCCGGCTGATCAGACTGGAAATCGCGCTGTTCAAGCGGGAGATGGCGGTCAAGGCGCGTCAATTTGGCCTTGGCGCAGTGTTGGCTGCCATCGGTGCCGTCCTGGCGTTCACCGCTTGGCTCGCGATCTTTGCGGCGGCGGTCATCGCGTTGACAATCATCTGGCCGGCCTGGCTTGCGGCCGTCGTCCTCGGAGCGGTGACGCTGGCCGTTGGCGGATTGCTGCTCTTTCTCGGGATCCGCCGGCTACAAGCGCAAAGACTGGTCCCGCAACGCACCCTCGGCACCCTGCGTGAGGACGGGGCGTGGATCAAGGAACGCATATTATGAACGCGCCATCAGACCCGTCGCGGTCAGACCCGTCGATTGACGAGATCGAATTGGAAATCGCGCGAACCCGCGTGCGCCTCGCGGATACTGCCGACGCGCTCGCCGATGAATTGGCGCCTCAGCGCCTCGCCAGAGAGGGAGTTGAAATGCTGAATGAATTTTTGGGTCGCCCGGATGCGATCAAAATCGGCGGCATGCACGCTGATCCTGTGGCGCTGGGCCTGATCGGGTTGGGCGTCGCTTGGCTCGTCGCCGAAAATTTTGGCTTGCTCGATGGCGTTATCCCGGGTCTCGGCGAGCATGCCCGCTCAACGAGCGAGCCGACCGTCAGCGAGCCGATCCAAACGCCGGCCATCCAAAATAGCGAGAACGATCAGAGCGGCGGATGGTTTCACCAGGCTGCCAATGCCACGCAAGGAGCGTTCCGCTCGGTCTACGACCGCAGCGGCACCGTAATCGGACAGGCGAGCGATCTGATCGCGCATCCGGTTGACTCGAGCCAAAAGGTAAGCCAAGCCGTTGTCGGCAATCCCTGGCTGCTCGGTCTTGCCGGTCTCGCCGCCGGGGCGGCTATCGCGACACTGTTGCCGGCTAGTCGTCCGGAGCGGGAAATCGCCGCGCAGGCGCGCGAGGAGATGTGGGAAACCGCGGAGGGGATCGGCCATCGCGCCGCTGCAACCGTGCGCGAGATGGCTGAAGATCTGAAAGAAGGTTTACAGCACGATCGTGAAGATTCGGAACCCGATCGTTATCGCCACAAGGGATGATGCTGCATAGCGATCGCTGAGGGGAAGAGATGATCGTCAAGGGGGGAGAGATGGTGCGTATAGTCGCAAGATGCTGGGCGGTGACGGGCGCTGCGCTGCTCGCATTCGCCGCCACAGGTTCTGCTTGGGCGCAGATGTCGAGCAATCCGGCGGAGATCACAGCCTGTCTGTGTCAGCAGCAGGGGATCTCGACATTGTCAGCCGACATGTCGGCCAAGACCCAGGCGCTTGCAGCCGCTCGCCGGCGAGTGGCTGATCTGGACGCCCAGTTGTTGCAGGCGCGCCAGCACATCAACGTCAACAATGCTCAATCAGAAGAGCAGTACAAGGAGCTTTTGGCGCAACGCGACCAGGCCTACAAAGCCTCGATCGGGCCGGTCGTCGGCGAGGCCGATCAGGCGACAGCCCGGTACAACGCGTATGTCAGCCAGTACAACACCCAATGCGCCAACCATATCTTCAACGCGGATGTAATGGCCCAGCTTCAGGCACATCTGGTGTGTCCGCCGCTGGAATAGTATCCCGCGCGTCGGGTGGATAAAGCGCTTCCGGATCGATCTGCGGCTCTGTGATGATCGCCCAGCCGCCCTGCCGCCAAGACCGAAAAAAACAGCTGCGCCGCCCGGTATGGCAAGCAACCCCGGTCTGATCGACCAGCATCAGCACCGCGTCGCCATCGCAATCGAGGCGCACCTCGCGCAACCACTGGATCTGGCCCGATATCTCACCTTTGCGCCAAAGCTGTTTCCGCGAACGCGACCAGTAACAGGCCCTGCCCTCAGCCAGGCTGGCGCGCACCGACTCGCGGTTCATCCACGCCAGCATCAGGATTTCGCCGGTGTCGTATTGCTGGGCGATCGCCGGAACCAGCCCGTCACGGTCGAATTTGATATCGGCGAGCGCCTCTTCGATTTTATCACCCACTCGCGCCTCTCGATAACATGGCCGCTGACCTGATCTCGGATGACCCTGATAACCCGACCCGATAATTCGATAAGCTTGCAACAGGAATAACGGCTTACAGCATCTGGCCGCCATCGACGGCGAGGTTCTGGCCGGTGACCCAGCCGGCGAGTGGCGAAGCGAGAAACAGAGCGACGCGCGCCACTTCTTCGGGTCGGCCCAGCCGGCCGAACGGGATACTGCGCAGGATCGCGGCATAGAGGTTCGGATTGTGGTTTTTGGCGCGCTCCCAGGTGCCGCCGGGAAATTCGATCGAACCCGGAGCGATACAGTTGACGCGGATATGTCGACGCGCCAACTGGGCCGCCAGTGTCTGAGTGTATTCAAGGACCGCCGCCTTGACTGCACCGTAAGGAGGCGTGCGCGCCGAGGCACGAAAACCGGAAATCGACGAGATGTTGATGATCGCACCCGCATCGGATTTTTCGAGATGCGGCAAGGCCGCGCGGGTCGCCCGCACGGTTGCCAGGAGGTCGATCGAAATGCTTGCGGCCCATCCGGCTTCATCGTCGTTAGTGCCAAAACCGGAGGCGTTGTTGACCAGGATGTCGATGCCGCCGAGTGCGGCCGCCGCCGCCTCAATATAGCGCGGGATGGCCGCAGCATCGGCGAGATCGCAGCTGGCGGCATGCGCGGTGTGGCCGTGGGCGCCGATTTCGTCGCGCGCTTTGGCCAGCGCATCGGCGCCGCGGGCGCAGATCGACACACCCGCCCCAGCCTCGGCAAAAGCGAGTGCGATCGCCCGTCCGATGCCTCGGCTGCCACCGGCTACCACGGCCCGTTTCCCGATCAGATCGATTTCCATACTGCCTCCGCGACGCATCGCCCGCTCGAATTGATCTTGGCCGCCTTGCTCCGGCGCGTCGAGGGTATTGCGACCCGGCTTGCCGTGAATGCGGTCAGGTCCGATGCTGCGCGCCCGATAACTACTCGAGGACCCAGACCATGCCGACACAATTTCTGATGCTGCCGCCGCAGAACGAGAAGACGCGCGAATGGGGTGCGCGGCTCGCCGCGGCGCTCCCTGAATTCGAAGTCATCGTCGCGGAGGATGCCGCGCGCGCCGAACAGGCGATCGCGACAGCCGAAAGCGCGTTTGGCACGATCCCTCCGGCGCTGTTGCGCCAGGCGCGGCGGCTCAGATGGCTGCAGGCGCCGCAGGCCGCACCTCCCGCCGGATACTACTATCCCGAGTTGATTGCGCACCCGGTCGAGATCACCAATTTCCGCGAGATCTACAACGACCATATCAGCGCCCATGTCATGGCGTTCGTGCTCGCCTTTGCCCGCGGCTTGCAGCGCTACATCCCGCAGCAACTGCGCCGCGAATGGCGGAAGCCGGCGCAGAACGAGGGGGTTGTCCACCTGCCCGAGGCGACGGCGTTGATCGTCGGGGTCGGCGGCATCGGCAGCGAAATCGCCCGACTCGCCGCGGCTTTCGGGATGCGGGTCATCGGCGTCGACGAGCGGCGCCGGGACACGCCGCCAGGGGTCGCCGAACTGCATCGGGCCGACGAACTCGATGCGCTATTGCCACAAGCCGACTTTGTGATCCTGACGGTGCCGCACACGCCCGAGACCGAGGGCTTTATGAACCGGGCGCGGTTTCAGGAAATGAAAAAGACCGCGTTCTTTATCAATATCGGGCGCGGTCTGACAACCCGGCTCGACGACCTCGTGGCCGCGATCGAGACGGGCGAGATCGCTGGCGCCGGGCTCGATGTATTCGAGCAGGAGCCGCTGCCCGCCGACCACAAACTGTGGACGCTGCCAGGGGTATTGCTGACCCCGCACACGGCCGGCTATGGCCCCTATCTCGATGAGCGCCGTTACGAGATCATTCTCGATAATTGCCGCCGTTTCCTCGCCGGCCAGCCATTGCGCAACCTCGTCGACAAGGCGCGCTGGTTCTAAGGAGACCGCCGGGAACAAAGCGGGCAGCGGCAAGCCGGGCCGGCAGCGCCAGCAAGTCACGCAGCTCGTTGGCTCGATGGCTCGATGGCTCGACATTGACGGCGAGCGCGATCCTTGGCTGTGTCATGCTGCGCTGCGATCGATTACGGTGACCTGATGAACGACTTCTACGAGCTGCCGCTGCGCGTGCAGACCTATGACATCGATTTCGCCGGCATCGTCAGCAATATCGTGTTCATCCGCTGGCTTGAAGATCTGCGGCTCGGGCTGATGGACGAGGCTTATCCGCTGGTCCAGGCCTTGGCGGATGACATCGCGCCGATCCTGACCACGACGCGGATTGCCTATCGGCGGCCGGTTACGATCGCCGACAGATTATTGGGCCGGATGCGGGTCGCGGGGCTTGGCCGGGTGCGCTGGCGGCTGGCCGCCGAATTCATTGTCGGCGGGGCGGTTCACGCCGATGCCGAGCAGGAAGGGCTCTTCATGCGGCTTTCGACACGGCGGCCGATCGCGATCCCCGAGCCGATCCGCCGCCATCACGCTACATGAGCGCGCGGCCGTCACCAATGGCCTTGGCCTTGGCCGAAGCCGAGGCGGCGGCGGCGCGCGGCGAAGTGCCGGTCGGGGCGGTGCTGGTCGATGCCGTCGGCAACGTGCTTGCCTCGGCCGGCAATCGCGTCGAGCAGGACCGCGATCCGACGGCGCATGCTGAAATGCTGGTATTGCGCGAGGGCGCGGCGCGGCGCGGAATGCCGCGGCTCGCCGGATGCGATCTGTGGGTCACCTTAGAGCCCTGTGCCATGTGCGCCGGGGCGATCGCACTCGCTCGCATCGCGCGCTTGTACTTCGCCGCCTGGGACCCGAAGGGCGGCGCGGTCGAGCATGGTCCGTACTTGTTCAACCAGCCGACCATCCACCACCGGCCCGACGTCTATGGCGGCATCGCCGAACATCGGGCGGCCGCGCTGCTGCGCGATTTCTTCGTCAGTCGGCGCTAGCCGCCGCTGTTAAAAAGGCCGGTGTTAAACGAGGCCGGCAAGGCAGCGCCGGCGATCCTTCGGCATCACCCAGCCGTCACCAGCTGCAACGCGGTCGACGATGGACATCACCGGCCTGCGCGAGCCATCGCGTCGGCCCAGCGCCATTCGCATCAGATCAGGCCCGCGCCCGGAATGGGTAAGCGCAGACCACAAGCCGCCAGGGTGGAAAGCAGGCCCAAACCGCTCGGAGAATTGGATCGGCGCCACCGGCTTGTGATACATCCTATCCGTGATCGTGCGAGTTCGTCTCTTTTGGCGGAGAAAGTCGAATGAGCGATGGGCCAATCGTGATCCGCCATGCGGAACGGCCACAGGTGATCTTTCCCGGCGGCGCCAAGTACTGTCCGGTGATCGGCGATGACAACAGCGGCGGCGCGCCGGTGCGCACCGGCATTCAGACTTCGCCGCCGGAGTATCAAACCCAACGGCATTGGCACCCCTATCTCGAACTCCTGACCGTGCTCGATGGCGAAGGGGAAGCGTGGATCGAGGGCGAGGACGGCCTGATCAAGCTCGAGCCGGGCGTCACGATTGCGTTGCCGGCAAATCGAGTGCACAGCTTTCGTACAACGGGCGATAAGCCGCTCGTCACTTTTGGAGTTCATGTCTCGAAGCAGCGTATCGTCAATTACGTAAATCCGTCGGCAGCGCCCGGCTGATATTCCGACCGAAAACGACACGCGAAAGGGGAAAATGATGGACATCCGCCGCATCGATCTGACGCAGCCGCCGGGGCCGCGCATGAGTCGTGCCGTCGTCCGCGGCGACACCGTCTATCTCGCTGGGCTGACTGCCGGCGACACTTCTGAGGACATCAAGGGCCAGACCCGGCAGATCCTCGATAAGATCGATTCTTATCTGAGCCAGGCCGGCACCAGCAAATCAAACCTGCTGTCTGCCAATCTGTGGATCAAGGACATGGCGTTGTTCGCCGACATGAATTCGGTGTGGAACGCCTGGGTCGATCCCGAAAACCCGCCGGCGCGCGCTTGCGTCAAGGCCGATATGGCGCGACCGGAGGTTTTGGTGGAAATCATGGTGACCGCCGCCAAATAGCCACGGTCGTGAGACCGTCGGCCAGCGGTTAGGCGGCCGCCCGCATCAGGTGCGATGGGGCGCTCTCCCCTCCTCATCGCTGTAATTTATCGAGCGTGATCGGCAGGTCGCGCACGCGCTTGCCGGTCGCGTGATAGATCGCGTTGGCTATCGCCGCGGCAACGCCGACGATGCCGATCTCCCCCAGCCCCTTGATGCCGAGCGGGTTGATCTTTTCGTCTGGCTCATCGACGAAGATGACGCTGACATCGTCGATGTCGGCGTTCACCGGGACGTGATATTCGGCAATGTTGGCATTCATGATCCGGCCGAAATTGTGGTCGATCAGCGTTTCCTCGTGCAATGCCATGCCGATGCCCCATACCACCCCGCCCAAGATCTGGCTGCGGGCGGTCTTGGGGTTGAGGATGCGGCCGGCGGCGACCGCGCTGACGACCCGCGTGACGCGGATCACGCCGAGTTCTTCGTCGATTTTGACTTCGGCGAAGACGGCCGAGTGGGTGTTGTGCGCCTGCGAGCCGTCATCGTCAAAGGTGGTGGATCTCTCCTGCTCGATACGGTCCACGCCGCCATGGCGCATCGCTTCGGCGATCAGCACCGCGCGTGACGCATCCCGCCTGCGCATGAGGCTGCCATCCGCGAGCACCACCTCGTCCGGCGTTGCGTCGGCAAGAGGCGAATTCGGCATCCGCTTTGCCAGCCGCAACAGTTCGGTGCGGATCGCCTCTGCGGTGGTCGCGATCCCATTCGACACCGAGGCCGCGATCCATGATCCGCCTTCGACCGGCGAGTGCGGCAGCATCGAGTCGCCGAGCTTGACCGCGACGTTGTCAAGCGGCAAACCTAGCAGTTGAGCTGCGACCTGCGCCATGATCGTGTAGGTGCCCGTCCCGATGTCGGAGGTCGCGCAGGAAACCTCGGCGTGGCCATTGGCCGTCAATACGATACGGACCGCGATCGGTACCTGCAAGGCTTCCCACACGCCGCTCGCCATGCCCCAGCCGACGAGTTCGCTGCGGTCGCGCATCGAGCGCGGTTCAGGATTGCGCTTGTCCCAACCAAAAGCTTGCGAACCCTGCCGATAGCATTCGCGCAGGCTCTTGCTGCTATATGGCCTGTCGCCGTGCTGATCGCGCTCGGAATAGCAGTTTAAGCGCAGCTCAAGCGGATCGAGCTTGAGCGCGACCGCGAGTTCGTCCTCGCGCATTCGAGAGCATAGACACCGGTCGCCGCGCTGGGCGCGCGCATGTCGCACGAGGTCGCGAGATCGAGCCGCGCCAGCCTGTGGGCGTATTGCGCATTGGCCGATCGATAGAGAAGACCGGACCAGCCGGTCTCCTGACGATAGAAATCCTCGTACTGCGAGGTGACCGTGACCGCATCGTGGGTGATCGCAGCGAGCGTTCCGCCCGCGCCTGCCGCCAACTCGATCTGCTGGTTCATCGCCGGCCGGTAGCCGAGGCCATACATCTGCTGGCGGCTCAGCACGAGGCGCACCGAGCGCTTGAGGGCGCGCGCGGCCAGTGCCGCCAGGACCACGTTATATTGCGGGCGCAGCCCGGAACCAAAGGCGCCGCCGACAAACGGCGACAGAACGCGCACCTCGTCCGGCTCGATGCCGAGCACGCTGCACAGATAGCGCTGCACGTTCTGCACGCCCTGGGTCTTGTCGTAGACCGTCAGCTTGCCGTCGCTTTCGAAGATCACCGTCGAGGCGAACAGTTCCATTGGATTGTGATGTTCGATCGGGACGGAATATTCGGCACGATGGCGCGCGGCAGCGCTCGCACACGCCTGATCGGCGGCACCGCGCGACTTTGGCGGGGCGAATGCGCTTTTGCCTGGCTCCAATGCGACGATCCGGTCGCGTTGACGGTGCCTATCGGTGACGTGCGCGTACTTGTCATATTCCACGCGCACTAGCGTCGCCGCAAACTTCGCGATTTCCGGCTCTTCGGCGACCACCAGCGCCACCGGCTGAAAGTTGAACCAGACCCGGTCATCAAAGAGCGGCCGGTACGGCGAACCCTCCGGAGCCGTGTCGTCATTATAGGCGCTGTCGGCGCTCGCCATCGATGGGCGATTCTGATGCGTCAGCACGTCGATGACCCCGTCGATGGCGAGCGCTTCGCTCGCATCGATATGCCGGATGCGGCCCTTGGCGATCGTCGAGGCGACGATGCTGGCATGCGCGAGGCCCGCGGTGTTGAACTCGCCGGCGTATTTCGCAGCGCCCGTGACCTTGGCGCGGCCATCAACGCGGGATGTGGCGGTGCCGATGTAATCCGTCATGCCCGGTCTCCCGCTTATCGGATCTTCTTGTGGGACTGCGACTGCGGCGTGCCGGATGCGGCCTGCCGCAGCGCTCGGATGATGGCGCGGCGCGCAAGATCGATCTTGAAGGTGTTGTGCTCGAACCCCTTGGCGTCGCGCAGCAAGAGATCTGCGGCGCCGGCGAACACGGCTTTTTCGGCCGGCTGCCCGCGCAATGCGGCCTCGGCCGCGGGGTCGCGCCACGGTTTGTGCGCCACACCGCCGAGCGCCAGCCGAGCCTCGGTAATGGTGTTCCCGTCGAGCGTCAGTGCCACCGCGACCGAAACCAGAGCGAACGCATAGGAGAGGCGATCGCGGATCTTCAGATAGGTGTAGTTGGCAGGAAAGCCGCAAGCCGGAAGCTCGACAGCGGCGACGATCTCGCCCGGCTGCAGATTGGTGTCGCGCTGCGGCATGTCCTCGGGCAGCCGGTGGAAATCTTGGAACGCGATCATCCGCGTCCGCGCCGGGCCCACCACCTCGACCCTGGCGTCGAGCGCTGCCAGTGCCACGCACATGTCGGAGGGATGGGTCGCGATGCACGCCTCGCTGGCGCCGAGGATCGCGTGCATGCGGTTGAGTCCGGCAATAGCGGAGCAGCCGCTGCCGGGTTCGCGCTTATTGCAAGGGGTCGCGACATCGTAAAAATAGTAGCAGCGCGTGCGTTGCAGCAGATTGCCGCCGGTCGATGCCATGTTGCGCAGCTGTGCCGAAGCACCCGCCAGGATCGCGCTTGCCAGCAGCGGATAGCGCTGCTCGATCAGCGGGTGATGAGCGAGGTCCGAATTCCGCACCAGTGCCCCGATCCGCAATCGCCCCTCTGCCGTTTCTTCAATGCTGCCGAGCGGCAATCGCGAGATGTCGATCAGCCGCGTCGGGCGTTCGACGTCGTATTTCATCAGATCGATCAGGTTGGTGCCGCCAGCGATGAATTTCGCCCCGGGGTCGGCTCCGCTCAGGCGCACCGCGTCGGCGATATCGGTGGCCCGCGCGTATTGGAAATTGATCATCGCTGCCCCATCGCCTGCTGGATTGCCGCCACGATGTTGGGGTACGCGCCGCAGCGACAGATATTGCCGCTCATTGCTTCGCGGATCTCCTCGGCGCTGTTTGCCCGTCCTTCGGCGATCAGACCCGCAGCCGAACAGATCTGCCCCGGCGTGCAATAGCCGCACTGGAACGCGTCATGGTCGATGAACGCCTGCTGCAGCGGATGCAGCACGCCATCCGCCGCCAGACCCTCGATCGTGGTCACCTTGGCGCCGTCGCGCATGACCGCGAGCGTCAGGCAGGCAAGGATCCGGCGGCCCTCCACCAAGACCGTGCAGGCCCCGCACTGCCCGTGATCGCAGCCCTTTTTCGTGCCGGTCAGGTCGAGGTGATCGCGTACGGCATCGAGCAGGCTCGTCCACGGCGCGACCCTGAGCGTCGTCTCGACGCCGTTGACGGTCAGCGCGATCGGTATCGTCTCCGGCGCCGGTATACTCGGCCGCGCCGGCGTGCTCGTTTGCATCATTTCTATTCCCATTTTTCGGCAATCATCACGCACCAACCCGCGACAGCAGCATTCGATCCATACGCAAGCGCCGTGCCTGATTCAGGTCCGACCGGAGCGGGCGCGTTCGATCGCCGGCGCAACC
>DATJLK010000016.1:0-108849 GCA_035509615.1 Allostellaceae bacterium | reverse complement strand
GAGCCTGATCATGGAAGCGGCCGAGGCGCGCGCCGCGATTGCGATGGGTGACATGCTGGCGCGGCTTGCCGAAGTATTGCGCGGGCTGCGGCTCGACCCCGAGCGGATGCGCAAGAACCTCGATCTCGGCGGCGGGCTGATCATGGCCGAGGCGGTCATGTTGAACCTCGGGGCGGCGATCGGCCGCCAGCATGCGCATGACGTGGTCTATGACGCGGCGCAGGCGGCGTTTGTCGAAAACCATCCATTCGCCGAATTGCTCGCCGCCGACCGGCGTGTGTCGATGCATCTCGACCGCAAGGCAATCGCGGCACTGCTCGATCCGACCGCCTATACCGGGCTGTGCGCCGAGATGGCACGCGACGCGGCAAGCCGGGCGCGGACGACCGCCGCCGCCATCGGCGCCCATGCTCCCATCGTGTAAAATGGTAGGTGTTTCTAACCTTTAGGTGTTTCATCCACAACGCGGGGGTTCGCCGCATCTCATCCCCTTTCTCGGCCATGATCGCCGCTTCCGCTCGGAACCAGCAGGCCGGATCGGCTCGATCTCTCGGGTTCACCATTAGGCGACGCGACGCCCAGAGCTGCCGTTTAGCTTGAAGCCGGGCCGCTGCGGCATGGATGCGCACCCGCTCGGCGCCCCTCCTGATCCGCGTCAATAGATATTCAAGGCTCTCGTGATCTGATCGGCGCACATCAGGGCTGGCCGCTATGCTCGCCGTCGCAGCGTGCCGTCGCGAGCGATCCCAAAACCCCCAAGGAGGTGCTGATTGGCGGACGCCATCGAGTGCGGAGTTCCCGGCAAGTCGCGCCGCGAGGCCGGGCTGATCGGGCTCCTGTTTGCCAGCACCACCAGCATGATCGGCTCAGGCTGGCTGTTTGGCGCCTATCATGCCGCGCGGATCGCCGGGCCGCTCAGCGTTTGGAGCTGGCTCGTCGGCGCGGTCATCGTCATGCTGATCGCGCTGTGCTTTGCCGAACTGGGGCCGATATTCCCGCGCAGCGGCGCGCTCGTGCATATGAGCCGCGCCAGTCACGGGGAACGTCTCGAGGCGATCTGGGGCTGGATATTGTTTCTCGCCTATGTGCCGGTCCCGGCGGTCGAAACCGAGGCAATCGTCACTTATGCCAACAATTATCTGCCCTATTTCATCGAGCCCGGTGCCAGCGGGCTCCTGACCGTCACCGGCATCGCCGTCTGCGCCGCGCTGCTGGGTGTGGTGACCTGGCTGAACCTGCTCGCGGTGGGGGCGCTGCTGGAGGTCAATTCGGCAATAACATGGTGGAAGATTGCGGTTCCGCTGCTGACCGTGATCGTCCTGATCGGGGCCAGTTCGCATTGGGACGTGATGGCCGCGGACCCGGGCGGCTACAGTTTCTCGGGGATACTGACGGCGCTGCCGGCCGCCGGCATCATCTTCAGCTATCTCGGCTTTCGCACGGCGATTGATCTCGGCGGCGAGAGCGCCAATCCGCGTCGCGACATCCCGCTGGCGGTGATCGGGTCGGTCGTGCTGGCGGCGCTGCTTTATGTTCTGCTGCAGATCGCCTTCCTGACGGCGTTGCGCCCGGCGGATCTGGCGCAGGGCTGGGCGAGGCTGACGCTTTCGGGGCAAATGGGGCCGTTTGCCGGTTTGGCCGCGACCCTCGGGCTCGCCTGGATGGCAACACTCCTCTACATCGACGCCTATGTCTCGCCAACCGGGACCGCCCTGATCTATCTGACCGGCGGTTCGCGGGTCCTGTTCGCAATCGGCGACACCGGGGTCGGTCCGCGGTGGTTGACAGTGCAAAACCGGGCGGCGGCGCCATGGGCCTCCGTACTCGTGATGTGGGGGGTGGGGGTGCTGTTCCTGCTTCCGTTTCCGGCCTGGCAACTCCTCGTAAACTATATCACCTCGATCACCGTGCTGACCTATGGTCTGGGCCCGGTCGTGCTGCTGGTCCTGCGCAAAAACCTGCCGGAACTTGCTCGTCCGTTCCAATTAAAGGGAGCCGCGGTGCTGGCGCCGTTGGCTTTCATCTGCGGCAACTGGGTGATCTACTGGACCGGCTTCCGAACAAACACTTACCTGTTCGGCATTATAGCGATCGGTTTCGGTCTGTATGTCCTCTACTACCATATCATCGCCGGAAACCCGGCGCGGACCTTTGGCTGGCGGCACATCGCCTGGCTTCTGCCGTGGTTCGGCGGCATGTGGCTTTTGTCGGGGCTCGGGGATATCGGCGGTGGCGCCGGTGTGCTCGGCTTCTGGCCTGCGGCCGGATCGGTGGTCGTCTGGAGCATGATCGTGCTGGCACTCGCATTGCGCACGGCGCTGACGCCCGAGGAGACTGGCGCGAACATGGCCGCACCGATTGCAAACGGCTTCGACTGACGAGCCCGGTCGATTTCAGCCGTGCTGAAAGCCGATGCGTCCAATACTCCAGGACGGCAAATTTGAACTGATGCCGGCGAAGGTGTACCTCGACAAGTAGCCGCAAAACCGATCTTGGCGATGCCATCGGCTGCCCGAGCAGCCGGGGCACGCTATTCCGGGTCGTCGGCGGCTTCGGCAAGCAGCAGGCGGGTCGGGAAACCCGCCTGATTGAGAGCGGCAATCAGGATTTCGACATGGCGCCGGTTCTGGGTTTCGACAACCACGTCGAGTTCGGCGCGCTTGACCGAGGTGTCGTGAAACAGCCGCTGATGATGGACCTCGACGATGTTGCCGGCATGCTTGCCGATGATCCCCGAGACGCGGGCCAGCGCACCCGGCACATCGGGCAACTCGGCGCGCAACCGCACTAGGCGGCCGCCGCGCACCAGCCCACGCATCAAGATCGAGGCCAATAGCCGGCTATCGATATTGCCGCCGCTGACGACGATAGCGACCCGTCTGCCGGCAAAGCGCCGGGGAGCAGCAAGCAGCGCGGCGACCCCGCTGGCTCCGGCGCCCTCGACCACCAACCTGTGGTTTTCGAGCAAGGCTTCGACCGCGGTTTCGAGCATCACCTCGCCAACCAGCAGGATATCGGAAACGAGCGCCTTGACGATGCGGCGCGTCACCTGGCCTGGCTCCTTGACGGCAATCCCCTCGGCCAGAGTCATCGGCTCGGCCGGCGGCCCCGGGTCCTCGCCGCGCATCAGCCGGTACATCGATGGATAGAGGGTCGACTGCACGCCGATGATCTCGATCGCAGGCGCTAACGCCTTGATCGCCACCGCGATGCCGGAGATCAGGCCGCCGCCGCCGATCGGAACGACGACGGTATCGAGATCCGGTTCATCGGCGAGGAGTTCAAGCGCGATCGTTCCCTGTCCGGCGATGACGGCCGGGTCATCATACGGATGAACAAAACTCAGGCCCCGCTCGCGGGCGAGAGCATGCGCCGCCATGGCTGCGGCCGCGAGGCTGTCGCCCTTGAGCACGACCGCGGCGCCAAACGCCTCGGTCCGGTCGATCTTGGTAAAGGGCGTGCCTTCCGGCATCACGATCGTCGCCGGGATGCCAAGGCGCTGCGCATGATAGGCGACACCCTGGGCGTGATTGCCGGCCGACATCGCGACAACGCCGGCGCGCCGCTGCTCCGGCTCCAGGGTCAGCAGCTTGTTCAGGGCGCCGCGCTCCTTGAACGAGCCGGTGCGATGCAGGGTTTCGAGCTTCAGACGGATCTCGGCGCCAACCCGTTCCGACAAGGCCGGCGCAGCGACGGTCGGCGTCGGCGCAACCTGACCGGCAATCGCCGTCGCCGCTCTGCGGATGTCGGCAATCGTTACCGGCAGATCACTCATTCGCCGGGACGAGATCAAGGGTGGCAACGGCGGCGGCACGGCCGGGGACAAGCAATTCAAAATCGCGCCAGCGTTGTGCGAGATCGGCGTAATGGTGCGACAGCGGGTTGCCCGACTGACCGGGGGCGATGATCATCCGCGACTCCTCAGGCGAGGCGAGATCGGTGACGATCCGCAAGCTGGCGCCAAAGGTCTGCCTGAACGGATGCAGGTCATCCCGAACCGTGCTTGGCGCGTGATCGACCGTGTCCATTGCTCCGCCGGTCGCGATCGATGGGTCGAACCAATCGGCCAAGAGCGGGATCCGGCCGAATACCGGGTTGGCAAAGACCGCGGCATGCGCCTGCCCCCATTTCCATTTGGCCATGTCGCTGCCATAGGCGCCGCGAAGCTCGGCAAGTGCGGCCGAAAGCGACTGCGCCAGCCGGCTCGAACAGTTCTCTGTTCCCGGATGCCTCGGGTCATCGCACCATTCCGGCCGCTGGGTCAATACCGCTTCAATGACATCCGGGCGCAAACCCCAGTATCCCGCCACGGCATCGCCAAACCGGCCAAACAACACCGCGCGACTGAACTGGCGCAGCCAGGCGGTGAATAGCAGCGGCGCCGGCCGGTCGCGATCCATGTGGAAATCCCAATGCCGTAACAATTCGACCGCCGCTTTTTCGGCCGGGTCGGTTGGCGTGATCCGGGTCAGGACCGGCACCAACTGCTTGGCCATCAAGGACAGCGTGTCGCCCTGGATTGTGGCACTCGATGCCGGGGTCTGCACCGGGGTCGCATCGAGCAATGCGTTGATGCGCTCCGCACGGTCCGGCAAATCCCAGTCGCGGCTGATGAAATAGGGATAGCTGTCGGGCACGATCCGGTTGTTGGCGCTGACAAAGCGGCCGGATGACGGGTTGACGCCACTCGGCAGTTCGTCAAACGGAATAAAGCCGTCCCAATCGTATTCGCCGGTCCAGCCCGGGACCGGCATCCAGCCGTTGCCGTTTTTGCGGATCGGCACCAGCCCGGGCGCGATAAACCCGATCGTGCCGCGGTCATCGGCATAGACCGTGTTCTGCATGGGTGCGACAAAATTCCGCCAGGCGCTTTTGAAGCTCGGCCAGTTCACGGCGCGGTTGGCCTCCCACAGCGCCTGGGCGCTGCGATCGCCGGGCAGAAGGAAGGTCGCGCAGAGCGCCAGAACATAGCCGGGATCGGCTGCCCCTGGGGGCAGCACGTCCGACAGCACCGGCCCATGACGGGTGGTGCGGACGGTAAAGTCGATCGGCGCTGCATCGCGCACCCGGATCGTCTCGCGCCGGGTGACGAACGGGGCGCTGCCGTCGGGCGTCAGATAACGGCCCGGGTCTGCCGGATCGATCTTTTCGATGAACAGGTCCTCGACATCGGCGGTCGTTGTCGTAAACCCCCAGGCAATGTGGCTGTTATGGCCGATCACGACCAGCGGAACACCGGCGGCCGTGGCCCCGGCAATGTCGCTGCCGGGAGTTTTCATGCGGGCGAGAAACCAGGGACCAGGCGCTCCCAGATCGAGGTGCGGATCGTTGGCGAGGAGCGGCTTGCCGCTCGCGCTGTGCCTGCCGTCGACAACCCAGTTGTTCGAATCGTAACGCGGTCCGACGGTTGGGGGCAGGACGTCGAGCAGGTCACCCAGCCCAAGCCGATCATAGATCGGCCGCATCGCCGCCAGGGTTACGGGTCCGTCCTTTGGGTATCCGGGATAGAGAAAAGCAAGATCGGCCGGTGAAATCGTGCGCGCCATCTGGGCCCGCTGCAACTCGCCGCGATAATTGCCGCTGATCTGCAGCGCCATCAGCTTGCCCCAGGCGAGGCTGTCGGCTTCGCGCCAGGGCTCGGGCGAAAACCGCAGCAGCAGGAATTCGGGCGGCAGGGCGCCGTGACGCGAGGCCAGAAAGGCGTTGACCCCGGCGGCATAGGCGGAAAACGCCCGGTTCACCGGTGCCGAGAGCAGTGGAATTTCCTGCTCGGCCAGGCGATACAGTCCGAGTAACCGCATCTGCTTGTCGGTCGGCAGTGCGGCGGCGCCAAAGATCTCGGCCAAGCGTCCTGCAGCATAGCGACGCATCAGCTCCATCTGGAACAGCCGATCCTGGGCGTGGACAAAACCGAGGCCAAAAGCGGCGTCTTCCGCGCTTTCGGCGATGATCGTCGGCACGCCATCGGCGTCGCGTTCGATGCGGATCGGCGCTTTTAGTCCGTTTACGACAATGCGGCCATTGGTCTGCGGTAATGACGAGCGAAGATAGGAGTAAACACCGGCGCCGGCGACCAGCAACAGAGCCGCCAGTCCGGCAACGATGCGGCACCCCACCCTGACCCTCCCGCGCGGGCGACGGCGCGAACGGGAGGGCAGTCGCATCATAGCCCCAATTCGCGCAAGATCCGGTCGTGATCGGCGTCGAGATCGGGGGCCGGCGCGCGGCTCGGCGGATCGGCAAAGGCTGACAGCTTCATCGGATTGCCGGCGAGTTTGAGCTCGCCCATCGTCGGATCGTCGACCGCAACCAGCATGTTGCGCGCCGCGGTCTGCGGATGGGCGAGCGCTTGCGCGATATTGTTGACAGGACCGCACGGCACGCCAGCCGCTTCGAGAACGCCGATCCAATGATCTGTGTCGGCCGCGCGCAGCACGCTCTCGATCTCGGCCTTTAACGCCTCCTGATGCTGATTGCGCAACGGATTGGTCTTGAACAGCGGGTTCTCGGCGAGATCGGGTCGGCCGAGCGCCTGTGCCAGCTTGACAAAGAGACCGTCATTGCCGGCGGCGATGATGATGTTGCCGTCGCCGGTGGCAAAAGCTTCGAACGGCGTGATCGAGGGATGCCGCGCTCCCATCGGTCCGGGGATTTCACCGGTGCTGGTGTATCGCACGATCGCGTTTTCCAACAGTGCGAGCTGGCAATCAAACAGCGACACATCGACTTTTGTCGCCTCGCCGGTGCGCTCGCGGTGCAGCAGGGCGGCGTTGAGCGCAATCGCGGTAAACAGGCCGCCGCCGAGATCGCCGATCGAGGTCCCGATGCGCGTCAGCGGCATGCCGGGATGACCGGTGATGCTCATCACGCCGCCCAGACCCTGCACGACCATGTCGTAGGCCGGGTAATGCGAATAGGGTCCGGTATGGCCAAAGCCGGAGGCCGCGGCATAGACAAGGCGCGGATAACGCGGATGCAGCGTTTCCCAGCCATAGCCGAGCTTTTCCATCGTGCCTGGCCGAAAGTTCTCGACCATTGCATCGGCCTTGTCCAACAGCCGCTCGAAAATGTCGCGGCCTTGCGGCGATTTGAGATCGAGCGCGATCGACTCCTTGCCGCGATTGACCGACGAAAAATAAGCCGACTTGCCGTTCCGGAACGGCCCGTAGTGGCGGGCATCGTCGCCTTGGCGCGGCGGCTCGACTTTGATGACCCGCGCCCCGAGCTCGGCCATCAGCAAGGTGCAATAGGGCCCCGCCAGGATGCGGGACAGATCGACGATGGTGATGCCGGATAACGGCCCGTTCTGCGCCATATGCGATAATCCTTTGCGGCGAGGCTGCCGCTCAATAGCGCAGAGCGCAGGGTGCCCGCAACGAGGCCGACAACCGTCGTGACGCTGCTGCAGCTGCGGGCGCCGCGCTGGCCGAGGCGGCCGGCCCGGACGGGAAGGCTGAGAATGCGGCCGCCGCCCGCTTCACGTCCCGGAACGATCGTACAGTGCGCCGACTCCGCCGGTTCCGGCTTCCAAGACCGTCGCAGGGTCGTCGTGGCTGCAACCCCACGGTCGAAAGCGCCACAGCTCGGCCGTCGCCGTCGGCCTTGCCTGCGCCGCAATCGGCTGACATCTCTATCGACCGGATAGCAGGCGGAGGTCCCTAATTGCGGCGCTCGTGGTTTGCCAGCGGGTGGGTGGCGGCGGCTCTGCTGCTGTGGATGCCGCGAGCGGCGGATGCGGCGGCGACGGCGTGGGTCGGGGATGATCACGCCGCGGCGCGGCTGATCACAGCGACCGACGCCGTCGGCTCGGCAAGGGCGGTCGAGGCCGGTCTCGAAATCCGGCTGGCCCCCGGCTGGCATGCCTATTGGCGCACCCCGGGCGATGCCGGAGTGCCGCCGGCCATCGACTGGACCGGCTCGACCAACCTCAAGCAGGCGACGATGGCCTGGCCCGCGCCGGCGCGCTATTCGCTGCAGGGTTTTGAGACCGCCGGCTACCGCAACCATGTCGTATTGCCGATCGCACTGACCCCGGCGCAGCCCGGGCAACCGCTTGACCTGCATGCCCAGATCGGCTGGGCCGCTTGCGCCAACATCTGCGTTCCCTACTCGGCAAGGCTCGATCTGACCCTGCCGTCGGGTCCGGCGGTGCCATCGGCGCAAGCCCCGCTGATTGTCGCGGCGCGCGGCCGGGTCCCGCGCTCGCCGGCCATGGCCGGAATCAGCCTTGTCTCGGCCAATGCCGCGGCAGATGGCCGCCAAACCGAACTCATCATCGGGCTGCACAGCGCGGGCGTGCCGTTTGCCGCCCCCGATCTGTTTGTCGAGGGGCTCGCCGAGGGCTCACCCGGCCGACCCGAGGTGGCGCTGTCGCAATCCGGGCATATGGCGGTGCTGAGGGTACCGATCCGCGATGCCGCGACCACGCAGGTCGTCGGCAAACCCCTGACCCTGACGATGGTCGACGGCGCCCGGGCTGCGCAATTCACCGCGACGCCCCGGCTCGCCCTGCCACCGATCGACCGTGGTCGGCTGTTGCCGATGCTCGCCGTCGCCCTGCTCGGCGGCCTGATCCTGAATGCGATGCCGTGCGTGCTCCCGGTCTTGTCGCTCAAATTGCTGGCGGTGGCGAGCCATGCCGGAGCCGAGCGGCGGCGGGTGCGGTTTGGCCTGCTGATGACGGCGCTGGGGGTGATTGCTTCGTTCGGCCTGATCGCCGCGGTGTTGATCGGATTGAAGGCATCGGGGGCGGCGATCGGCTGGGGCATCCAGTTCCAATGGCCGTGGTTCATCGCGGCGATGGCGGCGGTCACGACGCTGTTCGCCGCGAGCCTCTGGGGTTGGCTGCCGATCCTGTTGCCGCGCTTTGCTTACGAGGCGGCGGCCGAGATTCGCGCCGCCACGCCGTACGGCGATGCGTTCCTGACGGGTGCATTTGCCACCCTGCTCGCGACCCCGTGTTCGGCGCCGTTTGTCGGCACCGCAATCGGCTTTGCCCTGGCGCAGGGGCCGGCCGAGATCGCGATCGTATTTGCCGCTCTGGGCATCGGGATGGCGGTCCCGTATCTGGCGGTCGCGGCGTTCCCGCAGGTGGTCCGGCTGCTGCCGCGGCCGGGGTGGTGGATGCATGCGGTTCGTATAATCCTGGGGCTCGCTCTGGCCGGAACCGCTATTTGGCTGCTTTTTGTCCTGGCGGCGCTTTCCGGCACGCCGGTGGCGCTGACAGCGGCGGCGGCATTGGCCGCCCTCGTCGTCGTGCTGGCGATGAAGCGTCGCGCGGTCATCCCGGCCGCGGCGTCGCGGATGGCGAACAACGCCGCGGTGGCACTCGTCGCCGCGGCAATCCTGTATCCGGCTTTTGCCGGCATAGCGGCGCCGAGGACGGCGGCGATGACTGGGCGATGGCACCCGTTTAACCCGCACGCGATCCAGCAACTCGTCGGCCAGGGCAAGATCGTGTTTGTCGACGTGACCGCGGCCTGGTGCTTGACCTGCAAGGTCAACGAAGCGGCGGTGCTCGACCGTGATCCGGTCGCCGGCCGGCTGTTCGCGCCGGGTGTCGTTGCGATGCGCGGCGACTGGACCCGGCCTGATCCGGCATTGACCCGCTATCTCGAAAGCTTTGGCCGCTACGGCATCCCGTTTAACGCGGTGTATGGTCCGGGCCGGCCGCACGGCGAATTGTTGCCCGAATTGTTGACCGCCGGCGCCGTGGAGCGGGCGCTCGACCAGGCCGGGGCGCGCGGCTAGCGCCGCCCCGTTCCACCGGCGCCGTCAACGCGGTTGTCGGCCATCGCGTTGTGGTATATCGGTTTCATCGGAAGAGTCGTCGATCGCGGAGATCGGTGGCACGCTCGCCGTGGTGCCGATCCGGGTTCATCGCGCGAGCGACGGAACTTCGGGTGCGGATCGTTGCGGCGGTGGACCGATGCGCAATCGATACGAACACGATCGTGAAGGTGACGACCGGCGGACGGCGGCCCTGATGGGCTTGGCGCTGGTCCTGTCGCTTGCGATTGCTGGGGTGGTGCTGGTGCGTGACCTCGGCAAGGAAGCAAGTCTTGAGGACTGTCTGATGTCCGGCCGCACCAACTGCGCGCCGATCGAGCTGCCGTTGGATCGCTGACCGAGGCCATTGACCCCACGCTGCTGACCCGGGTAGGTGCTGGCCAAACAATAGCAGATTTTGCCGGTGCCCGATCCCGCAGGCACGGATCTTGCTGGGCAATTCGTTGTGGTGCGGCGTTTCGCGCGCCGCATGGCGGCCGAAGCCGGGATGGACACAGGACGATGAAAGCTATAGAGATAGTCTATGATAGATCGCGTTAACTTACCTTTTTGAAGAGGGCGCTGTTGATGGTAAGGCGTGCGATTGGCGCTGTCGCGATGCTGTTTCTGGCGGCGGCTCTGATAATTTGGTGGCACGGGTTTGGCGGCAATGGACCACGCGCCACCGCTCAGACGTCAGCGCCTTTGGTTCCGGTCACCGCCGGCACCGTCACTGCGCAGAATGTGCCGGTTTATCTGCAAGGGATCGGCACCGTTCAGGCCTACAACATGGTGACGGTAAAGACCCGCGTCGACGGCCAGATCGTCAAGGTATACTTCAAGGAAGGCGAGGAGATCAAAGAGGGCGACCCGCTCTTCCAGATCGATCCGCGCCCGTATCAGGACGCCCTGGAACAGGCGCAGGCGGCCAAGCAAAAGGACCAGGCACAACTGGCCGGCGCTGAACTCGATCTGCAGCGCTACTCGAAACTGCTCGGCACCGGTTATCAGACCCGCCAGAGTTACGACAACCAAGTCGCTCTCGTCGGCCAGCTCGAAGCGGCGATCAAAGGCGACCAGGCGCAGATCGACAGCGCCGCCCTCAACCTCAGCTATGCCGACATCCGGTCGCCGATCGATGGACGCCTCGGCGCTCGGCTCGTCGACAAGGGTAATCTCGTCCACGCCAACGACAATACGGCGTTGGTCACGATCACCGAGCTGAAACCCATTTTTGTCAGCTTTACGCTGCCGCAGGATACGCTGGATCAGCTTCGCCAGGAGCAACTCAAAAAGCCGCTCGCGGTGCTCGCCTATAGCAGCGACGGCAACACCTTGTTGTCCGAGGGCAAGCTGACCTTGATCGACAATTCGATCGATCAGGCGACCGGCACAATCCACTTGAAGGCGCGGTTCGACAACCAGGACGAGCGCCTGTGGCCCGGTGAATTCGTCAGCCTGCGGGTGATCCTGAAGACCCGCCCCGATGTTGCCACGGTCCCCGCCCAAACCGTGCAGGAAGGGCCAGACGGCAATTATGCATATGTTATCAAGCCAGACGACACGGTGGAACGCCGGGCGGTAACCGTTGCCTCGGTGCAGGACGGGATCGCGGTCATCACCAAAGGGCTCTCGCCTGGCGAACGCGTCGTCGTCGAAGGCCAATACCGGCTGACGGACGGGGCCCGGGTCAAGATCCTGCCGCCGCGATCGGCGAAGGCCGCAAGCTAGCACGCGCTCCCGGCAGCGCGAGCGCGGTCATCGAGCGCGTATCGGAACAGCAAAGCGAATCGCCGATGAACATTTCAGAACCCTTTATCCGTCGGCCGATCGCCACCTCGCTCCTGATGCTGGGCGTGCTGGTGTTCGGCATCGCCGCTTATGGGTTGTTGCCGGTTGCGGCGCTGCCCAATGTCGATTTCCCGACGATTACCGTTAGCGTCAACTATCCCGGGGCCAGCCCGGCGACGATGGCGTCGGCGGTGGCGACCCCGCTCGAACAGCAATTCGCCGCGATCCCCTCGCTTGACCAGATGACCTCGACGAGCGGCACCGGCTCGCTGTCGATCACGCTGCAATTCGATCTGTCGCGCAATATCGATGCTGCCGCGCAAGACGTGCAGCAGGCGATCAATGCGGCCAGCGGTCTGTTGCCGTCCGATCTCCCGAGCCCGCCGACCTATCGCAAGACCAACCCGGCCGATCGCCCGGTGCTGATCTATGCGGTCCACTCGAACTCTCTGCCGATCTATCGTGTCGACGACTATGCCTATGTCATTCTGGCACAAAAGCTGTCGACCGTGCCGGGGGTTTCCGAGGCGCGGATTTTCGGGCAGCAGACCTATGCCACCCATGTGCAGATCAACCCCGGCTCGCTGGCCGCGCGCGGGCTCGGGTTTGAGGATGTCCGCAACGCTCTGGTGGCGACGACGCTGGATCGGCCCAAGGGCACTCTTGAAGGCGCCCATCAGACCTATACTCTCGACACCAACGATCAGCTATTCAACGCCGCTGCCTATGACAAGGTGATCATCGCCTACCGTGATGGCGCGCCGGTACGCGTCAAGGATGTCGGGCGAGCCGTCGACGGGGTGCAATATGCCCGTACCGGCGCCTGGTTTTTCGACACCAAGGCCGAAGGGCTGGCGATCCAGCGCCAAGCCGGCGCCAACACGATTGAACTGGTCGATCGGATCAAGGCAATGGTTCCAAAGATCATGGAAGCATTCCCGCCATCGGTCAAAGTCAACCTGGTGTCGGACCGATCGCTGGTGATCCGCGCCGCCGTGCACGATGTCCAGTTTACGATGATGTTGACGATCGCCCTCGTCATCCTGGTGATCTTCCTGTTTCTGCGGACCTTGTGGGCGACAATCATCCCAGGGATCGCCGTGCCGCTGTCGCTGCTGGCGACTTTCGCCGTCATGTACGCGGTTGGCTACAGCCTCGATAACATCTCGTTGATGGCGCTGACGATCTCGGTTGGCTTCGTGGTCGACGACGCCGTCGTCATGATCGAGAACATCGTCCGCTATATCGAAATGGGCGACCAGCCGTTGCAGGCGGCGTTAAAGGGCGCTGGGCAGATCGGCTTTACGATCGTTTCGATCACCTTTTCGCTGATTGCAGTGTTCATCCCGCTGTTGTTTATGGGCGGCATCATCGGCCGCCTGTTCCGCGAGTTTGCGGTCACCGTTTCGGTTGCGGTCGTGGCCTCGGCCGCGATTTCGCTGACCTTGACGCCGGTGCTGTGCTCGCTGTTTTTAAAAGAGCAGGGGTTGCATCCGGCCGGCTGGCTCAACCGCACGCTGGAACGCGGTTTCAATTGGATGCTGCGCTGGTACCAGCGCGGTCTCGATTTTGTTTTCCGCCATCAATTGCCGACGCTTCTGTCGACATTGGCGCTGATCGGATTGACCGGCTATCTTTATGTGACCATCCCGAAAGGCTTTTTCCCGGAGCAGGATACCGGCTTCATCTTTGGTCAGGCCGATGCGCGCGAGGATATCTCGTTTGCCGGCATGTCCAGCCTGGTGCATCAACTCGTCGACATCGTGCGCAAGGACCCCGACGTGTCGGGCGTATTCGCCTTTACCGGCGCCACCGCCTACAACCCGACCGAGAACACCGCCCGCATGTTCTTTCAGCTGGTGCCGCACGACCAGCGCTCGTTGACCGCGAACCAGATCATCCAGCGCCTGCGGCCAAAGGTGGCGGCGGTACAGGGCGTCCGGCTTTTTATGCAATCGGGGCAAGACATCAATGTCGGCGGGCGGCTCAGCCGCACTCAATACCAATACACATTGACCGATACCGATCCGGACGAACTCAACCACTGGGCGCCGATCCTCGAGCGCGCGATGAAAAAGCTTCCGGAACTGCAGGACGTTGCCTCGGACCAACAGGTCGCGGCGCCGCATATCGGCATCGAAATCAATCGCGACGCGGCCTCGCGGATGGGAATCTCGCCATCGCTGATCGACGCGACCCTGTATGACGCCTTTGGCCAGCGCCAAGTCGCAACGATGTACACGTCCAAGAACCAGTATAAGGTGATCCTCGAGGTCGAACCGCGGTTCCAGGACGACCCGACCGCGCTGTCGAAGATCTACGTCGCGGGGCCGAACGGGGCACAGATCCCGATCAGCGCATTCGCCCATTTTACATCGAAGATCGAATCGTTATCGGTCAACCACCAGGGCCAGTTCCCGGCGGTGACCTTGTCGTTCAATTTGGCGCCGGGTGTGTCGCTGGGCCAGGCCGTCGACAAGATCCAGGCGCTGACCGCCGATCTTCGCGCACCGGCAACGCTGGACGGGTCGTTCCAAGGGACGGCGCAGGCATTCCGGTCGTCCTTGGCCTCGATGCCGCTATTGGTCGCCGCGGCAATTCTCGTCGTTTACATCGTGCTCGGCGTTCTTTACGAGAGCTACATTCATCCGATTACGATTTTGTCAGCACTGCCTTCGGCCGGTGTTGGCGCGTTGTTGGCGTTGATGCTGCTGCATTACGACCTCAGCGTGATCGCGATGATCGGCATCATTCTGCTGATCGGCATCGTCAAAAAGAACGCGATCATGATGATCGATTTCGCCTTGCAAGCCGAACGCATCGAGGGCAAGAGCCCAGCCGAGGCGATCCGGCAAGCCTGCCTTCTGCGCTTCCGGCCGATCATGATGACGACCTTTGCCGCGCTGCTCGGCGCGACGCCAATCGCGTTCGGACAGGGGGCGGGCTCGGAATTGCGCCGGCCGCTCGGCATCACGATCATCGGCGGACTGCTGGTCTCGCAATGGCTGACGCTCTACACGACACCGGTCGTCTATCTCTACCTCGAACGGCTTGCCCGCTGGATCGGCCGCCCCTACCGGCCCTCGCGGATGGCGGATGCGCTGGCAAGCGACAGTCGGCCAGCCCTTTATCAAGAGCGTCAGGGCGCCGAGTGAACCAATCTCGGCCGCTGGCGCGACGGCCGGGTTCCACGGGATGGCGCCGGCGCTCCAACGGTTGCGCTCCGTATCCTGGTCCTTTGGTATGTCCCTTTGATTACGGGTAGTTGCGGATGAGCATTTCAGAACCGTTTATCCGGCGGCCGATTGCCACCTCGCTGCTGATGCTGGGGGTGCTGGTCTTTGGCATAGCAGCCTATAATCTGCTGCCGGTGGCGGCGGTGCCCAATGTCGACTTCCCGACGATCACCGTGACGGCACAGTACCCCGGCGCCAGTCCGAGCACGATGGCGTCGTCGGTCGCGACCCCGCTCGAAACGCAATTCACATCGATCCCGGCGCTGAGCCAGATGACCTCGTGGAGCGGTGTCGGCGTCACCTCGATCACGCTGCAATTTGACTTGTCGCGCAATATCGATGCCGCAGCGGGGGATGTGCAGCAGGCAATCAATGCCGCAAGTGGCGTCTTGCCGCAGGGCATGCCGACACCGCCGACCTATCGCAAGGTGAACCCGGCGGACTTTGCCGTCCTGATTTATGCCATTCATTCCGACGCGCTGCCGCCCTACAAGGTCGACGATTACGCGAACAACGTCATCGCGGACCGGATATCGACGGAACCGGGGGTCGGGCAGGTCTTTGTTTTCGGCTCGATGCCATATGCCGCCCGGGTCCAGGTCAACCCGGCGGCACTGGCGGCCAAGCGGATCGGCCTCGAAGACGTGCGCAACGCGCTCGTCGCCGCCAGCGTCAACAACCCAAAAGGCGAGATCGAGACCGAACACCAGGCGATCGCGCTCGATACCAACGACCAGTTATTCGACGCTGCCCAATATGGCAATGTCATCATCGCTTACCGCAACGGTGCGCCGGTACGGCTGAAGGACGTCGGCGACGTCCTTAACTCGGTGCAGAATGAGCGGCTGCGCTCATGGTTCGGCAATCAGCGGGCGGAGGGCGTCGCGATCCAGAAAGCCCCAGGGGCCAACACGATCGAGGTGGTGGACCGGATCAAGGCGCTGTTGCCGAAACTCGAGCAGTCGCTGCCGCCGGCGGTGCATGTGGACCTGATGGCGGACCGGTCGCAAACGACCCGGGCATCGATCCACGACGTGCAATTCACGATGCTGCTGACGATCGGTCTGGTGATCGTCGTGATCTTTCTGTTTTTACGAACCTTGTGGGCGACGATCATCCCGAGCCTGGCGGTGCCGCTGTCGCTGCTCGCCACCTTCGGGGTCATGTATGTCGGCGGCTTCAGCATCGACAACATCTCGCTGATGGGGTTGACGATCTCAGTCGGCTTCATCGTCGACGATGCGATCGTCATGATCGAAAACATCGTGCGCTATATGGAAGAGGGCATGCGGCCATTCGATGCCGCGCTGAAAGGCGCGGGGCAGATTGGCTTTACGATTATTTCGATCACCTTTTCGCTGATCGCCGTCTTTATCCCGCTGTTCTTTATGGGCGGGATCATCGGCCGGCTGTTCCGCGAATTTGCTGTTGTGGTTGCGGTCGCGGTGATCGCTTCGGCGACGATCTCGCTGACCTTGACCCCGGTAATGTGCTCGCTGTTTTTAAAAGAGGAAGCGCTGCATCCCAAGGGGCGTTTCAATCGCGGCTCGGAACGGGTCTTCCAGGCGGCTCTGCACGGTTATGACCGGGGGCTGCGCTTCGTGTTCCGGCATCGGTTTTCGGCGCTGCTGGCGACCTTGCTGCTGATGGTCGCTACCGGATATCTCTATGTAATTATGCCGAAAGGCTTCTTTCCGCAGCAGGATACCGGGTTCATTTTTGGCGAGCTTGATATTCGCGAAGACGCCTCGATGCTGCAGACCGACAAGATCCGCCGCGAGGTCGTCAATATCGTGAGCCAGGATCCGGGCGTCGAAGGCGTCTTCTCCTATGACGGTGCAACGCCCTACAACCCCGCGGAAAACACCTCGCGAATCTTTTGGGGATTGAAGCCCTATGACCAGCGTGACGCCAACGCCGAGCAGATCATCCAGCGGCTGCGCAAAAAGGTGGCGGCGATCCCGGGTGCCAAATTCTATATGCAAGTGCCACAGGATATCACGGTTGGCGGCCGTCTCAGCCGCACCCAGTACCAATACACGCTGACCGACACCAGCAGCGACGAACTCAACCACTGGGCGCCGATCCTCGAAAAGGAGATGAAGAAGCTGCCCGAGTTGCAGGATGTCGCCTCCGACCAGCAGATTGCCGCCGCCCATCTGACACTCGACGTCAATCGAGACGCCGCTTATCGGCTCGGGCTGTCGATGAACGAGATCGACCAGACGCTCTACGACGCGTTTGGTCAGCGGCAGGTCGCAACGATCTATACCTCGACCAACCAATACAAAGTCGTGCTCGAGGTGCAGCCGCAATACCAGCACGATCCAAACCTGCTGTCGGAGATTTACGTATCCGGCCCCGGCGGCGCGCAGGTGCCGCTGAGCAGCTTTACGCATTTCGCCCGCAAGGCCGAACCGCTGGTCGTGAGCCATCAGGGGATTTTCCCGGCGGTGACGCTATCGTTCAACCTGGCGCCCGGCGTCGCGCTCGGACAAGCCGTCAATGCGATCCAGGCAATCACCGATCGTTTGCACGTGCCGGGTACACTCAACGCCTCGTTCCAGGGAACCGCGCAGGCGTTCCAGGCCTCGCTGTCGTCGATGCCGCTATTGGTCGCTGCGGCGATCCTTGTCGTCTACATCGTGCTCGGCATCCTTTACGAGAGCTACATTCACCCGATCACGATCCTGTCGGCACTCCCCTCGGCCGGCGTCGGCGCGTTGTTGCTGCTGATGCTGCTGCATTACGAGCTAACGGTGATCGCGATCGTTGGCATCATTCTCCTGATCGGCATCGTCAAGAAAAACGCAATCATGATGATCGACTTCGCCCTGCAAGCCGAGCGCATGGAGGGCAAAAGTCCGCGAGAGGCCATCCACCAGGCCTGTCTGTTACGCTTCCGCCCGATCATGATGACCACGTTTGCAGCACTCTTTGGGGCGATGCCGATCGCGTTCGGCCGCGGCGGCGGCGCCGAATTGCGCCAACCGCTCGGCGTCGCGATCATCGGCGGCCTCTTGGTTTCTCAATGGCTGACATTGTTCACGACCCCGGTCATTTATCTCTATCTCGACCGCTTTGCCCGCTGGATTGGCCGGCCTTATCGGCCGTCGCGCGTCGCCGAAGCATTGTCTGGTGAAGCCAGGCCGGTGCTGGCGTCAGACCGGCAGAGCGCGGAGTAACGCGGATGGCGCGCAATCATGTTGTGAACGAGCGCATCGAAACCACCGGGTTTCCGGCCGCCGACCGGAGTTTCGGATTTCTTGTGCATGATGTATCACGGCTCGTCAAACGACGATTCGAGCGCGCGGCGCGGCACACCGGGCTGCCGATCACTCGACGGCAGGCGGCGGTGCTGCTCTACATTGCGCGCAAGGAGGGGGTGAGCCAGGCCGAGGTTGCCAACTGGCTCGATATCGAACCGATAGCACTGGTGCGCATGCTCGACAAACTGCACGAAGAGGGTTTTGTCGAGCGCCGCGCCCATCCGACCGACCGGCGGGTGCGCACCTTGTGGCTGATGCCGGCGGCGCGAACCGTCGTCAAGCGTATCCTCGAAATCAACCTGGCGATCCGCGAAGAGGCGTTTGCCGGGCTCAACGCCGGGGCGCGCGAGACGTTGATCGCCGCACTCGGCAGCGTCAAGGACAACCTGACATTGCAGGAAGAGGCGGCAAGCGAGCGCTCAGGTGATGCAACCGAGCTTGTCGTCGACCCGCTCGCCGACCGGGTTGCCGGCTAAAGCAGGATCGCCGGGGCATGGCCGCGATGGTCCTGATGGCCCATGTCGAGGCAGCAGAGCCGAGGTGGCGCTAAAGACGGGCAGCCGGGTTCCGCCAGGGTTTCAGTCCGGTGTTCCGGCCGGCATCCGGTGCCGCAGATCATAGAACCGGTACCGTGCTGGCCGTCTCACCGCAGCGCCGATTCCTCACTTTGGTTGTCGAGACAACACCGGCGTCCAGTGGGTGCCGCAAGCCGGATCTATCGTGTAGGATGAGCCGATCGCGGCAATGTCCGCGCGTCTTTAAACTACCTTCGGAGCTTCCTGAATGACTGACACATCCGATTACACGCCGCCCAAGGTCTGGACCTGGACAAAGCCGAGCGGCGGCCGGTTTGCGAATATCAATCGCCCGATCTCCGGCGCCACCCACGATAAAGAGCTGCCGATCGGCCGCCATCCGCTGCAGCTCTACTCGCAGGGCACACCCAATGGCGTCAAGGTCACGATCATGCTCGAAGAGTTGCTGGCGCGCGGGCATAAGGGTGCCGAATACGATGCCTGGCTGATCCGGATCGGCGAGGGTGATCAATTCGGCAGCGGTTTTGTCGCGATCAATCCAAACTCAAAGATCCCGGCGATGGTCGACCGCAGCGGCCCCAAGCCGATCCGGATCTTCGAGACCGGGGCGATCTTGATGTACCTGGCCGAGAAATTCGGCGAATTCCTGCCAAAGGAGCCGGCTGCCCGTGCCGAATGCCTGTCCTGGCTGTTCTGGCAAATGGGCAGCACCCCCTATGTCGGCGGCGGCTTTGGCCATTTTTATGCCTATGCGCCGGTCAAGATCGAATATGCGATCGACCGCTTTACGATGGAGACAAAGCGGCTGCTCGATGTGCTCGATCGTCGCCTGGCGGAAAGCAAGTATGTCGCCGGCCCCGATTACACGATCGCCGACATGGCGATCTGGCCATGGTATGGCGGGCTGGTGAAGTTCGATCAATACGGGGCGACTGAATTCCTCGCAGTCCACGAGTACAAGAACGTCGTGCGCTGGGCCGACATGATCTATGAGCGGCCGGCGGTCAAGCACGGGCGCATGGTCAACCGCACCTCCGGCGAGCCGTCGAGCCAGCTGCACGAACGCCACGACGCCGGCGACTTCGACACAAAGACGCAGGACAAACTCGCCGCCGCTGATTGACGACGGGCCCGGGCAAGCTCTGGCTTTGGGCGCCAGGGCTTGCCCGATGGCGCGACACCACTATGGCGCGACGCAATCAGCGGCCACTTACCCTTTGCTTACTCACCCCGCGAAAGCGGGGGTCACGCAACCCGCTCGGGATCAGGCCGCCGGGCTATTACGTACGGGCCGAACTGAGCGCGCGGATCTCGTCGGCGGCGTTCTTCAGCTCTTCATCGCGCAGCCGCGCGGCGACCTCATCCTCTTCGGCCAGCGCCAGAAGTCCCCGGAACCGCAGCGGTTTTTCGAAGAAGGCAAGCGTTGCTTCGAGCGGGCTCTGCCCCTCCGCAAGCGGGAGTGGGATCTGCCCCGCGAGCCCCGGCCGGATGTGGTAGTGGGCGCCCATGCTAAACGGGTCGAACCGCAGCGCCTGTTCGCGCTTCCCAGCTACGGCCACCACGATCGAAGGCCGCTTGATGTCATCGGGCTCGCGACCAGCCAGCCGCCGGTCGGGGTGGAACCATAATTCGAGATGCGGCCCGGCATCGATCTGATGCCAACCCGTGCGGTCTTCGGGCATCGGCTGCTGCATCCGCGGTCGCTCCATTACGCACCTCCCTTTTGTCGCATAGTTGTTGATCGGAAGAGATCATCCGCGGGGCGGGGTCGGCATCCGCCGCGCTCACTGCAAACCGTAGAACCCCATGGCACCGCCGGCCAATACCTGATGCCTCGCTTCGGCGGCCAATGGCTCGATCCGTTCGCGGACCATCTGCAGGGCGCCCGGGAAGAAGCCATCCTGATGCGGGTAATCGGTCGCCCACATGATTTTGTGCGGGCCGATATAATCGGCCAGTACCGCGATGCTGCCCTCGACCGGCTCGAACGAAATCCAGCAATTGCGCTGAAACAGCTCGCTCGGCCTGGTCTTTGGGGCGGTGTCGTTAAAACCCTGATCGTCAAAGTGGCGGTCCATGCGATCGAGCCAAGGCGCTATCCAGCCGCCGCCCGACTCGAGAAACGCGACGCGCAGCCGCGGGTGGCGATCGACAACGCCGCCCCAGATCACCGCCATTGCCGCCAGCATCATCTCCATCGTGTGCGAGATCATGTGCCGGGCCGCGCGGTCTTCGAAGCGATCGACGCCAACCGTTGGCATCGCGTTGGTCGAGCCCTCGTGAAAACCGATCGAGAAGTCGAGATCCTCCGCCATTGTCCAGAACGGTTCGTACATCGGGTCGTTGATCATCCTGGTGCCGTGATACGGGTTCGGCCGAAGGAAACCGCCGCGCATCCCGAGGGTTTCGCGAGCATGGCGCATCTCTTCGATCGCGAGTTCGACCGACTGCATCGGCAGCATCGCCACCCCGAACAGCCGATCGGGGTAGGGCTGGCAGTAATCGGCGAGCCAGCGGTTGTAGGCGCGGCACATCGCGGCCGCGAGTTCGGGGTCCTCGACAGCGCCGGCGAAGAGGCCAAGGCTCGGGTACAAAAAAGCCGCGTCGATCGCGTCGAGATCCATGTCGATGATGCGGGCATGCGGGTCGAACCCGCCTTTTTTCCCTTCGGCGTATTTGAGGCTGTCGAGCTTGACTGCACCCTGTCGCACGCCGACGGCGCCAAGGCTGCCGATCCCGCGCGGATTGCCCAGCAGTTTGCCCTCGACGCTGAGCCGCTCCTTGCCGTTGTTGTCGATGACAAATCGCGGCCGGCGCTCGCGGTATGCAGGATCGATGTATTTATCCCAGAGATCGAGCGGTTCCAGGATGTGACCATCGGCGTCGATGGCGTTGTAGGCGAGAGCCATGACCCTCTCCTTTTCGGATCCATGTCACATCGATAATTATAGCGGATAGGCGATGCCGACGCGAGGTCGATCTCGGCAGAGACCGCCCGCATTGGCGCACGGCCGTCGCTTTTCCGAGTAGCGTTCGGGCTCGCGCCGGTGGCGAAGCTGCGTTAGCATCAAAGTGGCTCGCCGGCACGCGACTGGCGCGCACGACCGAGAGGACTGACCACGCCAATGCGCTGGGCGGCGCCTGCTGATGAACGAGATCGATCGTGGATGACCGGTGTCAACCGCAACGTCGAGGGAACAGGCAGACCCGCCAAGATCATGCGCTGCCGCGGCGGCCACCCGGCTTTCGCGGGCATCGGGACGCGGGGCTATCGCAGGCTGGGGCTGGCCCGGGCGGGATTAGAACGGTGACCTGAGGAGAATGCGATGCCCGAACCCGATCATATCGATCGGCGCCGCGCGGCACTGATCGCCTACGATGTCTGCCGGCGCGCGCTCACGCCGTCGGATCCGGCACGCCGGGCGGCGATGCGGCCGGTGCTTGATGCCTGGGTGCAGATGATCGCAGCGGCACGGAGGGCGGGCCTGCCGGTGATCTATACGACACCGGTCAGCCGCGCCGATGGCGCCGATGTGGTGCTGCTGCCGACCGACCTTTCGGCAGAGACCGGGGTGCCGCCCCTCACCAATGCCATCGAGGGAACGGTTGATGCCGGCTTCCCCGAGGAAATCGCCCCACGGCCCGAGGATTACGTGTTTCTCAAACGCCGGCCGAGTGCTTTTTACGGGACGGGCGTCGCCGAACTGCTGCGCATGCTGCGGCGCGACACGATCATCATCGGCGGCGGGGCCACTAATCGCGGGGTCGAGACCAGCGTACGAGAGGCCTTCAACCTCGATCTTGCGAGCGTCGTGGTGCGCGAATGCTGCTGGAGCGGCGACGCGGCGGCTCACGCCTACAGCCTCGACAAAGCGATGAAAATGTATGCGCGCATCCGCACCCTCGAGCAGGTAGCGGCGCTGCTGCGGGCGTGAGCGCTGCCCGGCGGGCTGCCTCGGCGCATCTTCCGGCGCCATTGGTAGCGGCTAAGGCCGCGGGTCTGCCGCGTCACTGCAATTGCCGCGCAAAACCGGCCCGGAGCGCCCGCATCGAACCACAATTCTGACGCGAGCGGCGGAAAAAGCCTGCGCGGCAAGGCGACAGCCTCTAGACTGGGACAGATCGGTCGACCAGCGCAGGGAGTTACCAATGTCGCAGCATCACATGTTGCGGGCCAGCCCCGAGACGGTTCACTGGGGTTTTTTCGACCCGGGGCTGAAACCCGTGCTGCGGATCGCCTCCGGCGACACGGTGACGCTCGACAGCGTTTCCGGTGGCCCGGATATCCTGCCGACAGATGGCCGCTTTGAGATCTTGCCCGAGCACAGGGCAATCCACGCTGCGGTCGAGCCGCGCATGGGCGCCCACATCCTGACCGGGCCGATCGCGGTCGACGGGGCCGAGCCGGGCGACGCTCTGGCGATCGAGATCCTGTCGATCGATTGCCGACAGAATTGGGGCTATACCCGTATCCGGCCGCTTTCCGGTACGCTGCCAGAAGATTTCCCGGTGCGCCGCACCTGGCATACGGCGATCGACCGGCAGCGCGGCGTCGCCACCGTGCCGTGGGGTGCGGAGGTCGAACTCGCACCCTTTTTCGGCGTCATGGGGGTGGCGCCGCCGCCGGCATATGGTGCGGTGACTTCGATCGTGCCGCGTGAGTTCGGCGGCAACATGGATCTGAAAGAGCTGGTCGCCGGCACGACCCTGTTTCTTCCGGTGTGGACCGCGGGCGGACTGTTCTCGGCCGGCGACGGTCACGGCGTGCAGGGCGATGGCGAGGTCTGCGTCACCGCTCTTGAAACCGCGCTGACCGGTACCTTCCGGGTGACCTTGCACAAGGGCCTGGGCATTGACCTGCCGCGGGCCGACACGCCGACCCACCTGATCACGATGGGCTTCAACGAGGATCTGGACGACGCTGCCAAGACCGCCCTGCGCCAGATGATCACCTTGATCGGCGAGCGCATGGGTTTGGAGCCCGAGGACGCCTATATGTTCTGCAGCCTGGTGGTCGATATGCGGGTGACCCAGCTGGTCGACGGCAACAAGGGCATCCACGCGATGCTGCCCAAGCGCTATGTCGATGGTGGGCGACCAGCAAAGCAGCCTGCGACTTAGCCCGGAATTAGAAAGCAATCGTCGGATAGAGCTGAGCGTGCCGCCGCGCCATCTTCAACCTGGTGCAACGACGGGCGGGAGCTGACAATGCTCGATCTGGACAAGTGCTGGGCGGTGGTGGAGGCGCGCGACGCCACCGCCGATGGCCGCTTTTACTATGGTGTCAAGACCACCGGGGGTGTACTGCCGACCGGGCTGCCCGTCGCGAAGGCCGTTGCGCGCCAATACCGTCTTTTTCGAAACGATCGCGGCGGCTGAGGCGGCGGGGCTGCGGGCGTGCAAGCGGTGTCGGCCGACGGATGCATCCGAGCGCAAGCGCGCACTGCTCAACGCGAGCGGGCAGCGGCAGCGACAGGGAACGATGAAGCAGCTTGAAGCGGCGGCAGCCGATCGCGCCGCGGTTGCCGATTGGGCGGCGCTGGCGGCAGCGCTCGACGAGCGGGGATATGCGACGCTGCCGCTGGTCAGCGCCGAGCAATGCGCCGCGCTGACAAAGCTATATGATGATGACGATATGTTCCGTCGTCAGATCGTCATGCAGCGGCATGGCTATGGCAGCGGCGAATACAAGTATTTCCGTTACCCGCTGCCAGAAATAGTCGCGGGACTACGGCACGCGCTCTATCCACGATTGGCAGTGATCGCGGAATGTTGGCGACAACGGCTGGGTGAACCCGGCCATTTGCCACCGACGCTCGACGAATATCTCAGAGAATGTCATCGCGCGGGCCAGGAGCGGCCGACGCCACTGATGCTGAAATACGGCCCCGGCGATTACAATCGCCTGCACCAGGATCTATACGGTCCGCTGGTGTTTCCGCTGCAGTTGACGGTGCTGCTCAGCGATCCGCAGCGCGATTTTACCGGTGGCGAGTTTTTGTTGGTCGAACAGCGCCCGCGCATGCAGTCGCGCGGCGAGGTTGTGCCGCTGCGGCAGGGCGAAGCGGTGATCTTCCCGGTGCATCACCGGCCGGTGATGGGTACGCGTGGTGCGCTGCGGGTAACGATGCGGCATGGGGTGAGCCGGATCCACTCGGGTGAACGCCACACCCTCGGCATCATCTTCCACGACGCGGCCTGAGCAGCGCCGGTTGTTCCGGGGCCGGCGCAACGGAGTCCGAAACCCGAAATCGATGCAGTCCTGGCCGGATCTCGCAAAGAGACCATCAGAGAGGCGCAACGGAGCCCGAAACCCGAAATCGATGCGGTCCCCGCGGTTGCCGTCGCAGCCAGCAGTCCTCGCCGCTCGATTGCCCGCAATGACAGGCATTTACGGGTTCATTGCCCGCAACGCGAGGCAATCTCGTTTTTCCGGCCGGCGCTGGACAGCAGGCTCGTACCGTTAATCGGGTTCGGCCACCGCCCCGGACCATGGCGACATGACGTCGGAGATGGCGTGGTTGCGGCCGTCGGCGCCATGCAACACCATATTCGGGCAGGCAAAGCGGGTGGGAAATACCCCATGCTCGACCAATGTGGCGCCGGGCTTGGCCAAAAGCGGTTGCGCGATCGCCGGCGGCATCCGCTGGTCGATGCCGAAACGCGTGCTGCCGTTGACGTCGATGCGCGGATGATGCGCGGCGCTTGCCGGGTCCATGCCGAAATCGATGACAAAGCTCGCCATCTGCAAGACCGCGGCAAGAATGCGCCGGCCGCCCGAGGCACCGAGGCCAAACCACGCTCGGCCGTCGCGCATCGCCACGACCGGGCACATATTGGTCAGCGCGCGTTTGCCCGGCGCAATCGAGTTGGGCCGGTCGGGACGCGGATCGAACCACATGACGCCGTTGTTCATCAGGATGCCGGTGCCGGGCAGGACGTAACGGCTGCCAAAGCTCGACAGCAATGTCGTCGTCAGCGCCGCGATCGTCCCCTCGCGGTCGATCGCGGTGATGTGGCTGGTCGAGGTCGGAGCGGCGGTCTCGACATCGCCAGCATGGTCGAGGCGATCGGCATAAGCCTCACTCAATGCTGCGATGATCGCATCGAAATATGCTGCGTCGGGAGCAGCACCAAAGCGCCGGCTTTTCAGTCGTTCTACGACAAAGGCCAGTGTCGGTCCGGCGGTCATCCCCGGTGCGGTTTGCAAAACTGTGTCGCGATAGCCAATCGCCAACGCCGGCATGATGCGCGCCCGGCAGTTGGCGAGATCGTCGGCTGACAGCACGGCACCCGCCGCCTGTAAATCGTCGGCGATGGTGTGGGCAATGTCGCCTGTGTAGAAATCATCGGGGCCGGCGGTGGCGAGGTGCTTCAACGTGTCAGCGAGACGGCCCAACGGCAGACGCATATTGTCGCGCTCGGGCGGGCAGACCGGCGGCAGACCTTCGGGGAGCCAGATCCGCCGGCTCTCCTCATAAAGGCTGAGTTCGGCGGCGGCGGCCGCGACTTTGATCGTCGTGAACCAGTCGACCGGCAGACCCTGGCGGGCGAGAGCCGCCGCGGGTGCGGCGAGTTCGCGCCAGGGCAGCCGGCCGAAGCGCTCGACCGCCGCGGCATAGCCCCGCACCGCGCTCGGGATCGCAAAAGCCAGCGGACCGTGGATGTTGCGGTCGTCTTCGACCTGCGGCCAAGTGAACAATTCGGTCTTGCTGGCGCCGGTCAGCGGGAAGTCCGCAGGATCAAGCCTGCCGGGCGCCACCGGACCGAAATCGATAACCTCAGCATGCGCGGCGCCGGCGCGATGCACCACCATGAAGCCGATGGCGCCAAGCCCGTTATTCCACGGTTCGAGTGCTGCCAGCGCCAGTGCGGTCGCGACCGCGGCATCCACCGCGGTGCCACCCGCGTGCAGCACATCGGCGCCGACCGAGGCGGCAGTGCGGCTTTGCGAGACAACGACGCCACCCTTGGCCGCCACACCGGGCTTGCGGATCTCCCAGTTCTGGGTCAGGTGCATCGCCGCCTCGGCTATTCGAGAATCATCGAATCAATGCGGTCCGGATAGAACGCGTAATAACCGGCGATGCCGGCGACCTCGTCATAGGGTGTCGGATATCCCCAGACGGCGTTTTCGGACCGCTTGATGCCATCCTCCGATGCCTCGCCCGGCACCTCGATCGTCCAGTACGACGCTTCGCCTTTGTACGGGCAGCGGGTGTGATGATCCGTCCGATGCAGGAGAGCGACGCGCACATCCTTCTCCGGAACATAATGTACCGGCGCATGGCCGGTCTCTTCGACGCGAAGCGCTGCGCTGCTATCGGCGATGGTCACGCCGCCGAAGGTGACCCGCACCCGCCGTTTCTCGGGCACGAGGTCAACGCGATGGTCAGGGCGGCTGGCAAATCCCGGTGCTGAGTTAGGCATATCCCGTTCTCCTGTCGTCATCACTTCGCCGGGGCGGCGGAGGCTTCAAATGACGCGATGCAATTGGCGTGCAATTGCGGGTCGGCGATCGGACCGCATTCGATCGCTTCCCGTTTCTTGCGGAACGCCGGATTGCTGCGAAGCAGTGCCGAATATTCCTCGCTCTGCTTCACATTCGCCGTGGCGGCCGGGTTGTTTTGCGGCAGCGGCGCCTGTGCCTGCACGCTCCCGGCAAACCCACTCGCGATCAGCGCCGCCAAAATGGCGGTTTGATACCTGGGCATATTTATCCTCCTGTCTCGATCAATCTGCCATCGATCTGCCATCGTCAGCCCGCCGCTGACGCTTAGTACCTAGCTGGTAATGTAGTTTGCTTGATCGCTGAGGAGAAACAAAACCGCATGAGATAATTCGATCATTTCATCGGCTGGGGCGAATTCTAGAGAAATGGCCGGGGGGAGCATCCCAGCCGGCGGCATTGACCACCACCGGCCGGCTCGATTGCGCGCCGCGCCATCGCGACAAACTCGTCGGTGAATGTGGCTCCATCGCAATCTGCGACGGGGCGCCGTCAGTTTCAAGCCGAACCGAGGACCGGCGCCGCATGGCGCCGGATGACGCCGCGGGCTTCCAACCTGTCGAGAATTACCCGAGGAAGCCGATCGGCCGCGATATCGAGCCGGACGGGGCAGGGCGCGGCACCGTCGACCAGTACGTAATCGCTCGCGCAATCGTCAAAGCCGAGATGGTCGAAGGCTTGCGGCAGACTGGGCAGGTGATCGCCATAAAAGCCGAGCAATGTGTCGCGCCCGCGCGGACCCAATTCGTCGAGCAAAATCCCGAGCATCTCATCCGAGCGGGTGAGCCCGCTGAGATAGCGCAGCAACTCCTCGCCTTGCGGCAGCTGGGCAGGATCGAAAAGTGAACGCAATACCGGATCGGTTTCGACCCGGTCCTCGACCCAGGGACCGTGATTTCCCATCGTGATCACAAAGATAAACGTGCGCGGGCCGGCGTCGTCGAGCATCCTGACCACTTGTCGAGCGAGGTCGGGATCTGACTGGTAAGGCGGGCGCCGCGACCCGCCCAGCGTCTCTCGGCCCAGAAAGTCGTCGAACCCCAACGCCGGCATAGCCAGATCGCGGCGAAAAAAGCGCCGGTCGAACGGGTGCAGGCACAAGGTCCGATAGCCCTCATTGCGCAGATGCGAGGCGAGTGACGCGATCGGTTGTTTGGCGAAGGCGTGATAGGGGTTGAACCGATCGTATCCCAGCCGCTCCTGCGGGATGCCGGTCAGCACCGCGAATTCGGAGCGCATCGTGTTCGCCCCCCAGGCCGCGACGGCGAGGCGGCCGTAGGTGGCGCCATGGTTTAGGCAGGCGTCGTAGCCCGGCAGCAACTTGGCCGGCAATCGTGTCGAGATCCGCCGAGCATCAAAGAACGATTCGCATTGCACCAGCACGACCGGCGCCGCCGCACGACGGTCGCATATCGCCGGGCTTGGCAGCGGTCGAAACGGGGCGCGCCGGCGGGCCCGCTCGGCGCGGGCGATGATCCCGTAGACGAGAAGCATGGCGAAAGGGCCGAGCCGGGCCGCATCCGCCAGCGGTTCGCCGGATGGCCGAAGCCGCCGCAACCCGGCGGCGGCAAGGCCCAGCAACGGCTCGCGGGACAACATCCAGCCGCCGCCCCCGACAACCAGCACCGCCACCAGGGTCAATTCCGGTCCCGCGCTCCACAAGGCCGATGTGAATACCAGCAACCCGCCGCCGAGCGCGACCGCGGCGAGCGCACCGCCAGTGACGAGCAGCGGCCCGGCAAACGGCAGGTATAGATGCGAGTGGGTGAGTACATGCTCGAGTTCCGACATGTCGGAAAAAACCACCGGCTCGCGCAACGCCTGGCGCTTGGCCCAATCGGCGAGGGCAAACCCGCCCCCCAGGGCAAGCACCACTACTCCCGAGAACAACGGCCGGCCGGATGCGATCAGCAACAGGCCCGCGGCCAGAACCACCGGCAAGCCATCGAGAATGACCGCGGGGACGACCGCCATTCGCGCCGCGGCGACATGGCGCGGGATCAGCCATGCGGCCAACATCGCTGCTGCGCCAAAGGCAAAACGGAACGCGTCAGCCGTCATGGGCGCCCGCTGAGCGGATCTGGAAACGATAGCGGCGCATGATCGCATCGCCGATAAAGGCTGGCGCCAAATCGCAGAACTGCAGCCCGAGAACGAGCGGCCAGGGAAATGCGACGCGGCGGCGTCCGCGATCGATGCCGCGTTTGACGACCCGGGCGGCAGCATCAACACTGGTCAGAAAGGGTGTAGGCCCGTCAAAGCGGTCGGTCATCGGCGAGGCAAAAAAACCGGGACAAACAATCGTCACTTTGACGCCATACCGGGCGAGCCGTGGCCGCAGGGCTTCGGCATAGGCTCGCAGGCCGGCTTTGCTGGCGCAGTACCCAGGAGAATCGGGCAGACCGCGATAGGCGGCAATCGAGGCGATAATCGCGACCCGACCCTGGCCGCGGCGACAGAGCGCCGGCAACAGCGGTTCAATCGTATTGATGGAGCCCAGCAGATTGACCTGCACCTGGCGTGAAGCAATTTCGACCCCCTCAGACGGGCTGTCGGGCACCGGGCCGGCCGAGGTTCCGGCATTGGCGATCAGCAGTTCTACCGGGTGAGCGTCGTCGAATTTCGCCAGCCACGCCGCCATTGCCGGAGCGTCGGCAACATCGACCGCCGCGATGCTGACCTCCGCCCGCTCGGCCTCGCAGGCGCCAGCGATCCGCCTCAGCCGGTGGTGATCCCGGCCGAGCAGACCCAGGACGGTGTTGGGACCGGCATAGGCCTTGGCCAACGCAGCACCAAGCCCGCTCGACGCACCGGTGATAACGATGGCGCGGTTAGACGAACTCATCCCCCTACAATGAAGCTCGGGTTGAGAACCAGGCGTCCGAAAAATGTCAGAGCGAATGTACTTTGGAACGGGTGCGACAAACGGCGGCCGCGAGCCGCCGATCAGAGAAGGTGCCTGTTGCGCTTGACGATAGGCGACGGCGCCGATTTAAATCCCCATCCGATGGCGCGTTATGATGCCGCAACTCTATTGCACTAATGCGCGAGAGCTGGCCCAGGCGGCGGGCCGCGGGAGCAATCCCATGGTGCACACCTGCGGACCGGTCCGTTAGACGGCTCGCTGTAATCCGAGCGGTTGCCTGACGGCGCTCCGGGAACAGCATCGGCTGGCGAATCGCGGCTGGCGGCGGAGTTGCTACCGGGGCGCTGCCTAGTACCGCGCAACAGCCGCTGTCGCGGTGGACAAGCCGGTCCTTGCGCAATAGAAGCGTGTGCGAGGAGACATCCGCTCTTTTTCATCCGATCGGCTCAATACCGCAGAGGCCAGCAATGATCGTCGAACAGATCTGGACCGCGAATTCCGGGCGCAATTTCAATTATCTGATCGCTTGCCGCGAGACCGGCGAAGCATTGGCGGTCGATCCGCTCGACTATGAAAAGTGCCTGGCGGCGGCCAAGGCCAAGGGCTGGACCATCACCCAGATCCTCAACACGCATGAGCATCGTGACCATACCGGCGGCAATGCTGAAATGGTCGCGGCCACCGGCGCCAAGGTGTTGGCCCATATCAACGCCAAAGACCGCATTCCGGAAATGGATCAGGGGTTGCGTGCCGGCGATGTGATCAGGATTGGCAAGACCGTCGAACTCGAATGTCTCGACACCCCGGGCCATACAATGTCGCATATCTGCATCATGGCGCGCGGCGACACGCCGGCTTTATTCTGCGGCGACACGCTGTTCAACGCCGGGGCGGGCAATTGTCACAACGGCGGTCACCCAAACGAACTTTACAATACCTTCGTCGCGCAACTCTCCAAATTGCCCGAGGAAACGCTGATCTATCCCGGGCATGACTACATCGCGCGCAATCTTGGCTTTACGCTTGATCGCGAGCCTGACAATGCCGAGGCCAAGAAACTGTTGCCGCAGGTCGAAAAGCAGGACACGAACCGTCCGCTCGTCACTACCCTGGCGGTCGAACGTGACATCAACACGTTTTTCCGGCTGACGAGCCCGACGGTGATCCGCCGGCTGCGCGAGGCCTTTCCGGATCTCCCCGACCACCCGGACGCGAAAACCGTGTTTTTAAAGTTGCGCGAACTGCGCAACAAATGGTGAGAAGCGGGGCTTGACAGCCGGCCGACCACTGGGCTGAGACACTGGCCCCGGCCCGGCGGTGTGGCGTTTCAAGGATCTGATGCCGATGTTCCCGGTCGCGCGGGTCAAGCCCGCGCGACCGGTCTCGAGCGGCGCGTCAGTCAGCGCGCCGCGCGCTCAGTAGGTGGAAATCTCGATCGAGTTGTGGTCGGGGTCGTCGATGTAGACCGATTGGATCGTGCCGATCGCCCCGGCGCGCGGACCCTCCATCCTCACGGCGACACCGCACGCTTCAAGCTGGGTCTTGACCTGATCGATCGGGGTTTTGGTGACAAAGCATATATGCGCCGGCAAGCGCTTTTCGCCGCTCATTGCCATCGCCCCGCCGGCAGCGTCGAGATGAATCTTCTGGTCGCCGAAATAGAGGGCGGCACGGCCTTCGCCCATGCTCTCGGTTTTCATGCCCAGCACGCGCCGATAGAACTCTGTGCTGCGATCGATGTCGGCGACAGTCAGGTTCAGATGGTCGATGCGTTCGATGTCCATGGGCCGGCCTCCTCAGGTTCAGGGGATGGCAGCTTGCCACGCCCGCAGGCCGCGGGCCAGCGCAACCGTTCTCAGTGCGTGATTACGGCAGCGATCCGCGGATAAAGCACAAACGGGGGCGGATGGTCGGGCTGTGTGGTGACCACGGCGCGCACCGTGACCGGGACGTCGTCGGCGCGTTCGATGCGGAAGTTCTGGATCAGGCTCGCCAGCACCAAAGTCGCCTCGGTCAGCGCGAATTGTGCGCCGATGCAAACTCGCGGGCCGATCCCGAACGGCAGATACGCAAACCGGTCGGGCGACGGCGCGCCAGGCATAAAGCGCGCCGGGTCGAACGTATCGGGCCTGGCCCACAGCCGGTGGTGCCGGTGCAGGACCCAAGGCGCGATCAGCACCACCGTTTTCGCCTTTAGCGGAATATCGCCGGCGACGTCGTCTTTGATCGCCATCCGCGCCAGGGTGAAAGCCGGCGGATAGAGCCGCAACGCCTCGTGCACGACAGCGCGGCAACAGGCGAGCGCCGATAGTGCTGTGGCGGCGTGGTCGGGTCCGAGATCGACATCGGCCACTTCGGCGGCGAGTTGCTCCTGGATTTCGGGGGCGCCAGCCAGCAGATAGAGCGACCAGAACAACGCAACCGCAGTCGTCTCGTGGCCGGCGACGATCATTGTCGCGACCTCGTCGGCGAGCCGGGCGGGCGGAAACACCCTGCCGCTCTCCGGGTCGGTGGCGGTCGCCATCAGATCGAACAGATCGCGCGGGGCATCGTGCGAGCCCTGGGCGCGGCGCGCGGCGATGATCCGGCGAATAAGATCGAGCCAGCGCCGGCGAAAGCGCCAGCGCAACAGGTCGCGCGGGCTCGGAAGCGATGGCGGCATCAGGAAATCGAGGAGGCTCGGCCGGCCGAGACGGACTGAGTAGTCTTTGATCAGGCCGCGCAACTCGGCGCCGTAGCGCTCCATCTCCAGTGAGAACATCGACGCGCCGGCAATCTCCAACGCCAGGAATTGCATCGCTGCCAGCAGATCGACCGGGCCCGTGCTGGCAGTTCGGAGGTTGGCAATTGCGGCGCCGGCAGCGCGCGCTACATGGCGTGCCAGGATCGGCATCGTTCGCGGCGCGAAAGCCGGCGCCAGGGTGCGGCGCTGCCGGCGCCAGTCCTCACCCTGGCTCAGCAGCAGACCGCGTCCGAGCAGCGGCCGCAGGATGCGAATCCCGGCGGCGGTGCGACGGTAATTCGTCCAATTGTCGACGAGGATGTGCTGGATGGCGGCGGGCCGGCTGACGATGATCTGCCGCCGGCCAAAGATCCGACGATCGACGATTTCCTGCTCGTAGGCTTCGGGCGGAAATATGCCGATTATGTTGGTGCGCAATGATTGCGCGAGGTCGAGCGAGGAAGGCTCGGTCTCTGCCGCGCGCGGCGCCGCGAAGAGGGGCTGTGCTTCGGTCATATGATAAACGCCTCACCCATCCCCGGATGCTGAAGAGATCGTGACCGGGGCCGCCGGTGCCACTCGGCGCGGCGAAATGCGCAGCCACGGCATCAGCGCCAAGGTTGCCAACATCGCGCCGCCAATCCACAACCAGGCATCGTTGAACGCGGCGACGAGCCCGGCGCGCTCGACAAGCGGCGCCACCAGGTCGCGGGTCGCCTGATCGACCGGGCCAATCGGCACCCCGGTAAAGCGCGCGGCCGGCAATCCGATAAAGCTCGCGGCCGCTGCATCACCGGCCTGCAGCCGGGCGACGAGGCGCGCGACATGAACCGGCGCACGCTGCTCGAGGATCGTGTCGATCAAGGCGAGCCCGATCGCCCCGCCGAGATTGCGCATCAGATTGAAAAGACCGCTGGCGTTCGGCACCTGCGCCTCGGCAAAGCCGCCGAGTGCCAACGCCGTGCTCGGCAGCAGGCACAGCATGACCGCCGCACCACGTGCCAATTGCTGCCAAAACAGACCCCAAAAATCGGTCGCGGGGGTCATAAAGCCATTGCCGATCCAGCCCAGCGCCAGCAGCAAATAGCCGGCGGCGAGCAGCAGCCGGGCATCGCTGCGGCGCTCGAGCATTGTCGCCGCCGGCGCCACCGCCAGTTGGGCTGCACCCGTCACCATCATGATCTTGCCGATCGGTAGCGCGTCGTAACCGCGCACCGCGCCAAGGAATACCGGGAGCAGATAGGTCGCCCCGTAAAGACCGACACCGAGGGCAAAGCTGAAGACGCAGCCGATCGCGAAATTGCGGTCGCGGAAGGCGCCGAGATCGATCAGCGGCGCCCGGTGACGCAGCGAGCGGGTGATCAGTGTACTCCCGGAGACGGCGCAAAGTGCCGCAAGCAGCAGCATCGGGGTGGTCAGCCAACCGCGCTCCGGCGCCTCCTTTAACAGAAGCTCAAAACCGGCGAGAGAAACCGCCAGCAACGGCAATGCCCAGAGATCGACCGAAGCGAAGCGGCGGCGATCGGCGCGATCGACGTCAATCGTTTTCGCGACCAGCACGGCGACGACGATCCCGGGCGCCACATTGATCAGGAACAGCCAATGCCACGACCAGCGATCGGTGACAAATCCCCCGACCACCGGCCCCAATGTCGGCGCCAGCATCGCGAAGAGCCCGGCGACCAGGGTCGCCCGCGGCCGCGACCTCTCGTCGAACATCAGAAAGATGGCCGAGAAAACGAGCGGGATCAGGGCGCCGCCGCAAAATCCCTGCACCACCCGCGCCGGGATCAACGACCAGAAACCGGTTGACAGGGCGCAGCCGAGGCTCGCGGCGGTAAATCCGCCGACGCAGGCGACAAAAGCGCCACGCGTCGAAAGCATCAATGTCAACCAGCCGGTCAGCGGGATCGCGACGATCTCGGCCATCAGATACGCGGTCTGGATCCAGCTCAGGCGATCGAGCGGCAGGCCGAGGCCGGCCTGGATCTCGGGCAGCGAACTGGCGACGATCTGAATGTCGAGGATCGCCATGAACATGCCCACCGCCATCGCGGTAAACCCGATCCAGGTCTTTGGCGACTGTCTGGCCGCGCTGGTCAAAGTCCCCGCCGCGGCGCCAATGCGCGATCCTCGATCGCAATGCGGCGCAGGACCAGCGTCAGGTTCAAGGCGGAAAATGCCGCGGTGATCGCGACGGAGCCAAAGGCGAGCGGCAACAGGGCGATCTCGGCGGTCACGATCAGATAGTTCGGATGGCGCAGCCAGCGGTAGGGTCCGGAGTGGATAAGGGGTGCACCGGGCAGGGTCAGGACCCGGGTCGACCAGAACCGGCCGAGGCTGGAGATGACCCAGATCCGCGCCGGCTGGAGCAACGCAAATACCCCAAGCAACGCCCAGTTGGGCGGGGTTGCGGGCGGCACCAGCAATGCGAGGCTCGTCAACCAGCCGGCATGGAGCGTCACGAAATAGGGGTAGCCGCCGGCATCGACTTCGATCGCGCCGAGATGCCGCAGCCCTGCGGTGTTATGGCTGGCCCAGGCGAGTTCGGCGAGCCGCTGCGCCGCCACCAGGGCAAGAGTCCAGTACAGCGGCGTCACCGGTTGTCGAGTACCAGGAACCCGGCGGTGAAGCCGGGGCCGAGCGCGCTGAGCAGCGCCAAATTCCACTGTGCCGCATTGGCCAGCATGTCTTCCAGCACGAACATCACCGTTGCCGCGGACATGTTACCATAGTCGCGCAGAACCTGGCGCGCCCCGGCGAGGGCGCCCGGCGCCAGGCCGAACGTCTGTTCGAAGGCGGTGATGACCTTGGCGCCGCCGGGATGACACACAAAGCGATCGATGTCGTCGAGCGCCAGGCCATGGCGGGCGAGGAAGGCGGCGGCCACCGAGCGCAACCGGGTCGCGACGAGCTGCGGGATGTCGCGTGAAAACACCGCGCTAAAGCCGTCATCGGCAATATCCCATCCCATCACCTCGAGGCTGCCGGGCCAGGTATGTTCGCCGGCAGCGGCTACCACCGGGCCGCGGGCGTCGGTCGACAGCAGCGCACCGGCGGCGCCGTCGCCAAATAGAGCCGTCGCGACGATATTGCTCTTTGACCAGTCGTCATGGCGAAACGACAACGCGCAGAGTTCAACAATCAGGAACAACACAGTTTCGCCTGGCTTTGCCAGCGCCTGGTCGGCCGCGCGCGCGAGACCGACGACGCCGCCGGCGCAGCCCAACCCAAAAATCGGCAGCCGGCGTACGTCGCGGGGCAAACCCATCCGCTCGATCAGCAGGGCGTCAAGGCTCGGGGTGGCAATGCCGGTCGTCGACACGGTGACGACGGCGTCGATCGCATCTTTGTCAAGGCCGGCGCGATCCAGCAGCTTGACCGTCGTCGCTTCGAGCAGATCGAGCGCGCCCGCAATATAGACCCGGTTGCGCTCGGCCCAGCCGTGCGGGCGGTCATACCAGTCGATCGGGACGCAGGAATAGCGCGTGCGAATGCCACTGTTGGCGAAAACCGGCAACAGCCGGTCCAAGGCCGGTGCGCCTTGAAAGAGCGCCCGAACCCGCGCAATCACATCGTTTTGATCGAGCGAATGAGGCGGCACCGCTGTCGCGATGCTCAACAGGTGCGGGGCGAGGGGCATTACGCGACCTTTCTTTGCCGGACCATTCGCGGCGCAAAACAAAGCCCGGCTGCGAACAAGGACAATCCGCGGGTCACAAAATTCCCCGGCACACTCAGATGTGAAGCGCGTGTCGCGCTTCTCGTCCGGCAGGACGATGGTCAAGGAGGTGGCGCTTGCGGCGGCTGCGGTCGGTGGGCATGCTGGGCCAAGACCGATCGATGAGCAAATGCCGGCAGGCGGCGGGAGAAGGGCGATGAACGGCGCGGAAAGCTTGGTGCGGACGCTGGTCGGGGGTGCGGTCGATGTGTGCTTTGCCAATCCCGGCACCTCGGAGATGCATTTTGTCGCAGCCCTCGACCGGGTCGACGGCATGCGCTGCGTACTCGGCCTGTTCGAGGGCGTCGTCACCGGTGCTGCCGACGGCTACGCCCGGATGAGCGAAAGGCCGGCCGCGACCCTCCTGCATCTCGGCCCCGGCCTTGCCAACGGGCTTGCCAACATCCACAACGCCAACAAGGCGTCGAGCCCGATGGTCAACATCGTCGGTGATCACGCCACCTATCACCGCAAATACGATGCGCCGCTGACCTCGGATATCGAGGGGCTGGCGCGGCCGTCCTCGCATTGGGTCAAGACCTCGCCCGATGCGATGTCGATCGCCGCCGATGGCGCTGCGGCAATCGCCGCGGCGCGGCAATTGCCGGGTCAGATCGCGACCCTGATCCTGCCGGCCGACACCGCGTGGAACGACGGCTCGGGTCCCGCCTCGGTAGCGCCGCCGGCGGGCCCGAAGCCGGTGTCGCGCGAGGCGGTTGCCGAGGCGGCGCGCGCACTCGGATCGGGCGAGCCGTGTCTGATTCTGATGACCGGGCGCGGGCTGCGCCAGGACGGGCTGGAGCTCGCCGGCAAGATCGCCGCCAAAACCGGGGCGCGGCTGATGGCCCAGGGGTCGAACGCGCGCACCCAGCGCGGCCGCGGCCGCGTGTTTTTAGAGCGCGTACCCTATGTCGTCGACCAGGCGACCCGCGTGCTGGCCGGGCTGAAGCATATCATTCTGGTCGGCGCCAAGATGCCGGTCGCGTTTTTTGCCTATCCGAATAAGCCGAGCCTGCTCTCGCCGCCCGATGCGCTGGGCCATGTGCTCGCCCGGCTCGACGAGGACATGATCGGTGCACTCGAAGCCTTGGCCGAAGAGGTTGGCGCGCTTCGGACACCGGCGCCAGTCGTCAACGAACCGCCGCCGGTGAAAGCGAGCGGGCCGATCACGCCCGAAGCGCTTGGCGCCTCGCTCGGGGCGCTGTTGCCGGAGAACGCGATCGTTGTCGACGAGGCGGTCACGACCGGGCGCGGTTTTTTCGCGCCGACCCGCTCCGCCGCGCCGCATGACTGGCTCTCCAACATGGGCGGGTCGATCGGCCTCGGCATGCCGCTCGCCACCGGTGCAGCGGTGGCCTGCCCCGACCGCAAGGTTGTCACCCTCGAGGGCGACGGCAGTGCGATGTACACCGTGCAGTCGCTGTGGACGCAAGCCCGCGAGGGGCTTGATGTTACCACATTGCTGTTCTCGAACCGCAGCTACGCGATCCTGCGCGGCGAACTCGCCAATGTCGGCGCCGGCAATCCCGGCCGCAAGGCGCTCGACATGCTGACCCTCGACCATCCCGATCTCGATTTCGTCGCTCTGGCCCGCGGGATGGGGGTGCCTGGCGCGCGGGTCGCCGATATGGACGAATTCAACCGGCGGCTTGCCGAAGGGCTTGCAACGCCCGGTCCCTACCTTGTCGAGGTCGTGTTCTGATCGCACCCGGATCCGCGGGTCGAGCCCGGCGGGTGCGCGACGCGCCAAGGTGCATCGCCGCCGCCCGGCCTCGTAGTTGCTGACAGGCGCTCTGGGACCGGCTCCGGCGGGGGTTGAACCGGCCGACCCCGCGACAATGTTGTGGGTCGTCCTGCATCAACATGGCGCGCGACCGTGCCGCAGAGCGGAACCAATGCGCGCGCTGGTTGGTTGGTTAAAGTCGTAGCGCTTCGGCATCGTGCCGCGCGCCGGGGGTTTTCGGTAATTTCCTGGAGTGGTTTCCGTGCGCGACGGGTTGCGCATCTATAATCTTTTTCCCACCCTGGCGGGAACGGTTCGGCAATGGTCGGAACATCTGCCGCGGATTGCGGCGATGGGGTTTAACGCGGTCTATGTCAACCCGTTTCACTACCCGGGCTTCTCCGGCAGCCTTTATGCCGTCAAGGATTACTACCGTCTAAACCCGCGCTTTCAGGGCGACGAACGCGGTGATGACGACACGTTGTTGCGCGGCTTTACCGAGGCGGCGCAGGCCTGCCGGCTGCTGGTGATCATGGATCTCGTCGCCAATCACACCGCCAAGGACAGCGAACTGACGCAGCATCATCGCGATTGGTTCGCGCATGACGAGAACGGCGAAATTCGCTCGCCGTTTGCCACCGACCCCGCCGACCCGCGGCGCAAGACGGTGTGGGGCGATCTTGCCGAACTCGATTATTCAGGAGCCCGTTGCGATGAGATCGCCGCCTATTTCCGCGATGTCGTACAACATTACCTGGATCTCGGTTTTCGCGGCTTCCGTTGCGATGCGGCCTACAAGGTCCCGGCCGAGGTGTGGCGCGGGCTGACCCACGCTGCTAAAGAGGTGGCCCCCGACGCATTGTTCTGCGCCGAGACCGTCGGTGCTCCGAAAGAAGCAGTGCTGGGTCTCGCCGGCGCCGGTTTTGACTATCTTTACAACAGCGTCAAGTGGTGGGATTTCAAAAGTCCGTGGCTGCTTGATCAGTACGAGGCGTTCCGGCACATCGCACCCTCGATCGGGTTTCCGGAGAGCCACGACACCCCCCGTCTGGTTGCCGAATTGCGCCAGGCCGGCGTCCCCGACGGCGAGATCGAGCCACGTTATCGCCAAGCTTATGCCTTTGCCGCGGCGTATTCCACCGGCCTACTGATGCCGATGGGGTTCGAATACGGGTGGGGACGCCGGTTGTCGGTGGTGACCGGCGGCGAGGCGGCGCCCGAGCCCAAGCGTTTCGACCTCAGCCTGTTCATCGCCGAGATCAATGCGGCCAAGCTCGCGATCCCGGCGCTGAACGAGGAAGGGCCGCAACGCTTGTTGCCGCAAGGGGACGGTGAACTTATCGTGCTGGAGCGACAAACAGAGGGTGCTGACGACCGGGCGCTGATCGCGGTCAATCGTGATCCCGCCCGCAGCCGCCGCGTAAAAATCGATGAAGACCCCGGGGTGATCCTCGTCGAGCCGCTCGGCGTCGAGATTGCGCATGTCGAAAAAGCGCCCGGTCGCAAGGCCGAGATGCCGGCATTGTGGCGGCCGGACGCACGCATCCAGATCGAGGACGTCTATCCGCAGCTCGACGGCGGACGCTACCCGGTCAAGCGCATCGAAGGCGAAGTCTTCTCGGTCTGGGCCGATGTGTTTCGCGACGGCCACGACAGATTGCGCGGCGTCGTCAGGTACCGGTACGAGGATCAGGCATGGCAGGAGACCCCGCTCAGCTTCTTTGACAACGATCGCTGGGTCGGACATTTCACCCTCGATCGGGTCGGCTTGTGGCATTATTCGCTCGAGGTCTGGACCGACCGTTTCGAGAGCTGGCGCGAGGAAATCGAGAAAAAGCGGGAGGCCGGTCAGGACATTTCGCTCGAACTGCAGGAAGGCCGCGCCATTATCGCGGCAGCGATCGAAACCGGGCCGAGGGACCAAGCGGAAGCGCAAAAATTGCTGCGCGAATTTGATGATGGCGATGACGCTGCGCGACTGGCAATGCTGCTTTCCCCGGCCACACGGGAGCTGATGGCACGCTGCTCGCCGCGCTCCGACGCCACCCGCTCTCCCGATGGGCTGACGGTTGTCGTTGATCGCAAGGCGGCGCGCTTTTCGGCGTGGTACGAGATGTTTGCCCGCAGCCAAGGGCGAGAAGTCGGAAAAAGCGCGAGTTTTGACGATTGCATCGCGCGCCTGCCGGAAATCGCGGCACTCGGCTTCGACGTCGTCTATCTGCCGCCGATCCATCCGATCGGCCGCACCAACCGCAAGGGCAGGAACAACAATCCGCAGGCGATGCCGGGTGATCCCGGCAGCCCTTATGCGATCGGTGCCGAGGAAGGCGGGCATCGTGCGATCGAGCCGCAGCTTGGGACGCTCGACGACTTTCGCCGCTTTGTCCGCGCTGCGGCCGCGCATGGGATGGAGGTGGCACTCGATTTCGCCGTGCAATGCGCGCCCGACCACCCATGGGTGCGCGAGCATCGACAATGGTTCCGGTTTCGCCCCGACGGCTCGATCAAATACGCCGAGAACCCGCCCAAAAAATACGAAGACATTGTCAATGTCGATTTCGACACCGCCGACCGTCAGGCGCTGTGGAACGAGTTGCGTGATGTTGTCCTGTTCTGGGTCGGCGAGGGGGTACGGATTTTTCGCGTCGACAATCCGCATACCAAGCCAGTGCCGTTCTGGGAATGGCTGATCCGCGAGGTCAAGGTGCTGTGTCCCGAGGCGATCTTTCTCTCCGAGGCGTTTACCCGGCCGAAGATGATGCGCGCCCTGGCCAAGGCCGGCTTCAGCCAGTCCTATACCTATTTTACCTGGCGCAACACCAAGGCGGAGTTGATCGAGTATTTGACCGAGCTGACGCAATATCCCGCTACCGAATATTTTCGTCCGAATTTTTTTACCAATACCCCGGATATCCTACCGGAATTCCTGCAGGTGGGCGGCCGGCCGGCCTTTCGCATCCGCCTGGTGCTGGCAGCGACCCTGTCGCCCGCTTACGGCATCTATAACGGCTTTGAGCTGTGCGAAAACACCCCGATCCCGGGGCGCGAAGAATATCTCGATTCCGAGAAATATGAATACAAGGTTCGGGATTGGGACCGTTCGGGAAATATCAAGGAAGATATCCGGCTGGTCAACCGGTTCCGTCGGAACAATCCGGCGATGCAGGAATTCCACAACTTGCGATTTCTGCCCTGTGACGACCCCAACATCCTGGCTTACGCGAAAACATCGGCAACGCCGGCCAATACCGTGGCCGTCATCGTCAATCTCGATCCGCATATGCCGCATGAAGGCGAAGTCGAATTGCCGCTGGCGGCATTGAACCTGCCCGCCAACGCCGCTATTGGACTGGAGGAAGTTTTTTCGAAAACCTTGTCGATGGTGCGCGGCGCCCGTCAGCGCTTCCGCCTCGACCCTGAGACGAACCCGGCGTTGATCTTTCGCATCTATACATCTTCCCCGGTATGAGCCCACGCGATGAACCGGCGATGTCGTCGCCAGCCTTTGGCGCGACCTCACGCCCGGCGGCCTCGGACCCGCTGTGGTACAAGGACGCCATCATCTATCAGCTGCACGTCAAGGCCTTCTTTGACGGCGATGATGACGGTGTCGGAGATTTCCAGGGCCTGTCCCGCAAGCTGGATTATCTGCAGGACCTTGGCGTCACCGCATTGTGGCTATTGCCATTCTATCCCTCGCCCCTGCGTGACGACGGTTACGATATTGCCGACTACAAGAACATCAACCCGTCCTATGGACGGATGCACGATTTCAGGCTGTTTGTTCGCGAGGCGCACCGGCGCGGGCTGCGCGTCATCACCGAGCTGGTGATCAATCACACTTCCGACCAGCATCCCTGGTTCCAGCGGGCGCGACAGGCGAAACCCGGCTCGCCGTGGCGCGACTTCTACGTCTGGAGCGACACTGACCAGAAATTTGCCGAAACCCGCATCATCTTTGTCGATTCGGAGAAATCGAACTGGGCATGGGATCCGGTAGCCCAGGCGTATTACTGGCATCGGTTCTACGCGCACCAGCCGGACTTGAATTTTGACAATCCGCGGGTGTTCCGCGCGGTCGCCGATGTCATGCGGTTCTGGCTTGATCTCGGGGTTGACGCGATGCGTCTCGACGCGGTGCCGTATCTGATCGAACGCGAGGGCACGAGCAACGAAAACCTGCCCGAGACCCATGCGATCCTGCGGCGGCTGCGTTGCGAACTCGACCAGCGCTACGACGGCCGCATGCTCCTGGCCGAGGCCAACCAATGGCCAGAGGACGTCCTGCAGTATTTCGGCAATGGCGATGAATGCCACATGGCCTTTCATTTCCCGCTGATGCCGAGGATCTACATGGCGGTCTCGACCGAAGACCGCCATCCGATCACCGACATCATGCGGCAGACACCGGATATTCCGGAAAGCTGCCAATGGGCGGTGTTCCTGCGAAATCACGACGAACTCACATTGGAAATGGTCACCGACCGCGAGCGCGACTATTTGTGGCAGCATTACGCCGCCGATCGCCGCGCCCGCATCAATCTCGGCATCCGCCGCCGGCTGGCGCCGCTGATGGAGAATGACCGCCGCCGGATCGAACTCTTGAACGCGCTGTTAGTGTCGATGCCGGGAACGCCGGTGATCTATTACGGCGACGAGATCGGCATGGGGGACAACGTATTTTTGCGCGATCGCGACGGGGTGCGGACACCGATGCAGTGGACCCCCGACCGCAATGGCGGCTTTTCCCGCAGCGATCCCGAGCGGCTCTATCTGCCGCCGATTATGGATTCGGTGTATGGCTTTGAGGCTGTCAATGTCGAAGCGCAGAGCCGTTCGCCATCCTCGCTGCTGAACTGGATGAAGCGAATGATCGCGGCGCGGCGAGCGCGGCGGGCATTCGGCCGCGGCAGCTTGCAGTTTTTATATCCGTCGAACCGCAAGGTGATTGCCTATCTGCGCTGCCATGAGGACGAGGTCATCCTGTGCGTAGCCAATCTGTCGCGATCGCCGCAGGCCGTCGAACTCGAACTGGGCGAGTTTCGCGGGCGTCAGCCGGTCGAACTCCTCGGTCGCAGCGCATTTCCGACAATCGGTGAACTGCCCTACCTGCTGACGCTGCAAGGCCACAGCTTTTTCTGGTTCGATTTATTACCCAGCCCGCAGGAGGCGGCAAATTTGCAGATACCGCCACCCGAATTGGTAACGCTGGTCATGCCGCAAGGCTGGAATGACCTGTTCCTCCGGCACAATTTGCAGCAGGTCGAGAACGACGTGGTGCCGGCATTTCTGGCGCGCCAGCGCTGGTTCGCCGCCAAAGACCGGCGGGTCAAGAATGCCGTGGTCAAAGCCCAGGGCGTGATTGCCCGGCCGGCCCAAGATGGCGCTCCGCCCGAGAGCTATCTTGCCTCGGTTGTCGAAGCACGGCTGCGCGACGGCGGCAGCCAATATTATTTCCTGCCTCTCGCGACGGTCTGGTCGCCGGCAGAGACCGATCTGCGCCAAGGGCTCCTCCCTGTCACACTTGCCGAATTGCGCCAGTTCCGCCGCGAGGGGGCTCTCGTCGATGCCCTGTCGCAGGACGGTTTTGCGCTGGCGCTGATCGACATGATCAATCGTGAAGCAAGGCTATCGCTCGATCGCGGTGAGATGCGCTGTTCCAAGACGTCCCGCTATGACGATGTAGAGCCGCCGGAACGGCTGAACGTGCGGCGCGGCGGGGTCGAACAATCGAACAGCTCGATCTTTTTCGACGAATACGCGATGCTGAAGCTTTATCGGCGGATCGAGCCCGGGCCGCATCCCGAGATCGAGATGTCGCGCTTTCTGGTCGAGCGCGCCGGGTTTGCTAACACGCCGCCGCCGCTCGCCACCATCGAGCTCGTGCTCGACGGCGACACCGGGCCGCAGACCCTGGCGCTCGGCGCGTTGTTCGGGTTTGTGCGCAATCAGGGCGACGGCTGGGTCCAGGCGCTGAATTATTTGACCCGCTATCTCGACGACGCGCTGGTGGTGAGCGGCGAGCGGTCGTCAGAACTGCCGGATCCCGATCACTTCTTTTTGGCATTGGCGCGCCAGATCGGCATCCGCACGGCGGAGATGCACCGTGCCTTGGCCCGTGAGGACTGCGACGATCCCGCTTTCACTGCCGAGCCGATCACCCGCGATGACGTCGTCGAATGGCGCCGCACCCTCGAAGTCGAGTGCGAAGCGATGCTGGGCCGGCTGCAGCGTGAACGCGTGCGACTGCCGCAACGGGCGGCCGAGCTTGCGGCGCAGGTGCTGTCCGCCCGCGCCGAACTGTTCGCCGAGATCCAGGCGCTGCTGCCGGACGAACTGGCCGCGCTAAAGACTCGCCTGCACGGCGATTACCATCTGGGTCAGACGATCGTGGTCCAGAACGACTTTTACATCGTCGATTTTGAGGGCGAGCCGTCGCGGACCTTGGCCGAGCGACGCGCCAAAAGTTCGCCATTGCGCGATGTCGCCGGCATGATCCGCTCGTTCGATTATGCTGCGGTGACCGCGGTCCGGCAATTGGCCGAGACGCGCGCGGCGGTCGAGCCGCGAATGACCGAACTCGCCGAATCCTGGCGCCAGCGGGCGGTCGACGGCTTCCGCGCCGCTTACCGCAAGACGATGCGTGGTTGCCGCGCATACCCGGCCAGCAAAAAGCAGGCGAACGACCTGATCGCCTTTTTTGCCCTCGAAAAGGCGGTTTACGAAGTGTCCTACGAGTTGGCGAACCGGCCATTGTGGGTCGACATCCCGTTGCGCGGTGTGCTTGGCATCCTCAATCGCAGAAAGGCGGCCGCCAATGGCGAGGCGGACTGATCCGCGGCGGGCCGCCCCGCCCGCCTCGGCCCCGCTGCAGGAAGCGATCGAGCCGGCGGGCGAAACCGCGCTATCCGAACCGCGGCGACCGGAGCCGCAGCGATCGGCGCCGGCGGCAGCAGCGCCGGCGGCGCTCTCCGAGGCGGCGATCGCGGCGATCGTCGAGGCGCGTCACGGCGACCCGTTTGCCGTTCTCGGCATGCACAAAACCGCCACCGGGCTTTGCGTGCGCGCGATGCTGCCGGGTGCGCAACGGGTGTCGGTTATCGAGAGCGCTACCGGGATGACCGTAACCGAGGGTGTCCAAATCCGCGCCGAGGGTCTGTTTGTCGCCGAGGTTCCCGAGCATCACGAGCCGTTCCGCTATCGCCTGCGGGTGTCGAGCGGTGGGATTACGCGCGAATTCGAGGACATCTATCGCTTTTCACCGGTGCTCGGCGAACTCGATCTCTACCTTCTTGCCGAGGGCAATCATTTTGCCAGCTACAAAAAGCTGGGGGCGCACCCGATTGTGCATGAGGGTGCCGAAGGGGTGGCTTTCGCCGTGTGGGCGCCCAACGCCAGTTCGCTCAGCGTCGTCGGCGATTTCAACGGTTGGGATGGCCGTCGGATGCCGATGCGGCGGCGCGGTGCTACCGGGTTTTGGGAGCTGTTTGTCCCGGGATTGCGACCCGGGCATCTCTACAAGTATCAAATTCATGGCCCTGACGGCAATTTACTGCCGCTGAAGGCCGACCCCCATGCCGAGCGCGCCGAACGGCCGCCCAACACCGCCTCTGTCGTTGCCGATCCGTCGCGTCATGTCTGGAACGATGGGGCGTGGATGGCCGAGCGCTGGCGCCGCAACGACCACGAAGCACCGATCGCCATCTACGAAGTGCATCTTGGCTCGTGGCGCCGCCGGCTGGCCGAGAATGGCCGCTATCTGACCTATCGCGAACTCGCCGCCGAACTCGTCCCCTATGTCGCCGAACTCGGCTTTACCCATATCGAGCTGATGCCGGTCATGGAGTACCCATTCGACGGCTCCTGGGGTTACCAGCCGATCTCGCTATATGCGCCGACCAGCCGCTATGGCATGCCCGACGATTTTCGCGCGTTTATCGAGACCTGCCATCTTGCCGGGATCGGCGTTTTGCTCGACTGGGTGCCTGGGCATTTCCCGACCGACCCGCACGGGTTGGGCCGCTTTGACGGCACCGCACTCTACGAGCACGCCGATCCTCGCCAGGGTTTTCACCGCGACTGGAACACGTTGATTTATAATTACGGGCGGCGCGAGGTCGCTAATTTCCTGTTGTCAAACGCAATCTATTGGCTGCGCGAATTTCACATCGACGGCATCCGCGTCGATGCCGTGGCCTCGATGCTGTATCTCGACTATAGCCGGCCCGAAGGCGAGTGGATCCCGAACGCCTTTGGCGGCCGCGAAAATATCGAGGCGATCGCGTTTTTGCGGCGGGTCAACGAATTGGTGTTTGGCGAGTCAAGCGGCGCCACCTCGATCGCCGAGGAATCGACCGCCTGGCCGATGGTCTCGCGCCCGACTTATGTCGGCGGGCTCGGTTTCGGCTACAAATGGAACCTCGGCTGGATGCACGATACGTTGCGCTATATGTCGACCGATCCGATCTATCGAAAATATCATCAGAACGATCTGAGCTTCGGGCTCCTTTACGCATTTCACGAAAACTTCATTCTGGCATTGAGCCATGACGAGGTCGTCCACGGCAAGGGCTCGCTGATTGGCAGGATGACGGGCGATCGCTGGCAGCGCTTTGCCAATCTGCGCGCTTATTATGGCTTTATGTGGACCCATCCCGGCAAGAAATTGCTGTTCATGGGAGATGAATTCGCCCAGGAACGCGAATGGAACCACGATATCGGATTGGACTGGCAATTGCTGGGCGAGCCATCGCATAATGGCGTGTGGCGGCTGGTGCGCGATCTCAATAACCTCTATCACAGCACTCCGGCACTGCACCGGTTCGACGCCGATCCCGATGGATTTCAGTGGATCGATCTCGCCAATGCCGAGCAGAGCGTCATTTCGTTTTTGCGCAGAGGTCGCGGTCCGCACGAGCTTGCCATCGTGGTCTGCAATTTCACCCCGGTGCCGCGTGAGGATTATTGGATCGGCGTGCCGCATGCCGGACGCTATCGCGAGCGCATCAACACCGACGCGATCGACTATGGCGGCAGCGGTATCGGCAATGCTGGCGAGGTCCATGCCGAGCCGCATCCGATACACGGCCACGCGCAGGCCATCCACTTGCGGTTGCCGCCGCTCGCGACGCTGATCTTCACCGCCGATTAGCCGTCAAAGACGTTTGGAGTGCAATTGGTTGCGCCGTTGTGCTCTACTTTGCCGCGTTTTTGGGCTTGGCTGTGTGCCGATCGAGCGATGGCTTCATCAAAAAAGGTCTGGCCTGGCAAACCATACCCGCTAGGTTCGATGTGGGATGGCAAGGGGGTGAATTTTGCGCTGTTTTCGGCCCATGCCGAAAAGGTCGAGTTGTGCCTGTTCGATCGCAGCGGGGTGCGCGAGGAAGCGCGGATTGTCATGCCGGAATATACCGACGAGGTATGGCACGCCTATCTGCCCGATGCGCGGCCCGATCTGCTTTATGGCTACCGGGTGTACGGCCCGTACGACCCGCCGAATGGGCATCGGTTCAATCCCAACAAGTTGATGATCGACCCCTACACGAAATCATTGCACGGCAGGGTGCGGTGGTCGGATGCGGTTTTCGCCTATCGTGTTGGCAGTCCGCGCGAGGATCTGGCGATCGATCGGCGCGACAATGCCCGTTTCATTCCCAAATGCCGGGTCGTCGAGCCTGCCTTCACCTGGGGTGACGAGCGGCGGCCGCAGATCCCGTGGGAGGAAACGATCATCCTCGAACTCAGCGTGCGCGGGATAACCAAGCGTCATCCGGGTGTCGACCCCGAATATCACGGGAGTTTTGCCGGTCTCGCCTCGCCGGCAATGATCGATTACTTGCTCGAACTGGGAATCACCGCGGTTGAGCTGTTGCCGATCCATGCGGCTCTTGATGAGCGCAATCTGGTCGAAAAGGGGCTCGCCAATTATTGGGGGTATAATACGATCGGCTTTTTTGCCCCCGATCCGCGGCTGCTGTCGGCAGAATCGATTTCCGGCTTCAAGACCATGGTCAAACGGCTGCATGACGCCGGGATCGAGGTGATTTTGGATGTGGTCTATAATCACAGCGGCGAGGGCAGCCATCTCGGTCCGACGCTCACATTCCGCGGCATCGACAATATCTCGTATTACCGGCTCGACACGGATCGACGCTTTTATCAAGACTTTACCGGTACTGGTAATACATTGAACCTCGATCATCCGCGAGTGTTGGCGTTGGTGATGGATTCGCTGCGCTACTGGTCGATCGAGATGCATGTCGACGGTTTCCGTTTCGATCTGGCCCCGACACTGGCGCGCGAGAATGGCGAATACACCCAGGGGAGTGCATTCTTTGACGCGGTCCGCCAGGATCCGGTTATGGCTCAGCTAAAGCTGATCGCCGAGCCGTGGGATCTCGGTGCCTATGGCTATCAGCTCGGCAATTTTCCGCCCGGCTGGGCCGAATGGAATGGCCAGTATCGCGATACGCTGCGTCGCTTTTGGAAAGGCGACCAGGGCCTTGTCGCCGATACCGCGTCGCGTGTCGTGGGCTCGTCCGACATTTTCGGCTATCGCGGGCGGCGTCCCTGGGCCAGCATCAATTTTATCACCGCCCATGACGGCTTCACACTGCAGGATCTGGTCAGCTACGACACCAAGCACAATGAAGGTAATCGTGAAGGCAATCGCGATGGCAGTGATGCCAATTTCAGTTGGAATTGCGGAACCGAAGGGCCGACCGACGACCCCGAGATCACCGCATTGCGTGATCGGCAAAAGCGCAATCTGATGGCGAGCCTGCTGTTGTCATTGGGCGTGCCGATGCTGCTTGCCGGCGACGAGATCGGGCGCACCCAGCGCGGCAACAACAATGCCTACTGCCAGGACAACGAGATCTCCTGGACCGATTGGGAGAACGTCCGTCCCGAAAATCAGGAACTACAGCGATTTGTCGGCTATCTGATCCACCTGCGGCGCCGTCACCGGGTGTTTTCGCGACCGCGGTTCTTTCGTGGCGAGGTGCTGTCCGAAGCCGGGGTTAAGGACATCACCTGGCTGACCCCGGCGGGCGAAGAAATGAAAGCCGAGGCGTGGAACGATCCGCAATGTCTTGCGCTTGGCTATGTGCTGAGCGGTGCGGCCGGCGAGTTTCTGACACCGGGCGGCCAGCGCGACATCGACGAAAGCTTTCTGGTGATGATGAATGCCTATTCCTGCGACATCGATTTCCGCTTTCCACAATTGGCGGCGCCGATGTCATGGGAGCCTCTGGTCGACACGTCGCGGCCGACCGGTCTCGTCGAGACTGGCCAAACCTATGCGCCGGGCGAAATCTATCGCACGCGGGCGTATTCCTTTACCCTGTTCATCAATCGCGCGCCACGCCCCGATCTGAGGCTGGCAAAGCCAAAAGCCGTTGCCGAGGCGAAATCCGCGGGCGATGCGGGCGTGCCGGCGGACGGCGGCGAACATCCCGGATTCTCCTTTAATCCCAATCCTGCGCAAGCCGGGGATTAGCATGAAGCGCCACCACAAAGTGCCGTTCGGCGCGGAGACAGAGCGCGACGGCGTGCGCTTTCGGCTGTGGGCTCCGCGGGCGTCAGCGGTGGCGCTGCGCCTGGAAGGCGACGACCCGACCGATCTGCCGATGCAAAAGCAACCCGATGGCGGGTTTGTTCTGACCACGGAGGCGGCGCAGCCGGGGACGCGCTATCGCTATGTCGTCGACGGCAGCGCCTATCCGGATCCGGCATCGCGGCGTCAGCCCGACGGGGTCCACGGTCCAAGCGAGGTCGTCGATCCCTGCGCCTATGAGTGGCGTGACCAGAACTGGCCGGGTCGCCGGTGGGAGGAGGTCGTGCTGTACGAGCTTCACCTCGGCACATTTTCCGAGACCGGCGATTTCGCCGGTGCCATGCGCCATCTCGATCATCTACAGCGGCTCGGCATCACCGCGATCGAATTGATGCCGATCGCCGAATTCCCGGGCATCAGGAACTGGGGCTATGACGGGACATTTCTTTATGCCCCGTGCTCGCGTTATGGCCGTCCCACGGATCTGAAAGCGCTGATCGAGGCTTGCCATGTCCGCGGTCTCGCGGTGCTGCTCGACGTCGTCTACAATCATTTCGGGCCGGAGGGCAATTACTTGCCGGCGATTGCCCCCGATTTCTTTACCGAACGTCATCACACGCTGTGGGGTGCGGCAATCGATTTTTCTGGTCCGCAGAGCCGCACGGTGCGCGACTTTTTTATCGAGAATGCGCTTTACTGGCTCGAAGAATATCATTTCGATGGTCTGCGGTTCGATGCCGTTCACGCCATCTTCGACGACAGCACCCCCGATATCATCGATGAGATCGGCGATACCGTGCGCCGCCGGATCGCGGACCGCGAAATTCATCTCGTGCTCGAAAACGACCGCAATGAGGCTCGCCGATTGACCCGTTATGATGGCCGGCCGGTGCGTTTTACGGCGCAGTGGAACGACGATCTGCACCATCTGCTCCATCGGATGATCACCGGCGAGGACGCCGGCCATTACCAGGACTATGCCGCCGATCCGGCCGGCAAACTCGGCCGCGCATTGGCCGAAGGCTTTGCTTATCAGGGCGAGCCGTCGCCCTTTCGCAATGGCAGGCCACGTGGCGAGTTCTCGGCTGGACTGCCGCCAACCGCATTTATCGCTTTTCTGCAAAACCATGATCAGATCGGCAACAACCCGTTCGGTACCCGGCTCGCCACATGCGCAGCCGAGCCGGTGCTGCATGCCAGTCTCGCAATCATCATGTTGTCGCCGCAAATCCCGCTGCTGTTCATGGGCGAGGAATGGGCCAGTCATCGGCCATTTGCGTTTTTCTGCGATTTTGGGGCCGAACTCGCCGACGCGGTGCGCGAAGGCCGACGCCGTGAATTCGCCCATTCGCCCGGTTTCCGGGATGCCGCGGCGCGTGCGCGCATCCCCGATCCGACAGCAGAGACGACGTTCGCAATGTCGCGCCTCGATTGGGACGAGCCGGCGCGAGCCGGGCATGCGCCGTGGCTTGCCCGTTATCAGGCGCTGATCGAACTGCGCAGGCGCGAGATCGTGCCGCGGCTTGCCGGCACTCCCGGATTGGCGGGCGCGTACCGGGTTGCGGGGCCGCGCGCATTAACGGTGGAATGGCATCTTGGGGATAATTCCCGGCTGATGCTCGCCGCCAATTTTTCCGAGCGGCCGATGCCGATGCCTGACCTCGCCGATGGTTGGCGATTGTTGTATTCGTCAGCGGCGGCGGGAATGCCGCTGAGCGCCAGCTTTTTTCTTCTCGACGCCCGCGATCGAGTGACATGACCGATCGCGACAGGCTCGTCCGGCTCGCCGGAATCGTCGGTATCGAAGCCTGCTTTACCGATGCGCTTGGCCGAACCCGCGAAGCGTCTGATGAGACGTTGCTGGCCTTGACGGCGGCGTTGGGTTTACCGGCCGATCCGATGCGAGCCGCGGTCGAGATCGAAGAGCGGGAACGCAGTGCGGTACTCGGGCTCGGGGCGGTTCATCTGCTCCGGGCGGAAGATCCGAACCCGGCCATTTCGGTGCGGCCTCCAATCGGCTCGCGGGAAATCGCCTGGACCTGCCGGCGTGAAGACGGCGAGGTGCAACAAGGGCGCTTCAACATCGGCACTGGATCGGGCGAGGCCATGATCGCGGTGCCGCTGCCGGCCGGATTGCCGATCGGGTATCATCGCCTCGCGGTCGAGGCGCGGGGCGAGGCGGCCGAACTCGATCTCATCGTCGCCCCGGCCGCCTGCCATCTCCCGTTGCAGCTCTCCGAAGGGGGGGCCGCCTGGGGACTGACCTGCCAGCTTTATGGCATGCACGGCGCCCATGACTGGGGCATCGGCGATTTTACCGATTTGGCGCAGATCGCTACCGCCGCTGGCGCCTGCGGGGCGGCAGTTATCGGGATCAACCCGTTGCATGCGCTCTTTGCGGCAGAGCCGTTGCATTTCAGCCCATATTCGCCATCGAGCCGGATCTGGCTCGATTTTCTCTATATCGATGTGACCGCGGTACCAGGTTTTGCCGAGGACGAAACCGTCCAGCAGTTGATTGGCGGCCAATCCTTTGGTGCAACGCGCTGGGCTGCGCGCTCGGCCACACTGATGGATTACGGCGCGGTCGCGGCCTGCAAGCGCCCGGTGCTGGAGGCGCTGTTCTGCAGGTTTCGGCGGCACGATCTCGCCGAGAACGGCGCCGCTCGGACAGTACTCGGCCGTTCATTCCGGCGGTTCCAACAAGAGGGCAAAAGATCGCTCGACGAGCTCGCCGTGTTCGAAGCATTGCATGAGCATTTCTTCAAAGAAAAGAGCATGTTTTCGTGGCGCGCATGGCCGGCGCCGATGCGCGATCCGCGGTCGCCCGAGGTGTCGGCATATGCCGCCGCGCACCGCGAACGCATCGAATTTTTCCAGTTCCTGCAATGGGAGGCCGACCGCCAGCTGGCAGCGGCGGCGGCCGCGGCGCGAGCGGCCGGTCTGTCGATCGGATTGTATCGCGATCTCGCCGTCGGCGCTGATCCAAATGGCGCCGAAGCCTGGGCCGATCAGGAATTGGTGGCGCCGCAGGCATCGATCGGCGCGCCGCCCGACGTACTGAACCGCGCCGGACAGAATTGGGGATTGGCGCCGATCAATCCTATGGTACTGCGCAAACAGGGATTTGCCCCGTTTATCGCCTGTGTGCGCGCCAATATGCGGCATGCCGGCGTGTTGCGGATCGATCATGTCATGTCGCTGAACCGGCTCTACTGGATCCCGAGCGGCATGGCCGCGACCGAAGGCGCCTATGTGAATTATCCATTCGATGATCTCCTGCGCCTCGTGGCGCTCGAGAGCTGCCGCCAGCGCTGCGCCGTCGTCGGTGAGGATCTCGGCACTGTGCCGGCGGGCTTCCGCGAGACGACCCGCAGAGCCAACCTGCTCTCCTATCGCATCATGATGTTCGAACGCCATCAGGACGGCAGCTTCGTCCCGCCGCAGCAGTATCCGGCGCTCGCCGCGGCATCGGCGGCAACCCATGATCTCGCCACGCTGGAAGGGTTTTGGCTGGGCCGCGACATTGCCTGGCGCCGGCAGCTCGACCTCTATCCCGATCCCGCCGCGGCCGCCGCCGATACCCTCGACCGGGTGCGCGATCGGGAGATGCTGCTCGACGCGCTGATCGCCGAGCGCTTGCTCGATCAGAGCGACCGCGAACAATTCCTGTCGGCAAAAGGCGAGCCGATCTATCGCCCCGCACTCGGCGATGCGATCCAGCGTTATCTGGCGCGATCGCGAGCGCGATTGATGCTGGTTCAGATCGAGGACCTGGCTGGTGAGATCGAGCAGGCGAACCTTCCCGGCACGACCGATGCTCATCCGAATTGGCGTCGCCGCCTCGGGCGATCGATCGAAGATATCGTCGGCGGCGGCGCCCTGCGCCGGATGGCGACACTGATCGAGCAAGAGCGCGCCCGCTCTCGGCAAGCTCATGATCGGTGAGGGGGGCGCGGCGCCGCCAATCCGCGCAACCTACCGCCTGCAATTTCATCGCGATTTCACCTTTCGCGACGCGGCCCTGCTGGTGCCGTATCTGGCAGAGCTTGGCGTCAGCCATGTTTATGCTTCGCCGATCACCGAGGCGCGGCCGGGCTCGACCCACGGCTATGACATCATCAACCACAATCGGCTCAATCCCGAGATCGGCAGCGAAGAGGATTTTCAAGCGTTTACCGCGGCGCTGCGGGCGCATGCCATGGGGCTGATCGTCGATTTTGTGCCCAATCACATGGGGATCGGCGCCGATAACGCCTGGTGGCTCGATGTTCTGGAATGGGGCCCGGATTCACCGTTCTCGAATTATTTCGACATCAATTGGCATCCGGCCCGCGCTGATCTCGAAGGCCGCGTGCTGCTCCCCGTGCTCGGCGACCAGTACGGAGTGATCCTTGAACAGGGCGAGATCGCATTGCGGTTCGACCCCGCCGAAGGCAGCTTCAGCGCCTGGTATTTCGATCACCGGTTTCCGATCTCGCCACGCTCTTACGCGGCGATCCTTGCTGCCGGCGGCGAAGCCTTGGCAGCACCCGCCCGTGATTTCGCCGCGATCACCAAATTGTCGCCGCCCGCCGCCCGCGAGAAGGCGAGCGAACTGAAGCATGCGCTCGCTGCTCGGGCTTGCTCGCCCGGCATCGCCGCAGCGATCGCGAACGCGGTGCAACAATTCGCCGGGATATCAGGCGATCCGGAGAGCTTTGCCCCGCTCCATCGTCTGCTCGAAGCCCAATCCTATCGCATCGCTGATTGGCGGGTCGCCGGAGAAGAGATCAATTATCGCCGCTTTTTCAATATCAACGACCTCGCCGGCTTGCGGATGGAACTGCCCGAGTTGTTCGAGCAAACCCACCGCCTGATCTTCCGACTGATCCAGCGCAACGACATCCACGGGTTGCGCATCGATCATATCGACGGGCTGTTCGATCCTCGCCGCTACTGCGAAGCCTTGCAGCAGCACGCCGGCACGCCCGAACATCCGCTTTATGTGCTGGTCGAAAAAATCCTGGCGAGCTACGAGAATTTGCCTGACTGGCCGGTCGCCGGCACCACAGGCTACGATTTCGTCAATCAGGTGCTGGGGATTTTTGTCGATTCCGCCGGCGCCGGCGGGATCACCCGCTTCTATCGCCGGATGGCGACGCGGCGCGACAGCTTTGACGACATTCTCTACGCCAGCAAAACCCGGATCATGGAAGTCGACCTCGCCAGCGAGATGAATGTGCTGGTGCGCGAGTTTCATCAACTGGCGATGCGCGAATGGCGCACCCGGGACTTTACCGCCAACCGCATGCTTTCGGCGCTGCAGGAGGTCGTCGCCGCCTTCCCGGTATACCGCACCTATGTCTCGACACGCGGCGCCAGTGCGGACGATCTGCGCTACATCGATTGGGCGCTGGGGGTGGCGCGCAAGCGATGGCGCGGTTCCGATGTCAGCATTTTCGACTTTTTACGGCGTATTCTGAGCGGGGAGGCGGCGCATCCTCACGATGACGCGAGCCCCGGCGGTCCGCTTTACGCGGCCATGCATTTCCAGCAGGTCACCGGACCGGTCATGGCCAAGGCGGCAGAAGATACCGCCTTCTACCGCTATGTGCGGCTGTTGGCGCTGAACGAGGTTGGTGGCGATCCGCGCCGCTTCGGGCTGTCGGTCGCGGCTTTTCATCATCTCGCACAAGCCCGTCTTCGCCAGTGGCCGCAGGCGATGCTGGCGACCGCCACGCACGACACAAAGCGGGGCGAGGATGCGCGGCCGCGGATTGCTCTGCTCTCGGAAATGCCGCGGGAATGGGGCCGCCAGGTCCTGCATTGGCTGCGGCTCAACCGTTCGCGCCGGGTCGAGGTCGATGATGAAATCGTCCCCGACCGCAATGTCGAATATTTGTTTTACCAGTCGCTATTCGGCGCCTGGCCGCCGGAACTGGCGCCGGATGATCAGGCCGGGATCGAGCGTCTTGCCGAGCGTCTTGCCGGTTTCATGATCAAGGCCGCCCGCGAACGTAAGCTCGAAACCAGCTGGATCAATCCCGACGCGGATTACGAGGCGGCGCTGACGCGCTATGTCCGCAGCGTGCTCGACGCGTCACGGCCGAACCCGTTCCTCGCCGATTTTCATGCGTTCGTCATCGCAGCGGCGCGGGCGGCGGCAATCACATCGCTGGCCCAGCTGACGCTCAAACTGACCGTTCCCGGGGTGCCCGATATCTATCAGGGTTGCGAGCTGTGGGATTTCAGCCTGGTTGATCCCGACAATCGCCGGCCGGTCGATTGGGATGTGAGACGCTCGTTGCTCGAGCAAACCGATCGGATGCAGCCGGCGGAGCTTGCGCGCGACTGGCAGGACGGGCGTGAAAAGCTCTTTGTCACGAGGCGCCTGCTGGCATTGCGCCGGGCCCATCCGGACCTGTTCAGCACCGGCGATTATCAGCCGCTCGAAGCCACCGGGGAGCGCGGTGTGCATCTCTGCAGCTTTGTGCGCCGCCATCGCGGTTTATCGCTGGTCACCGCGGTCCCGCGTCTGGTTTATCAGCTTTACCGCGGTGGTGAGGCGGCCGACTGGGGCGACACCGAATTAGCCCTGCCCTCGAACGGCGTTTGGCGGGATGTCTTTGGGGCGCATCGGCTTGATCGGCTCGACCGCGTGTCGGCCGCCGAATTGTTTGCCGATTTTCCGGTGGCGGTGCTGGTCGGCGAACACGGCGGCGACGAAATTTGATTTAGCTACCGTGCTGACGAAACGGCTATACTCGGCCCGTCACTGGCTTGGGTATAGCGCCGCGGGATCCCGGGTTTAACCTGGCGGCCAGCCCAGGGGGTCGGCAGGGGAGGCGGGGCCCATGCCTCCCCGCCTGCTCCCCCTGAAGCGGTGATAACCGAACCGATAATCTGTCGAGATCAGCAGCCGAGCGGCCGACGCTCGCGGCTGAACGGTGCGGCCATGCTGGCCGAGCCCGTTCTGATCCGGACTATATGAGAAGAGATTAAAGCATCGGGTATTCGTGATCTGGCCCGCTGAATATCGGTGATGCTGGACCCCAACGTCTCTTATTTAAAAACCGCAAGCAGCACCTGTCCTCAGGCTTGCCAATAGAGCTTGAGTAGCGCCTGCGATCGAGATCGGCTGGTCACGATTAACCAAAAGGTCCCGCGATAATTTGATCGGTTGATCGCGGGCCGGCCACCTATGGGCGCGCCCGGTAAAAAACAGCACACGGCCAGGCAACAGCGGGGAGCTTACGGCGTTAACGAATGACCCCGATGGGACCCTGGAGATAACCATTGAGCCCGGACCGTACGCGTTTGCGGTGGCGGGCGAGGATCGGAATGCGTTTATTTCTCGTCGCCGCAAGCTTTGCTCTGCTCGCTCAGACCGGATGTTTGAAAGCGCAAGAATTTTCAGTCGAGCCGGGATGGTATCGCTGGGCCGATCTCAGCGATAATCCCACACAATATGTGCCACCGCCGCAAATGGCGCCATTCGATCTAGGCCACCGCTGCCTCTGTGCCAACGGGTTTGTCGCCGTCAAGGACGACGCGCACACCTTTCATATCGTCAAGGCGCCGGCCGGCTATTCCGACACGATCGGCGAGGATTTCATCCGATAAGCCGCCTCGGAACCGTCCCGATCGAACCGCGGACCGGGGTCCATGATTCCATCGCTTATGCCGCCGCGGCCGTGACATCCGGAGTCGCCGGTCTGAGAAACGCTCCGACAGCGTGAACCTGATTTGTGCTTCGTCTGGATGTGACAGCAACGGATTTTTCTCGCAGATGCCGAGGACTGCAAAGTGGGGATCGAAGGGGGTGCAGCGTCGTCGGATCCGGCTTTGCTCTGCCTGAATGCGCGGGCCATCCTATCCCTGGGCAGGCAGCACCCTGCCGCCGGCGGTTACCGGCTCGGCGGCGATCAAGACAAAAGCGATTACGCAGGCCTCGGTGCCGCGATTAACCCAATTGTGGATCGTGCCGCGCTGCACCAGCACGTCGCCTGCCTTCAAATGAACACTCGTCTCGTCGAGCTCCATGTCAATCTCGCCTTTCATGATGACGGCGTAATCGATCGAATCGGTGCGATGATTGCGCGCCGCGTTGCCGGGGGCGAGTTCAAGCACCCGAAACACGGTGCCGTTCGGCAACGTCGTGCCAGTCTGGCGTCGGCTTTGGTCTGCGCTGCCATTATTGTCGACCGGGAAACCCTCGGTTGTCCACACGACGCAAGCAGTGGCTCCGGGCCGCGCCGAAACCATGTTTGTCGCAGTCTCGTCGATCACCACGACGGCGCGGCCGGTATCATCGTGGCCGGTAACAACCCGGCGCAGTTGCATGGGCATCGCTAGATCTCCTTGATCGAGAGCACGGTCTGGCTACGGACCGGCCGGATCTTTGCCCGGCGCCGCCGTGATCCGCAACAATCGGCTGATGCATGCCGGCGCGGATGCGCGCATAGTCGCAGCGGCAAGCGCGGAGTGAGCCCGATGCTGTTGCGCGTCCGCTCGATCACCTATCTCGCCGAAGCGATCAACGGCTACGAACTGGTCGACCCGCGCGGCCGCGATTTGCCGCGATTTGCCGCCGGCGCACATATTGCGGTGCGTCACGGCGAGACCGCGCTGCGCGACTATTCGCTGTGGAACGATCCGGCCGAGCGCCGGCGCTATTGCGTCGCCGTATTGCGCGACCGCCATGGGCAGGGCTCGGTTCATTGGCACGACAGGGTACGGGTGGGCGATGCAGTCGACGTCTCGATGCCGCGCAACAATTTTCCACTGACCGAAGATGCGGCGCATTATCTGCTGCTGGCCGGGGGCATCGGCATTACCCCGATCATGGCAATGATCGCCGAGCTGCGCCGCCGCCGCGCCGACTTTGTATTGCATTACTGCACGCGCTCACCGGAGGCGACCGCATTCCGCGAGGAACTGGATCTGCTCGCCGCGCAAGGGCGGGTGCGCTTTCACCACGATGGCGGCGACCCGGCTCGCGGGCTTGACATCGCGGCGGCGCTGCACCGACCGCAGCCGGGAACCCATCTTTATTATTGCGGCCCGGCCGGGATGATGCAGTCCGCCGCAGCGGCTGCGTCCGGCTGGCCCGAAGGTACCGTGCATTGCGAATATTTTACTGGTCCCGCCGCGCAACCGCCGGAGCCGATGGGTGAGGACCGCCCGTTCATCGTGCGGCTCGTCAAAAGCGGCGGCGAATACCAGATCCCGGCCGGGGAGACGATCATCGACGTGCTGCGCCGACATGGGATTGCGGTGCGGACTTCCTGCGAATTGGGCTACTGCGCCGCCTGCCTGACAGCTTATACGGGCGGCGAGCCCGATCACCGCGACCAGATCCTCTCCGCGGCGGACCGCCAACGCTATGTCCTGATCTGCTGCTCGCGCGCCAAGACGCCTGTTTTGGAACTCGCTCTCTAAACGATGCGAGAAGTTCGTCAAGTAATCGAACCGTATAGAAAAGTCATTCGGGATACCGGTCGTGGCAGGCCCGCAATTGAGGAAAGTGGCGTTCGCCTTTACTACATCTAAGCGCCGCGGCATTTGCAGATTTCGGGCTCGCAGGAGCTGCGCCCCGGAAGCACCGGGGCGAGGTCTTCCTTCGCAAGCGAGGCGACGCGGGCGAGCCAGGCTTGCCGCCGCCCGGGCGTCCTCTAACCGCGCGCCCTCTAAGCGCCAGAAGCGCTCTTTTTGTCCCAGTAAGAGGCTGCGGCCGGAAACACCGAAAGGCAGCGCGTCGCTTGAGGTGCCCCGTCCAAAGTGTCGGCAGCCGCGCGCCAGACGGCATAGTGCGGCGCCGCCCGATGCGCCTCCAGCGCCGCCTCATCCCGATAAACCTCATAAAAGTAATAGGTGTTATTGTCCTGCGCGTCCTGAAGCACATTGAAGCGCATGCAACCCGGCTCGTCCCGCTCGGAGCCGAGTGCGTCGACTTCAATCGCTTTCAGAAAACGTTCGCGTTCTCCCGGTTTTATCCTGACCTTGACCCACATCGCCAACATGTTTGCCCCTCTTTGCCAGCAGATCGATCCGTCGGGCACCGCCTGTCCCATCATTGGTCCTGCGCAAGCGCCGGGTTTGGCGCTCGGCCGAGCCAGCACCGCAATCGACGGGGACAGCGGTGCCCAGCGCGGCGAAGACTATCCCCAGCTAGCCTGACCGCCGACGGCCGTGATTGTGATGTGGCCCATCGTCGAGTCAGCTTTGGCGCCGTGCCAATGGCGTTCGCCGGCCTTGATGTGGACGACGTCGCCGACATTGATCTCATGCTGTTCGTGCTCGGTCGCCACCATGCCGGAACCGGAGGTCACGATCAGCAATTGGTCGCAGGTATGCGTGTGCCATCCCGTGGTGCAGCCTTGGCTGAAGTTCACCACGCTGCAATTGTAGTTCCCGGAATCACCGGGTTGGATGATCGTTTGACGCGACCGCTTCACCGGTCCCGTCCATCCCTCGATCGGCTCGGCGGCGCCGTCCACCGGGACATTCGGAATATCTTTGAGCGTGACCACCTTCATGACGACTCTCCCTTCGGATTAACCCGCGCCTAGCGGACGCGAACAAAACAGAGATCAGCCGGTTTTACCCCCTTCTCACCCCTGCGAAAACGGGGCCCAGGCAGCGCCGGACCGCTGGTCCCCGGTTCACGCCGGGGGCAGGTTCCAGGTTGCCGCTGTCGCGGGAATGACCAAAAGGATGGGTGCCAAATGTCAAATTCGTACCGCTAGGATCGGGCAGGCGCTGTGATTGTAGCACAGCTGGAGCCGTCAGACAGGGGACCAGCGCTCCGGCTCGGCTCGTACCTGCGGGCTGCGGCTGCTACTGGTCGCGCGGGTGGAGCAAGTATTCACAAGACGGATTCGATCCATTCGTAGAGCTTGCTTTTGGGCAGCGCCCCGACTTTGGTGGCGACGGCCTTCCCGTCCTTGAACAGGATCATGGTCGGGATGCCGCGCACCGAGTACTTCATCGGTGATTTCGGGTTCTCGTCGATATTGACTTTGGCGATGGTCAGCTTGCCGGCCTTGTCGGCGGCTAATTCTTCGAGATAGGGAGCAATCATCTTGCAAGGGCCGCACCATTCGGCCCAGAAATCGACCAGTACCGGACCATCGGCGCCGAGCACTTCTTTGTCAAAATTGCTGTCGGTTACGGCGGTGGGCTTCATCGCGATTACCTCCTCAAACTGTCTGAAATAAGGGGCGGCGAAAAAGCGGCGTCAAGGCGGGCGGGCTGTGAGCTTGTCGAGGCTGATCGGCATCAACAGCGGCGCTTGCGTCCATAGCAAGGCACAGCGGATGTCGCGCCCCGGATAGATCCGTGCCAGCGCCTCGCGATAAATCGCGAGTTGGCGCAGATAGACCGGCGCCACCTCGTCTTCGCTGGTCGGCACCGGACGCATGGTTTTGTAATCGACAATCAGCACCTGATGATCGTCAACAACGAGACGGTCGATCTGCCCCGACAGCGCATGGTTGCCGATCAGCCCGACAAGCGGCACTTCGGCCTGCGAATGCTCGCCAAAGAGCGGCGCGAAATCAGGGTGATCGAGTACCGCCAAGGTCTCGCGGCAAATATCGGCCTGCTCCTCGATCGGCAAGCCGTGGGTCGGTAATGCTAGAAAATGCCGCGCCGCCGTCTCGCGCTCCGCCTGCGGCAGTTGCGGCAGGCCTTGCAACAGCCGATGGACGAGCAGCCCGCGCTTGAAGCGGTCGCGTCCGCCGGTCCTTAGCGGCGATAGGACCGGCGGCTCCTCGCCACCCGGTCGCGATGGGAACAGTGGCCGCGGCGGGTCGGGCTCGGGTGCCGGCGGCCGCGTTGCCCAGTCGGGTATCGGCGCTTCGGAGCCGACCGCGCCGGCTCTCGTTTCACGCCGTGGCGGCGCGGTCTGCGAGCAGGATAGGCGCCAGCCTTCGCCCGACCAGCCCTCGATCTCGCCGATCAGCGGTGTGGTGTCAAATTCAAAAGGCTCGGCGCAATCGCCCAGCCCGGCGCGGCAGAGCGTGTGCCAGCACACCTCCTGCGGTTTTCTCTGCGTTTGCCAGCCGCAGATATAGAGACGGTCCTGCGCCCGGGTCAGGCCGACATAGAGGAGGCGGCGATATTCCTGCAGCTGGCGGTCGCGCCACGCCGATTTCTCCGCAGCATAGACGGCAGCGGCATGATCGCCCGGTGGCTTCCACAGCGGGAGATCGTCGGGTCTGCTCCACAGCAATGCGACCCGCTGATCGGGGACCGCGATCGTATCGGGAAGAAAGACGACCGGCGCCTCGAGCCCCTTGGCGCCGTGCACGGTCAGGATGCGGACCTCGTCGCGCGGGTGCGCGGCAAAGTCGCGTTTGACCTCGGTCTCCGCCGCTGTCAGCCAGCGCAGAAAGCCTTGCAGCGACGGTATGTGCTCGCGTTCGTAGGCGAGTGCCAGCCCAAGAAACTCTTCGACCGGGTCCTCGGCTTCCGGACCGAGACGGTGAAGCAGGGCGCGCCGGCCGCCTTCAGACCCCAGAATCTCCGCGTAAAGCTCAAAGGGCGGGATAAAATCGGCACGAGCAAGCCAAGTGGACAGCCGCTCGAGCGCATGCCGCAGTTTGGCGCTGACTTCGGCGCGAATATGCAACCGATTCCACAGTGTGCGTTGATCGCGCGCATAACAGAGATCGAAAAGGGCATCCTCGTCAATGTCGAAGAGCGGGCCTTTCAAGACTGCCGCAAGGGTCAGATCATCCTCGGGCAACAAGAGAAAGCGACCGAGCGCGATCAGGTCCTGAACCGCCAAGTGCTCGGTGAGAACCAGGCGGTCGGCACCGGCGACCGGGACACCGCGCTGCTTGAGCGCGCGCAGAAACTCTCTGACAAATTCGTTGCGCCGGCGCACCAGGACCATGATGTCCCGCGGCCGCAGCGGCCGGTCGCGCGCCGCCAATCGCTCGCCATTCGCAAGCCATCGCGCAATCGTCGCGGCGATGGCGCGGCCGAGCCGGGCATGTGGCTCGGCGACACGCCGGTAGGCGATCGGCAGTTCTTCATCCTCGGACTCCTCGCCGCAGGCGGGCGCTACCGCTGGCCACAGCTCGACCAGACCGGCGTGACCGGTGCGTTGAGCAAAATGCCGGATCTCGCCGCCATCAAGCGCCACTCCGTCACGCGCCTCGAGGCGGCGAAAAATTGCGTCGACGGCTTGCAATACCGGTTCGGTCGAGCGGAACGAGATCTCCAGCGGCAGTTCCAGCCAGTCCTGGCGGGCGGCGTTGACGCGGTCCTGAAAATGCCGGCGCATCTCCAGAAAGGCCTGCGGGTCGGCACGCTGAAAGCTGAAGATCGATTGTTTCATGTCGCCGACCGCGAACACCGTGCGGATGGCGGCGCGGGCGCTCTCGCCGGCAAAAAATTCGGCAGCCAACGCGGCGACAATCTGCCACTGTTCGGGATTGGTGTCCTGCGCCTCGTCGATCAGGATGTGGTCAAGCCCACCGTCGAGCTTGAACAAGACCCAGGGCGCCACCCCCGGCCGGCGCAAGAGGCCGAGCGCCGCCGATACCAGATCGTCGAAATCGAGAACCCCCTTGAGCCGCTTGGCGGCGTCATATTCGCGCAACAGCCGTTCGCCGAGCCGGACCAGCGCGCAAGTCGCCTCGCGCACCACCAATGCGGCGCGGACCTTGTCGAACCGGTGGACCCGGCCGGCTTCATTCGACAGCACCGCCAGCGCATCGCCGCCGGGGTTGCGGATGGCCCGAAGGGTCTCCTTGGTGATCAGGCGCTTTTTGATCTCCCGTTTTTCGGTCAGGTAGACCCCGAGATAGGCTTCGATCATCGATCCACGGCGCCGGGGTTGAGCGCACCATTCCCCGAGAATCTTGCCGGATTTCCGATCGCTGGCGGCACCTTCGGAGAGGATCGACGCGCAGGCGGCAAGCCCGTCTTCGTCGCCGGCGCCGACGGCGCAGAATTCGTTGACGAGGCTATCGAGCGTCAGCTCGTCCGGCACGCCCATTGCGGCGGATAATCTCTTGCGCAACGCCAGATGCCCCCCGGCGACAGCGTGGCGCAATCTGCCGCGCTCCTGCACCAGCGCCTGCATCAATTCGGCAAAGCGCTCTTCGGCAGTATGGTCGGCGACAATGGCGAGCGCTTCACCGAGATCGGGGTCGGCGCCCTCGCGCGCGGCGATGATCACGCGCTGCGCGGCTTCGGCCAATAACTCGGCCGCACCGCGCTCCTCGATCACGGCAAATTCCGGCGCCACCCCGGCCTCGAGCGGAAAGCGGCGCAGCAAGGTTTGGCAGAACGCGTGGATCGTCGAGATCTTGATGCCGCCCGGCGCATCGAGGACAAGAGCGAACAGCCGCCGGGCACGAGCGATCAACGCTTCGTCGGCAAACTCTCCGGTCAAACCTTGCAGGGTTTGCACAAGGGTGCCCTCAGGCAGCGTCGCCCAGCCGGCCAGCACACTGTCGAGCCGGTTCGCCATTTCGGCCGCCGCGGCGCGGGTAAAGGTCAGGCACAAGAGGCGCGCCGGATCGGTACCGTCCAGCATCAGCCGCAGCAATCGCTCGGTCAGTACCGTCGTCTTGCCGGTCCCGGCCGAAGCTGCGACCCAGACCGATGCGCGCGGATGCGCCGCTTGCGCCGCCGAGCGGCTGCGGTTTGGGGTCACCATTCCTCGGCCTCATTGGGCGCGAGCCGCTCGAGATGCTCGTAATCGGAGAAACGGGGGCGACGCGCGGGGATCGGCGAGGCGAGATAGGGGGTGGCGGGATGATCGAATTTCTCGATCAACGCGGTCAGCTTTTTGAGCGCGCGCTCAATCAGAGCGACGGGGTTCCCATCGTCGACGACCCAGCGCTGCCCGGCCGGGGCGCGGCCGCCGAGCCTCCAGTATTCGAGGGCTGCCGGCGTCCCGCTCAGTCCGCCAAAACTGCCGTCGCGCAGGATCGCGGCTTCGAGCGGCAGTTGCGGTGCGAAACCGGCTGAAATGGCGGCTTTTGTCGGAACCGATCCGGTCTTGTAATCGATCACCAGAAATTCGCCCGATGCCAGACGATCGATGCGGTCGGCGGTCGCGGTCAATTGAAATGAGCCGGCGGGAAAGCCGGGCAGGGTCAGGCGGCCTTCCAGCTCGCCCAGGCTCTCGACCGTTCCGGCGCGATGCGCCCGCTCTTCGTTGACCAGCCAGCGCGCGATGCGCTCAAACCGCGGCCACCAAAACGCCCAGGCGCCCGGCCGCGACAGCACATCGGCGAAATGCCGCTGGCCGATCGCCAGGAGTTGGGCCAATGAATCTTCCGGCAATGCCCGTGGAAAGGAGTGGACAAACTCGGCGAGCACCGCGTGGATACGAATGCCGAGATCGGCGCGGCCAGGATCGGCATCGAGTTCGTCGAGCGGTTTTAGCTGCAGGATGTGCCGGGCATAGGTGGCGTAGGGATCGCGCAGCCAAGTCTCGATCTGGGTAACCGACAGCTGGCGCGGACGCGCGGCGAGCGGCGGGCGTGGTTCGGCCCGCGGCAATGGCCTGTAGGGGGCCGTATCGAGCCGGACAGCGACGGATTCGAGCCCGGGATCCGGGCCGAGCGCCCCGGTGAGCCCGACCGCGCGCAGCACCGTGTCGAGCCGCAGCAGCCATCGCGAGGGCACGGTCGGCACGCCTTCGCGCCGGGCCGCGCGGGTCAGCGCCGCTTCGGGTGCGGCGAGCGCCTGGACGAAGTCATGGGCGGCAATGCCGATCGCCCGTTCGGGTACGGCGATCCTGAAATCGCGCCGCATCTGCCGCGACATCCATGGATCGGGCGGCGGCGCCCCGGGCCAGCTGCCCTCATTCAAGCCGCCGAGAACGACGAGATCGGCTTGCTGAAGCCGGGCCTCGACCAGTCCCCAGATCGCCAGCCGCGGATGACGGCCAAAGACCGGGCGTACCACAACGCCGGCTGACAGGGCCTCGAACAATGCCGGGTAATGGTGTCCCGGGAGCGGGGGGAAGTCGCCGGCAGCGTCGATCAGCTCGTTATAGAAACGGGCGGCGGTTTCGCCTGCGACCTCGCGCCACAGCCGATTCCCGCCGCTCTCGTCATCGCTCGCGGCGAGCCGCTCGGCCGCCTCGATATGCGCCGTGACGAGGCGGGTCAGCGGGACCGCCGCAGCTGCCAAAAGATCGGGCAGATCGCCGAGGCAGGCTTGCAGCCGGCGAACGAAATCTTGCAGCCGGTCGTGCTTTTTGCCGGCGATGGCCGCCTTGAGACCGGCAAAGCCGGGTGCGGGGCGAGGGCCGCGGATCGCCTGTTCGAGCCGACGCGTCAGGTCACGAAACCCCGCGAGTGACAGACCGCCGGCAGCAAGCGGGTGCTTGAGCGCGGCGAGCAGCGGCACGGGTGCGAGTTCGCTCGCCGCAAGATCGAGCACAAGACGCAGGAAAACACCGGGCGGTGTCCGGTTCAGCGGCAGTCCGGCTGAATCGTCGATCGCAATACCCCAGCGCGCCAGTTCGGCTGCGACCTGGCGGGCAAGCTCGCGATCGGGCGTGACAAGTGCCGCGGTCGCACCGGGGATCTCGAGCTTGCGCCGCAGCAACAGCGCCACGGTTAGCGCCTCTTCGTGAATGCCGGCGCAATCGTAGCGGCTGAGCCCGGTAAGCGAATCGGCGGCGGCGGCAGCAAGACCGCGCCACCTATCGGTGGTCACCGCCGGCCGCATCGCCTCCGCCACCAGCGCCAGCCGCCGGACCCGGCGCGGCGCGCGCGCGCCGGTGCTGATGCCCGGCCAATCGGGAATATCGGCGGGTGTCAGCTCCAGCGCCGCCAGCAGCGTGGCGAGCAGGTATTGCGGATGCGCTTCGTCGCATCCGATCGCCGCCAGCTCAGCCGCATCGCAGCGGCGATCGAGCCCGGCGAGAATTACCGCACCATTGTCGAGACCGGCGACCACCCGGATCATCTCGGTGATGGCCGGGATGCCGCCGGTCAGCCCCGCGGCGATCACCGGGTCACGCGGCGGGTTGCGTCGCCAGATCGCGGTTTGGTGGGCCAGCAGGCGATTGCGCCGTTCTCCCGGATCGATCGCGGCCTCGGCGGCGAGCAGCGCCGGCCAGGCGGTGGGCAGGATGTCGAGCAATTTGCAAACTGTTTCCCAATGAGCGGCAAGATCGGCGGGGACGAGTTCGCGCAGCCGGGCAAAGCTGGCCCCCTCGACCGCCACCGTGTCGAGCAGGCGAGCCAGGCTCACAGCGAGCGTTGCTGCCTGACCTGGCAGCAGCCGGTCATGGCCGCCCTGCTCGCCCCATCTGAGGATCAGCTGGGTCAGCAACAACCGCCGGCGCAATTCCGGAATTGCGGGCGGCACAATCAACGCACCGTCGTCGGCTACTCCATTGAAGAGCGAAAGCTCGTCGATATCGGGGTCGCCGATCGGCTGCATTCGCGGCAGCAGCAGCGGCGTCCCGGCTTCGCCGCTAGCACCGCCGACGCGCAAAAAAGCATCGCGCAAGGATCGCGCCGCCCGGCGCGTGGGCAGCAGGACCGTAACCCGTGAGAGAGCTAGCGGATCGCCACCCGCAATCGCCTGCAGCCCTTCGGCCAGCGTCGCCAAGAACGGAAGTTCCGGCGGAATAGCATAAAGTCGGGGACGCATTGCGTGATCTTGGTCTGAATGCGTCACCGAGCCGTCAACGCGCTCAAGCGACGTTGCGCGGTCTCGCGGACAAACAGCGGGAGGTCTATCGTTCGACCCGTTGGGAGGATAGGCGCTGGCGCGTTGCGGTGAGACCCGCCGGCGTGCCGATATGGTACCATTCGCCGTCATGGATGATCGCCCGCAGCCGTCCCGCACGTTCGGCGCGGTCGAACAGCCGTACCAACGAAAAGATGCGCTGGGGCCAGTCGTCGAACAGCCGACGATGCAGCAGTTGAATGCCGGCGAAGAGAAACGGAGCGATTTCGCGCTCCCGGCGGCGACGCGGCTTGCCCTCGGGGTCGAGCGAATAATCGCCATCGCCGTCATAGCCGACCGCGTCGACGGTGCGCTGCAGCAGCAATAACGCATCCATACGATCGGGATCAAACGCGCGCGCCAGGCGCAGCAGCGCCGGCTCGCAGCCGTCGAGCCAGAACACGTCGGCATTGACGACAAAGAACATCTCGCCGAGCAAGGGCAGCGCCTGCGCGACACCGCCACCGGTTTCGAGCAATTCGGGCTCCGGCGAAATCTCGATGTCGGGTGCCTGGCGACCGGCGAGATGGTCCGCCACCTTGGCTGCCAGGTAATGTGTGTTGACAACGACATGACCGACGCCGATCTCGGCCAGCCGATCGATCGCATGATCAAGCAGCGTGCGCCCGTTTAGCTCGACCAGCGGTTTTGGCAGCACCTCGGTCACCGGACGCAGCCGAGTGCCGAGCCCAGCGGCCAATACCATCGCGTGGCGCGGTGGGGTCGTCATCAGACCGTCCCCCGCGAGGCGGGCATGCGCCGCGCCGATGACGGGAGATGGCGTGCGAGCCAGCCCGCGAGAGCGCTCAGCGCCGGGTCGGCGAGATCGTTCTCGATCAGCCGCCACAGCCTGGGGATGTGGCAAAGATAGGCGGGCTTGTCGTCGCGCTGCCACAGCCGGGTGAAGATGCCGAGGATCTTGCAGTTGCGCTGGAGGGCGAAGACCGCTGCCGCGCGCCGGAAATCCGCATGGTCGAAGGCGGGGAACGCGGACAGGTACCGTTCGGTCATCGCGATGCGCAACGCTTCGGGCACGTCGCGCCGCGCGTCCTCCAGCAACGAGACCAGATCATAGGCGGGCGGCCCCACCACCGCGTCCTGGAAATCGAGAAGCCCGCAAGCTCGCAGCCCCGGGCGCTGGGGCAGCAGCATCAAATTGTCGATATGAAAATCGCGCAGCACCAATGTCGGTGGAAAGGCCTGGCATGCGGCCGGCAGCACTGCGCGCCACAGATCGAGATATTCGTCGCGCAGGGCGGCCGACGGAGGCTCACCGAGTACTGCCGGCATATACCAGTCGACCAGCAAGACCGCCTCATCGAGCAGGCGCGCGTCGTCATAGGGTGGCAGGTCGAGTGTGCCTTGCACCGCTGCCCGCGTCTGCACCGCCGCCAATGTGTCGACCGCAAGCGCATAAAGGACGGTCTCGTCCGCCCCGGCCCGCAACAGCCGGGTGTAGGTGTCGTCACCAAAATCCTCGATCAGCAAAAACCCCTGCGCCGGGTCCGCGGCCATCACCTCCGGCGCACTCAGCCCCAATTTGCGCAGAGCGGCCGCGACAGCAATATACGCTCCAACATCTTCGTGCAGCGGAGGCGCGTCCATGACGATGGCGCTCTCGCGGCCGCGGCGGAGCCGGTAATAGCGGCGGAACGAGGCGTCGCCGGCAAGCGGCACCGATGCGAGGCCGACCCAGCCGGCGCGGTCGAGAAACTCGGTCATCGCCTGCTGCCGCGGCGAGCGGGTAGGCGAAGCGGCGACAACGCCGCTCACAACCTGTCGGGTGGCGCCGGAGACGACGGAATCAGGCATCGGCGTCGATGCTTTGCAGCCGGGCCCGCCAGCTGGCATCGCCTTTGATCGCCGCTTGACGGGCTTCCGGTCGATCGCCGAATTCGAGGGTGATTTCGAGCCGATGCCGCGGCAGCAACGGGCCAAGCCGTTCAGGCCATTCGATCAATGAAATTCCGCAGGCAAAGGCCTCCTCGATGCCGAGTTCCCAGGCTTCGTCGGCGGCGGTCAGACGGTAAAGGTCGAAGTGCCAGATCGCCGCGCCGGCGGTCTCGTAAACTTGCACAAGAGTGAAAGTCGGGCTCGGGATGTCGTCATCCACTACTCCACGCGCGTGAATAAAGGCGCGTGCGAAAGCGGTTTTGCCGGCACCGAGTTCGCCCGTTAGCGCCACGACGTCGCCGATGCAGGCGATCGCCGCGAGGCGAGCCGCCAAGGCCGCGGTGGCGGCTTCGTTCGGCAGATTTATGACATTGATCACCTAATCGTTGTATATCGCGGCGGCATTTGCCCGCAATATGGGGGTGCGGCGAATTTGGCGTGAGGCTGCGAACGTCTTGCGTTTCAAGGTGGCAGGCCGGTCATGACAACGGCCGGCACCGCCTAGGCTGTGGCTTCGCAACGCGAATCGTATGGCGGGTTGGCGGTAGAGGTCTTGCTGCTGCCGGCGTCGGCGCCACCGACCGGTAGCCGGCATGTGACCCTGGTTCCTCGTCCCGGCGCTGAATCGATCTCGACCGTACCGCCATGCAGCTCGATCAGGCTCTTGACGAGCGACAGGCCGAGGCTGGAGCATGTTGCTGCCGGAGCGCGATCGCGATGATCGATCATATCGGCCGGATCCGCCGCAAAGCCAGTCGCGGTATCGCAGACGCTCACGCGCAACTCGCTGTCGCCCTGTTCTGCCGTCACACGGATGGCCCCGCCGGGCGGGGTGAATTTGATCGCGTTGGAAATCAGGTTGAAGAGCGCCTGTTTGAGGCGCCGCTCGTCGGCCACGATGGCGCCGATCCGCGGGGGACAGTGCAAATCGATTTGAAGCCCGCGATTATGGGCGCGATCCTCGGTGAGCAGCAGCAGGGCGCGCAGCATGCTCGAGATATCGACGCGGTCGGGCTCCAATTCGAGATAGTTGGCTTCGACCGACGCCAGGTCGATGATGCCGTCGATCAGCGACAGCAACTGATGCGCGCTGTCGAGAATGCCGGCGCTGTATTCGCGCTGGCTCGGATTGAGCGAACCGAAATATTGGTTGTGCAATATCTCGGCGAACCCGATCACGGTATTGAGCGGGGTGCGCAATTCGTGCGAAACGTTGGCGACGAATTCCGATTTCAACCGGGCTGCGGTTTCGAGCGCCTCGTTGCGCTCGCGCAGAGCCTGCTCGATGCGGGCGGTATCGCTGATGTCGAGATAGGTCAGCAACACCTCGCCATCGGGCAGCGGCACACTCGCGACCTGCAACATCGAACCATCGCGGCGATAAAGAGGTCCGCTGGCAAAGGTTTGAGCCGTGACTTGGGCGATCAATTCCGCCCGCTTCGCCGGCCAATTGCCGCCGTCATCAATCAGATCGCGGGCTTTCTCGAGAATTGCGGCAATATGCGGCTCGCCCGCAACATCGGTTTCGGATAATCCCCAAATCGCCCGGAAGGCCGGGTTGTGAAGTTTCAGGCGCCCGTCACCGCCATAGACCGCGATCCCCTCGAATAGATGGTCGAGGGTGGCGCGTTGCACCTGAGCCAGCGTGTTGTACGAGCATTCGAGCGCCAGGCGATCGGTGACATTGTCAAAGACATAAATCAGACCGCCGAACGGGTGCGGCGATATCGTCAGCTGCAGCGTCTGCCCGTCGGGCAGATGCATCAACTCGTGCCGGGGCTCGACCAACGCCGTGAACTGTGCGCAACGCTCGCGTTTAAAGGCGTGAAAATCGGCATATTCCGGGAAACGGCGCGACTGGTGCAGATATTCGAGGATCTCGCCAAGCGCGGGTTGCGATCCGAGCCATCCAGGCTCGAGCGCCCACAAGCGCGCAAAGGCCGAATTGAAAAATTTGAGGCGTTGATCCGCGCCGAAGATCGCGACCGCTGCCGACAGGATTTCGAGCACTGCGGCATGGGCGGCGATATGGCGGCGCAGCGCGTGCTCAGCGTTGTCGACATCGGTCCGGTCGACGGCATAGCCGATCGTCTCGCCATCAGGGCATGCGACCTCGCGGGCCTCGAGCAATCGGCGTTGTCCTCGGATCACGACACGGGAGGTGACCGGCGGCCCGTCTGCGGATTGGCCAGGCGGTGTGGCACCACGATTGGGCACCGGGTGGTGCTCGCGCGGGAGGACTCCTCGCGCGACCGCTCCTTCGCGGTCGCCGCCAAGTGCTTCAGCGTATTCTTGATTATACGCGACGAGACGATGATCGGCATCGCGGCGCCATACCGGCATCGGCAGCGCGTCGAGGGCGTGGCGCCACTTCGCTGCCGCCGCCAATGCCTGGTCTGCAGCGGCCGTTGCCTGCGTCCGCTGTTGCTCGACCTCGCCGATGACCGAGCGGAGCGCGCGCAAGCGCCGCTCTGCGGTGCACCAGAGGGCGCCAAAACCGATCGCGGCGATCGTCGCGGATAGAACCGCTCCGGCAGCAAACATCGAACTTTCCCTCTCGCAGACGGCGGTCGCAATGCGCCTTCGCGACCGTCCGTGGGAAGGGATTATGCCGGCAATTTTGCAAAAGGGAAGGGCTCTGTTTCCTCTTTGTACCCAATTCGTTGCTTATTTGCTCCGAATCCCTGTCAATAGCGGTAGTGCTCCGGCTTGAACGGGCCGGCCTGCTCGAGCCCGAGATAACCGGCTTGCGCCGCGGTCAGCCGGGTCAGCTTGACCCCGAGCTTGTCGAGATGCAGCTGCGCGACCTTTTCGTCGAGATGCTTGGGCAGCACATAGACCTTGTTCTCGTAGTTCCGGTGATGGGTCCACAATTCGATCTGGGCCAACACCTGATTGGTGAAGGAGGCGCTCATCACAAAACTCGGATGGCCGGTGGCGCAACCGAGATTGACGAGCCGCCCCTTGGCGAGAACGATCAGCCGCTTGCCGTCGGGAAAGATGACCTCGTCAACCTGGGGCTTGACCTCTTCCCACGGGTAGTTGCGCAACGCGTCGATCTGAATTTCGCTGTCGAAATGACCGATGTTGCAGACGATCGCGCGATCCTTCATTTGCCGCATGTGGTCGATCGTGATCACGTCGATATCGCCGGTGGCGGTGACAAAGATGTCGCCGATCGACGCCGCCTCGTCCATCGTCGTGACTTGATACCCCTCCATCGCCGCCTGCAGCGCGCAGATCGGGTCGATCTCGGTCACCATCACGCGGGCGCCCTGACTCCTCAGGCTCGCCGCGGAACCCTTGCCGACATTGCCAAAGCCACAGACGACCGCGAGTTTTCCCGCCAGCATCACATCGGTGGCACGCTTGATGCCGTCGACGAGGCTCTCGCGGCAACCGTAGAGGTTGTCGAATTTCGACTTGGTGACACTGTCGTTGACATTGAATGCCGGTGCTTTCAACTCACCTTTCCGCATCATCTCATAGAGCCGGTTAACCCCGGTCGTGGTCTCTTCCGAAATGCCGCGGATGCCCGCGAGCAGGTCGTGATGCCGGTCGTGCAGGATCTTGGTGGCGTCGCCGCCATCGTCGAGCACCATGTTGGGGGTCCAACCGGCATAGGGCCCGTCGGCCGGACCGTGCAGCGTCTGCTCGATGCACCACTCGTATTCGTCCTCGGTCTCGCCTTTCCAGGCGAACACCGGGATGCCGCGCGCCGCGATCGCCGCGGCGGCGTGGTCCTGCGTCGAGAAGATGTTGCAAGAGCTCCACCGTACCGTGGCGCCGAGTTCGATCAGGGTCTCGATCAACACCGCGGTCTGGATCGTCATATGGAGACAGCCGACGATGCGCGCTCCCGACAATGGCCGCGCAGCGCCAAACTCGTCGCGCAAGGCCATCAGCCCGGGCATCTCGGTCTCAGCGATCGCAATTTCGCGGCGCCCCCAATCGGCAAGAGAGATGTCGGCAACCTTGTAGTCGGTGAAAGCGGGCATTCCTGATCTCCTGTCGGGCCGACATTCAGCCGACACGAATGATAACGATATCAAGATATCGTTATATGGTCAATCAAGGCATCACATCCAGGGGATGAACCAAGGCGGCCGGCCGCCGTGCGCGGATATATGCCTGGACGAACCATGGCAGGGTCACAGTTTTTCAGCAGCCGATCTTCGCACCTCAGCAGGATTGGAACAGCTGCTGGATCGCGGCGACATCACCGGTCATCGTCATTGCCAGCATTAACAGGATGCGGGCCTTTTGCGGGCTCAGATCCTCGCCGGCGACGATGCCGGTTTCGCGCAGGCGGCGGCGTGGCGCCACCCGGCCGCTTGCGGCACGGGTGCATTGCACGACGATGACCCCGGCTTTGGCGGCGCGCGCAAAGGCTGTCCGCTGCTCCGGGGTCGGGCTGCCCGGGGCGAACCCAGCCGAAACCAGCCCGCGCGCACCGGCGGCGACCGCGGCCTCGACCAGCGCGCCGTCGGCGCCGGCATAGGAATAGATGATGTCGACCCGGGGCAGCGGTTCCTTGAGGTCGCGAGCGGCAAAGGGACCGTCGGGCATATGGGCGCCCAGCGGTGCGCGATAGAAATGCACGCCGTCGCCGTCGACATGGCCGAGCGCGCCAAAATCGAACGAGCGGAAGGTCTGGACGCGATAGGTCGAAGTCTTGACCACATCGCGGGCGGCATTGATCTCGTCATTGAGCAGCACGAGGACCCCCTTGCCGCGCGCTTCGGCCGAGCCGGCGACCCGCAGCGCGTTGACGAGGTTCATGCCGGCATCGGTGCCGAGCGCAGTTGCCGGCCGTTGCGCGCCGACCAGCACCACCGGCTGGCTCACCTTCAGGGTCAGGTTAAGAAAGAACGCGGTTTCTTCGAGCGTCGCGGTGCCGTGAGTGATAACAAACCCGGCGATATCCGGATTGTCAGCCGCGATCTTGTGGATCAGCGCGCGCAACTCGAGCCATTCGGTCGGGCCGATATCGGTGCTGCCGACCTGGCGGACGGTGATCGGCACCGGGTCGGCGACGAGCCGCGTCTCGGCAAAGCGGTCGAGCAGCGCCTCGGCCGAGAGCTTCTGGCCGAAATCGGGATAATCGAGGACATCGAGGCTCGATGCCCCGAGCGAGGAAATCGTGCCGCCGGTGCCGATCACGGCGATGCGCGGGAGCGGTGTTGTCATTCTCCGACCTCCACCCGTTGGCTAGCAATCGGCGCACGCGGCAAAGAGGCGAAGTCCCACGGCCCCGGAAGTACTCGAGGAATACGGCACGCCGCCGCTCGACGCCAGCCTTCCGCTCGACGGAGATCCGCGTTTGCGGCGTTTCGGCGTGTTGGAGCCGTCGGTTCGATCGTACAGGCCGGCCTGGTGACACAGATCATCGCCAGATCATCGAAGGTAATTGCTCCGGCAGTAATTTTTGCGCGGCACCGCAGGCGCTTGCCGGGATCTGCCCGGCGTGGAACGATGATGTCGGCAGTTGTCCCCGCTGAATGGTCAAGATCGATGCTCGAACCCGCGACCCTGCCGACGACGGTGCTGACCGGTTTTCTTGGCAGCGGCAAGACCACGTTGTTGCGCCGGGTGCTGGTTTCTCCGGCACTCGCCGACACCGCTGTCGTCATCAACGAGATTGGCGAGATCGCGATCGATCATCATCTCGTCGATTTTGTCGAAGGCAGCGTCATCGAATTGCCCGGCGGATGCTTGTGCTGTGCCGTGCGCGAGGACCTCGCCCGTACCTTGCGCGGCCTGCTCGACCGGCGTGCTGCGGGTGAAATCCGCGGGTTTCGGCGGATCGTCGTCGAAACCACCGGTCTCGCCGACCCGGCGCCGATCCTCTACACCCTGGGCGCCGATCCGATGCTCGACCACTGCCTGCATCTGGCCGGAGTGGTCACGCTGGTCGACGCTGTCACCGGCGCGGCGACACTCGACCGATTTGCCGAGGCGGCGCGGCAGGTGGCCCTCGCCGACACCCTGGTGATCAGCAAAACCGATCTCGCATCGCTCGGCTCGGAGCTGGTCTGCCGCCTGGACCGGCTCAACGACCACGCAGCGCGGGTGATAGCGCGCGAAGCCGACGATCCCGGGGCGGTCCTGTTCAGCTCGGAAGAGCGTGCGGCGCCGATGCCCGCACTCGCGGCCCCGGTTGCCGCGCACAGCCATGGCATCGACGCGTTTACGATCAGCCTGAGAGGCGAGGTCAGCCGGCTCGATTTCGCCCGGGCATTGGGCGGGCTGGCCCGCGAACGCGGCAATGATTTGCTGCGGGTCAAGGGCATCGTCCGCTTTTCGGATCGCCCCGAGCGGCCGGCGGTGGTGCAGGCGGCGCAGCACGCGATGTTCGCACCCGAATGGCTTGACGATTGGCCGGCCGGCTGGCCCGCGAACGGATGCCGCAGCCGCCTCGTCTTTGTCGTGCACGACATCCCGAGGGCGGAAATCCTCGCCCATTTCGCGTTCGCCTCGCCGGTGCTGTGGCACGCTGAACACCGGTAACCCGCCGGCAACGAGTTGCCAGAAGTGGCTAACCGCGATCGGCCGGTCATGATATCCGGTCGGGTTGCGACAGCCGACCGCACCTGCGGCAGGCGTGAACAATCACAAGGGGAAACAGCCGGTGTCCGAGACAGTCGAAGCCTTCGTTGGCAGTGCAATGGACGACGCACGGATGACGCCGATCCACTGGCGGGTCTTGGCGCTGGTCGCCGCAGGCTATTTCTTTGACGTCCTTGACCTGACGATCCTCGGCGCGCTGGTGCCGGACATGATCAGGAGCGGTTTTATCACCGCACCGCAGGTCGCCGTGGTTGGCAGTTCGACGCTGATCGGCCTCTTGATCGGCTGCGTCGGACAAGGCGAGTTCACCGATCGATTTGGCCGCAAGACGGTCTACCAGTTCAACCTGTTGCTCTACGCCGTAGCGACGATTGCCGCCGCGTTTTCGCCGAATTTCGTGTGGCTTGCCGCATTCCGGTTTATCGCCGGGGTCGGGCTCGGCGCCGAGCAGCCGCTGTGCTTTTCGTACACCGCCGAATACGCGCCCAAAAACATTCGCGGCCGTATCCTGGCGTTGATGCAGCTGATCGGCGGCGCCTTTCCGTGGCCCGTCGGGATCCTGCTGGCGCTCGGTTTGCGCGACACGATCGGTTGGCGCGGCATCTGGATCGTCATCGGCGTCGGTGCGCTGATTGTCTTCGTGCTACGGTTCTCGCTGCCGGAATCGCCGCGCTGGCTGGCGACGCATGGCCAAGGGCAGCGCGCACTCGACCTCTTGAAGCGCATGAACCTGCGAGTGCCGCCGCTCTCATCGCTGGCCGCCGACGCGGCAAGCGATACCAAAAGCGATCCGATCGCAGTCGTGTTCCGGCAATACCCGCGCAATGTCATCGCCGCGATGATCTGCTTTTTTGCGTTTTTTGGCATCGCGAACGGGCTTGGCACCTGGCTGCCCAACATCATGGCCGGTCGCGGGTTCACGATCACCAAATCGCTGACCTTCACCCTCGCCATGACCATCGCCTATCCGTGCAGCAGTGCCTTCATGATGTTCGCACTCGAACGGTTTGGCCGTATCCGCACCGCGGTGATCGCCTTTGTGCTCGCCGGGCTGTTTGCCGTCGGGTTCGCCGCGGCGCAGTCGGTGGCGATGCTGGTCGCCGTCGGGTTTGCGATGTTTTTCTGTATCCAATTGGCCGGAAACTCGATGCAGATCTTCGCGTCAGAGGTGTTTCCGACCAACGCGCGCGCCTCCGGTTTCGGCTTTGCTCATTCGGGCGGCCGGATCGGTGCCGCGATCATCGTCCCCGGCTTTCTGTTCATCCAGACCACCTGGGGGGTTCCGGCGGTGTTTGGCACCATTGCCGTGATGCTCGCAGTCGCGGCCGTCGCGGTCACCCAGATCGGCTCCGAGACGCGGGGGCTGGCTCTCGATGCGATTGCTCCGCCGACCGGGTGAAGTTTGGGTGGCCGCATGCAGCACCCGGATCGCGGCGGGGCATGGCGCTCGGTAGTCTGGCTCGATCGGTCGGTACAGCGGTTTTGCCAGCGCCCGGGTCTTTTATAACTCCGAGGGCGAAAGACGCACCAAGCCCGAGGCGATGCCGCGACGGACCAGCCGCCGGTTTCCGACCATCGGGTATCGGCGTTGTTGTCGAGCGCGTTTACGGCTCCAGCGCCGTGCGCAGGATGTCACGCGCCGGCTGGGTGCCGTCCAGCGGGCGCAAAGTCCGCCGTTTGATCTTCCAGCCTTCGTCGGTGCGGACAAACTCCCACCGATTGGCCGACACCCGATGCACGTGAAAACCGCGCGAGGAGCCGTGATTGGGGACATCGAAGAATGGACCGACGCAGTCCGGCACCAGGATCTGCAGATAGGAGATCGCAATCGCCGTATCGCCGGCGATCCGGACGTAAGGCAGCCCGGCAAAATGCGCGATCCCCTGCTCGATCGCACGGTGGTGTTCGGGGCTCGACGACCCGCCGGCAATCGCCGCCCGCCCGGTCGGCCGCGGGAATTCGGCGCCGCGGTCAAAGACGCCGTCCTCGGTCCAGACCGAGGCGGTATAATCGCCGGCGCCGGTATCCGCACTCGGCGGATGGCTGGCAATCAGGTCATAGATCTCAAAGCGATCCTCGATCAGGCGTAGCCGCTGGTCGAGCGTCCGGTTGTCGTTGGTATTCTCTGCCACGAGAACGCTCCTGTTGCGCAAAACCCCACGATTTTAACTAAAATAGAGCCGCTCAGGACAAGCCGCATCGCTCTCCGCCAGTCGCGGCGCGGTCCGGCATCGGCATCTGCCGAGCCCGTATGGCGAGGCTGGGGTTGTCGGCCCAAAATGTGTTAGGCTCTCCGCCGGCTTGATGCTGAAGCAGCCGCTATGGTTTTTTTTATGAGGGGAGCGACCGATGGCCTATGAAGGCATGATTGCGGAAACTATTGGGATCAAAGGCGACAAGAACGAGACGATCTCGGCCTATGTAGCGCGGCCGTTGGGGCCGGGCCCGTTCCCGGGAATGGTGCTGCTGCACCACGCGCCCGGCTGGGATGAGTGGTATCGCGAGACGACCCGCAAATTCGCGCATCATGGCTATGCGACGATCAGCCATAACCTCTACCACCGAGCCGGCGAAGGCAAAGCCGACGATGTCGCCGCCAAGGTCCGCGCCGAGGGCGGTGTTCCCGACGCCCAGGTCATCGGCGATACCGAAGGGGCTGTGCAATGGCTGCGCGCTCAGCCCTGGCTCAATGGGAAAGTCGGCGTGTTCGGCACCTGCTCGGGCGGGCGGCAGACTTTCTTGTATGCCTGCCACACCAAGAGCATCAACGCGGCCTGCGAACTCTGGGGCGGCCGGGTCGTGATGAGCCGTGAGGAGCTGAACCCAAAGCAGCCGACCGCGCCGATCGAATTCACCAAAGATCTCTCATGCCCGCTGCTCGGTTTGTTCGGCAATGAGGATCGCGCGCCAACCCCGGAGCAGGTCGACCAGCACGAGGCCGAGCTCAAAAAGCACGGCAAGCAGTACGAGTTTCACCGCTACGACGGCGCCGGGCACGGTTTTTTCTACTATGACCGGCCGAATTACCGCATCGAGCAGGCGCTCGATGGCTGGCAGAAAGTCTTCGCGTTTCTGCACAAGCACCTGGCCGCGTAATCCCGTCCGGCGTTACGACAACTGATATGTGCACCTCGATCGTTGAGGTCGTCGGCGCCGACGGCGCCGGCAAACGCGATGACGGGTGGTTCGATTTGACCCACGCCGTGGTGTCTTATGACCATCCGCATCACGCGCTGCTCGAAGAAGCCATCACCATCGACTTTGTGAACCGTGCGCTCGGACCGGGCGCGCGGGTCGCGGTCGAGCTGACATTGGATTCGGCCAAAGAGCTGAGTGCGGCACTGGCGCGGGCGATCGCCGCAGCCGAGATCGAGGAAAGCCATCGGCTGCGCAACACCTGAGTGTCGCGAAGATCGGCGACGGTCGAGTTGCCGATCGGTCAGAGCGGCCGGCCTGCCCGCGGCCCGTGCCAGACTGGATGAGGGCGCGGCGGGAGCGCCGGTGCAGGCGCTCCCGGCGGAGGCTGGCATCCATCGATCCGCTACCGGGCGCCCAGAGGGGTAAGCGCGGCTTTTCGCCGGGAATGGGTTGCCATATCCTATATCTGAACCAGTTCTTGTTCTTGTTTCCCGCCGCTTTGCGCTGCTTTTCAGGCCCAACAGGGCTGCCGAGCGGGCAGGGCGATCAAACAGAGCGACCCGCGACGGCATCTCACGCTCGGCGACGATGACCGTCTTCGCGCTGGCCGTCGAGCGCGCGGGTCGCCAGCGCGCGCCCCTTCTCCGACAGGCTGCGAAAGGTCACCGACCAGCGGGTCGCTTCCATCGGCGCTATGCTGTGCTCCCATTCACGGCGCGCTGCACCTGAGAGGTGATAGATCGACCGCGGCACCAGGAATGCGCAGGCGCGATCGAAACCGCCGGGCCGGCGCCGCCTGAACCGCATCGTCGCCGGCGCCCCAAGCGAGATGCCGATGACATGCTCGAACACCGGTCGGTCCCGGTGCCATCCGATACCGGCGCCAGGATCGTACCGGATCAGCAGGGCCTGCACGAATTCTTCCGGCGACAAGCCGGCGAAGTCTGCCGCCTTCGCCCGTAGCGGCAATAGCCAGCCGGGAATGGATTGGGTCGGCGCGAAGCTGGCATCGTCAAAGTCATAGCGCCAGCCATAGGAGATGGTCAGCCGCTTGCCGAGCCAGCCATGAAAACGGAACGGTGAAAGCTCCGCCGCGTCGATCGACGCGATCAAGCTCCGCTCCTCCTGCGGCGTCACGATCTCCGCCAGCTGGGACAGCCCCGGAAGGCTTGGCTGATCAAACAGATCGGAGTGTTCAGGGCTGAGTCTCATTTGGGAAACCGGTATCGCGCAGCCTTTATGTGGCGGCGCGGGAAGCCTTGAGAAGGGCAGGGATGTGGCGCCGCGCCGACGCACCCGCGCTTGCATGGTCGGGTGGCATGACCGGTCTTGCTTTTAGCAGATTGCCTTGAGGCGCTTGATCGAACTGACATAGGCTTGCCTGCGCTTGATGCGCGAGTCTCCGGGGGTGAGATTCTCTTCGATGGCAAACCGCGCAATGCGGCACCGAGCAGCGCCGGGACAGCAAGGGGATGAGCATGCGAGATGGATTGGGCCGGTCGGTATCGGCGGATGCGCAGGAGACGCAACTTCCACGCGGCTGGGACCGTGAGGCCGATGTCATCGTGATCGGTGCCGGTGCGACCGGACTTCCCGCCGCCATCGTCGCGCGCGAGGCCGGGTGCTCGGTGATCCTGGTCGAGGCCGAACCGGATATCGGCGGCCATGCCATTGCCAGCGGCGGCAATGTCCCGCTTGGCGGCGGCACCAGGGTGCAACAGCAATACGGCATCGAGGATTCCCCGGATCTTTTGTTCCGCGACCTGACCGACTGGTCGGTGGTCGGTCCCAACGGCTTTCCCGATTACCGCTATAACGACCGCGAAATCATTCGCGCATTTGCAGATAACAGCGTCGATACCTTTGAATGGCTGGTCGCGCATGGCGTTGTGTTTGTCGACAAGGCGCCGGATGCGCTGGGCGGCACCTCCGTCGGCAACTCGGTGCCGCGCGAAATGCATTGTGCGGTGATGGACTGGCCAATGGTGCAGACCGGCATGCCGGCCGATCCGAGCGTCCAAAAGACCCGTTCCTCCGGCAATGGTTTGATGCGGCCGCTCGAAGTCGCCGCCAAGAAAGCGGGGGTCGAGATCCTGCTCGAACACCGCATGACCCGGATCCATCGGCAGGCGCCAGATGCCGGACCGGTGCTCGGCATCGCGGTCGATCACAAGGGTGCAAAGCTGGATATCCGCGCGCGCAAGGCTGTCATCATCGGCACCGGCGGTTCGACCGGCAATGTCAACTTCCGGCGCATGTTCGACCCGCGCCTGACCGAAGAATATTGCGGTCTGGCCGGCATGCCGTGGTCTGACCAGGATGCCAGCGGCGAGTTGGCGGCGATGGCGATCGGGGCGGCGTTGTGGGGTCTTTACAACCAGACCGGTGAATTCGGTGCGAATGTGACCAAGCCCGGCTCGATCGGGTGCCAATACAATTACCGGAATCTGCAATGGATGCCGGGCAGTCGCGTGTTCGATCGCGCACGCGCCACCGGGCTGCGGGTCGCGAATTGGCAGAATGTCATCCTGGTCAACATGCTCGGCCGACGATTTTATGACGAGACCGGCGGACAATTCATCGCCAACAACTACAACTCGCTCGATCCCTATGTTCCGGGCAGCTATCTCAATGCGAAAAACCTTAAATACGACCCCAACAATTTCTTGAATGCAGCGCTCGCCGGGATCGATGACGGGCATAATGGCGGCGGACCGATCTGGGCGATTTTCGACAGCGAGGCCGTCGCACGCGAAAATTGGCGGCCGACCCCGCCACATGTCGACCTCGCCGCCGGCTTCTTTTTCAGCGCCAATCGCTTGGCCGACCTCGCCGAGAAGATCGTCATGCGATATCAGCGCCAGCCGATGCCGCCCGCGAATCTCGAGACAACCGTGGCGCGTTACAATTCCTTTGTCGATTCCGGCGTTGACGAGGATTTCGGCAAGCCGCAGCCGATGTACAAAATCGCCACTCCGCCATTCTATGCGGCGTGGGCGACACCGGTCGTGCACGACACCCGCGCCGGATTGCGCATCAATGCGGGTTGCCAGGTCATCGACATGAACGGTGCGCTCATCCCCGGCCTCTATTGTGGTGGTGAATCGGCCGGCGGCTTCAGCCAGCATGGGCTCGCCCGCGCGACTTGTCAGGGCTATATCGCCGGCAAGGCGGCCGCGGCAGCGCCACCCCTCGAAGCATCGATTTGAACCGTCAGCGAGCGCCGGGCTCTCGAACCGCCGTTGCCAGAGGGCTCGGCTCGCGAACCGCTCCTTACGCACCCGCTGTCAAAGGGCGATCGCATCACCCGTTCGGGATGACGGTTCCCCGACGGCTCAATTTACCGAGGTGAGCCGGCGGGCCGGTCAGGTCGCGAACTGTTCCTTGAACACCCGCTCTTCGAGGTTGGCTTCGTGGTCGAACAGCAGGGTCATCGAGATCTCGCGATTTTCGTGGATCTCGACGCTGACTACATCCCTTGCCTCGGTAAAATCCGCGACCGCGCTCACCGGGCGCTTTGCCGCTTCGAGCGCATCGATGCGCACCTGCGCCTCGTGGCGCAACAAGGCGCCGCGCCACCGCCGCGGCCGGAATGCGCTGATCGGCGTCAGCGCCAGAATCCCGGCGCCGAGCGGAATGATCGGTCCGTGGGCCGATAAATTGTAGGCGGTGCTGCCAACCGGTGTGGCGACCAGAATGCCGTCGGCCATCAGTTCATCGATGCGGGTGACGCCGTCGACAGTCACTTTGAGCTTCGCCGCCTGACGGCTCTCCCGCAACAACGAGACCTCGTTGAAAGCGAGTGCCCGGTGGCGATCACCCCGGCCGTCGCGCGCGACCATTTCGAGCGGGTGCAGCACGACCGGCTGCGCCTCGGCCAACCGTTCGTACAACCCCTCCGGACGGTAGAGATTCATCAAAAAGCCGACACTGCCGCGATGCATGCCGTAGATCGGTACACGTTGCGGCAAGAAGCGGTGCAGGGTCTCGAGCATGAACCCGTCGCCGCCGAGCGACAGGACGATCTCGGCCTGCTCGGGTTCGACACAGCGGTAGCGCCGGCGGAGTTCGGCGAGTGCCTCCTGCGCCGGCTCGGTATCGGCAGCGACGACGGCAATTCGGGGAGGAGCGTCGCGCGATAGAGCGGCCGTCACCCGCCGGTCACGCTCATATGCCGAGCGACAGCCGGACGGTTGTGGCGACGGTCGATAATAAAATCATGGCCTCGCGGCTTTCGGCTGATCGCCTCGGCGATCGCCGCGGCCAGCACCTCGTCGCCCTCGGACTGGCGCAGCGGGGTACGCAAATCGGCCGCGTCCTCCTGACCGAGACACATGTATAGCGTGCCGGTACAGGTCAGCCGCACGCGATTGCAGCTCTCGCAGAAATTATGAGTCAGTGGTGTAATAAACCCGAGTCGATGCCCGGTTTCACGCACCGTGACATAACGGGCCGGCCCGCCGGTGCGGTAGTCGGTATCGTCGAGAGTCCAGCGCTGCTCGAGCCGGGCACGGACCAATGACAGCGGTAGATACTGCTCGATGCGGTTCTCGCCGCCGATATCGCCCATCGGCATGACCTCGATGAACACGAGATCAAAACCCTGATCGCCACACCAGGCGACAAGATCGTTGAATTCGTCGTCGTTGACACCGCGCAGCGCCACCGTGTTGATCTTGACCGCGAGCCCCGCCGCTTTTGCCGCTTTGAGCCCGCTCAGCACGACGTCGAGTTCGCCGCGACGGGTGATCTCGGTGAATTTTGCCGGATCGAGGGTATCGAGCGAGACATTGACGCGGCGGACCCCGGCTGCGCGCAACTCGGCGGCATGGCGGGCAAGCTGGCTGCCATTGGTGGTCAGGGTCAGCTCATCGAGCGCGCCGCTCTCGATGTGGCGGCCAAGCGACCGGAACAGGCTCATGATGCCGCGACGAACCAATGGCTCACCGCCGGTCAACCGCAGTTTCCTGACGCCAAGTCTGATGAAAGCGCTGCACACCCGATCAAGCTCTTCGAGCGTCAACAGTTCGGCTTTCGGCAGGAACCGCATCTCTTCCGCCATGCAATAGACGCAGCGGAAATCGCAGCGGTCGGTGACCGATACGCGTAGATAGGTGATTTTGCGTCCAAACGGGTCGATCATTCTGGGCTCGCTTGCGACGGTCGCTGTGTCGCTTCTCAAAGATAAGCATGCGACCGGCGAATGTCGCCCCCGTTTGCGTCATGGTCGTTGCGCTGCAGCCGACGCCGGCTCGGCGGATCAGCCGCCACGGATCTGCGGCGGGACGGCAGGCGGCGGTGGCGATGCTGCAATCTTGGGGCAAATCCTCGATCCCGGTCTCCTCACAGCGGAGACTGCTGGATTGCGGCATCGTTGGGGTCGGCGGCAAGGCGGCGCACCACGGTCCAGGCGAGGTGTCCGGTAGCGCGCGACAGGCGGCTGTTGGCGGCAAGGCCAATGGCGCGAAAGACCATGCGCACACACCGGGTGACGTGCCGCTTGCGATAGACGGCAAAGGCGCGGCTCGCATAGGCGCGGCTACAGTGTCGGTGATCGTAAGGACGGCTGCTTTCATTGGCGGCGTGATAGGCGCAGGCGAGTTCGTCATCCTCACCTTCGGCAAGCCGCGCCAACGCCACCCAAAGCCGGCGCCACATCCCGATACGCTCGGCTTTGAGATAGCGGGTCAGGGTCTGATAGAAGAGCTTGTAGTGCCGCGCCTCGTCGGCGGCGATGTGATGGCAGATTTCGCGCAGCACCGGTTCCTCGGCGGCGTCGCGCAGCGCCTGGTAAAAAGAGCTTGTCGCACTCTCGACAACGCAGCGGGCGACCATTTCGCCGGCGCGCGAGCCGCGGCGCGACCGGTCGCGATCGAAATCGATCCGGAAACTCTCGGTAAAGCGCGCAAAGGCGGCGCTAAAATCGAAATCGGGGTCGGCGAGTTGGGCCCAGCGTCCGAGCGCCCGGCCATGCTGGATTTCCTCCTCGCCCCAGCGTCGGGCGCTCGCCTGAAACTCGGGATCTTCGTTGAAGACCCGACAGAGGTGATGGGCGTAGGCGCTGCCATTGGTTTCGACCAGGGCGGCGGCCTTGACGATTTTGACGATGTCGGGATCGAGCTTTGCCCGATCGAACCGGCTCCACGGGATATCGTCGATCGCCCACCTTGCCATGCCGCCTCCGTTTTAGGCATCGCATCTACCCCTATACGCCTTGGTGCCGCAAGATTCGCCAGGTTCGGGATGCGACGGCTTTCGCAATAAACGCTCATCGCAAATGTTCGCCCGCCGCTGACAAACGCGGTCGGTGCCTCGAACTCGAGCATTCCGTGACGGCGATCGAGCTGGGCCTCTTGGCCTCGCCTGGCGAAATTCAAAACGGCGCGGTGCCGCGGACCACGGTGCGGTACAGCACCCGCCGATGCTGTTTCATGTCGAAATTGGCGACGGCGCGATGGAGTAGACAGCGGTTGTCCCACATCACGAGATCGCCGATGCACCAGCGGTGAACGTAGACGAATTCCGGTTGCGTCGCATGGGCCAGCAATTCGTCCAGCAACGCCCGACCCGCAGCGAGCGGCCATCCCAAAATGTGCGAGGAGTGGTTGCCCAGATAGAGGGCCTTGGCGCCCGTGTCCGGATGAGTGCGCACCAGCGGGTGATCAACCGCTTCCCGGATGTCCGAGCCCGGGAATGGCGACTCTTCGGCGCGCCTGGGCGCACCCCAGTAGAATACTACCCGCAGCCCGGCGATCCGGTGCCTCACCTCCGGCTCCAGCCGGGAATAGGCGAGAGACATGTTGGCGAATTCGGTGTCACCCCCCTGCGGTGGCATTTCAACCGCGTGGAGGGTGGTCATCATCGGCGGCGCACGATGATAGGGCTTGTCGGTATGCCAATTGTAGTTGCTGACGGGCGATGACGAGCGATCAACCGGCCTGCCGTCCTCGCCGACATTCGAGATGATGTGGGCGACCGCATGCCGCTTGTTTGCCGCGTTCCGCGCCTTACTGCGTTCGACCTCACCAAAATGAGTGGCGAATGCAAATTGCTGTTCACGGCTTAATGTCTGATTGCGAAAGACAAGGATATGGTGATCGCGAAATGCGGCAACCACCTCAGCAGTCATTGCGACAGACATCGGCTGCGACAGGTCGATACCCTCGATCGCGACGCCGCCGGCCGGTGACAACCGCGGTCCGATCAGGGGATGTGCAGTGCGCCTCTGCATCGGCTGGCCTCGCTATGTCCGAGGGTCGCTCCCCAATTCGAGGATCGAGACGCCGACCGGCGCAGTTCCCTAATCAAGGGGATCATAGCATCCGGTTGCGGCCATGATGAACGGCTAAATCTACTCGACCGTTGCGAACACCACACCCTGGCCCGGCCTCTTGCCGGCGCGAGCGGGGAGGAAAACGGCAGAGGCGGGACCTCGAGCGCGGCAGTCGATGGTGGTCGAGCCGGCGGTCAGCCGAACTGCGAAATGCCCTTTGACCGAACCATTACGGCGGGAACCCGCACCCTGTGGTGTTGGCGGCCATCCGGACGGTTTTTTGACTTTTGCAATCGACCGGGACGCTCAAAAATCGGTACAGCGGCCGCCGACCTCCCAATCACCATAGCGTGTCGGTTCGGGACCTTTCGGGCCGCCGATCTCGGCGGGTGGTTGCGCCGGCCGAACCGGGATTGCAGGAGCCGCGGGTGCGGCCGGCACAGACCGCGGGTTTTGCCGAAGTGGTAAATCATCCATAGGAAAAATGTGGCAACGTGCCAAGATAACGCAAGCCGCATCGAACGATCCCATATTCTACCGGGGTCGCCGGAACCGTCGAAAGCTGGCGGTGTTGGGACGGGTTCAGGGGTGGGTTTGACCTGCATGTCGCATAACATGTCAAAAGAACTTTGATGTCGCATTTTCCAACTGCTCGCGACGTTGCGCTTGAATTGCTTGGCGCGGTGCTTCGCCGTAAGCGCCCGCTCGACGATGCCATCGATGATAATCCGGGCATGCCGCTGTTGTCGGGTCGCGACCGCGCGTTTGCGCGTCTGCTCGTCGCCACGACCTTGCGGCGGCTGGGGCAGATCGACGAACTGATCGGGTTGTGCCTCAACACGCCGCTGGCGCCGCGGGCCGCGACGATCCACGACATTTTACGTCTCGGGATCGCGCAGTTATTGTTTTTGCGCACCCCGCCGCACGCCGCGGTGGCGACGAGCGTTGATCTCGCGCACGGCCGCGGGTTTCTATCGCATAAGGGGCTGGTCAACGCGGTCCTCCGCCGCTTGAGCGTGGAAGGCGCCGAATTGAGCCAGAAGCAGGATGCCGCTCTGCTCAACACGCCGGAGTGGCTTTGGCGGTCATGGAGCGAGGCTTACGGCGAAGAGAGAGCGCGGGCGATCGCCACGGCGCATCTCAAAGAAGCGCCGCTCGATCTGAGCGTGCGCACGGATCCCGAGCTTTGGTGCGAAAAGCTGCAGGCATTGCTGCTGCCGACCGGTACATTGCGGCGGCAGGCCGGCGGCGCGGTGATGTTGCTGCCCGGCTACGCCGAGGGCGCCTGGTGGGTCCAAGACGCGGCAGCCGCGCTGCCGGCGCGCCTGCTCGGCGATGTCACCGGGCGCGAGGTGATCGATCTTTGCGCCGCTCCCGGTGGCAAGAGCGCCCAACTCGCCTGTGCTGGCGCCAGGGTGATCGCGATCGACCGCTCGACGCGGCGCCTCGAACGCCTCGTTGCCAATTTCGCACGGCTGAATTTGCCGATCGAAGCGGTGGCCGCCGACGCCTTGACATGGCGGCCCGGACGCCAGTTCGATGCCGTACTGCTCGATGCTCCGTGTACGACCACCGGGGCGATCCGTCGGCACCCCGATGTGCCGCACTTGAAATCGCCGGACGACGTGGCCCGCCTGGCCGTCGTACAAGAGAACCTGTTGCGCGCCGCGGTCGAGATCCTGACGCCGGGCGGCAGGCTCGTTTATTGCACCTGCTCGCTCGAACCCGAGGAGGGACCGCGGCAGATCGCAGCCTTGTTTCGTTCCGGCGCGCCGATTGTACGCCAGCCGATCACGGCGGAGGAGGTTGGCGGGAACGCCGAGTGGATTACCCGCGAGGGAGATCTGCGGACCTTGCCGTGCTATTTGTCCGAATATGACGGGCTTGACGGGTTCTTCTGCGCCCGGCTGGTGAAGATCGAGAGTTCCGCCTGACCGCGCAGCAGCAGTCTCGACGGCTTGCGAGGCGGTGCTTTCCTTGTTACCAAGCGCCATGCATTCGCTTGTTCGGCAGGTCTGCGACGGTCCGGATTTCATCCGACTCGCGCTCTGCCGTGCCCGGCCTGGGCGCGGATGAACAAAACGACGGACAAGCGCCCTGCGTCGCCGAGAGAGCGAGGTAGCGGCAGCGGCGCGGGTATGTTCGCCGGATTGCGGCGCCATCTGCTGCAGTCGCTTATCGCCAGGCGCTTTTACCGCCACACCTTGAAAGGCCGCGTCCCGAGCGGCGTCGGTCTGAAGATCGGACAAACCTGGCCGGGGGATCCGAAGCGCGGCATGGCCATTGCCGCCGGGGATATTGCGCTGGTCGGCCCGCTGGTGCGCAATCCCGCGCCATGCTGGTTTCCGCCCGCCGGCGCCGAGGAGTGGTACGCCGCTTGGCACGGTTTTGATTGGGTTGCCGATCTGCTGGCCGCGGGGCCTGCCGGACGCGATCTGACGAGAGAGCTGGTGCAGAGCTGGCTCGCAGCGGAATCTGACGTCCGTTCAGTGGTTTGGCGCTCCGACATTCTGGGAACCCGGCTGTTCGCCTGGATCACTCATTTTGACGAGCTCGTCGGGACCAAGGAGCCTGCCTTCAGGCGCGCGGTCCTCGCCAGCATGGCCCGGCAGTACCGGCACCTTGCCCGGACCGCCGCATGGGAAGTCGAGGGCGCCGCGCGGCTGCGGGCGCTCAAGGGGCTGATCGGCGGAATTCTGGCATTTGGCGGTTCGCCCCAGCGGTTGGCGAGAACGCTGGCGGCGCTGGAGCGGGAGACCGGGGCGCAGTTTTTTGCCGATGGCGGACATCGCTCGCGCAGTCCGTCGGTACAACTGCGCGTGCTTCGCGACCTTGTCGATATCCGATCGATGCTGCGCGCCCAAAAGATCGAACCTCCGCGCGCGCTGCAGGAGACGATCGAGCGGGCAGCGCCAATGCTGCGGATGTTTCGTCACGGTGATCGGCGGCTGGCGCTGTTCAACGATTCGCTCGAAGAGGATGGGTTGCTGATCGACCTGCTTCTGACTCAGTCGGAAACCAAAGGGCGCAGCACGACCCACGCCTCCGATTCGGGTTTCGAGCGGCTGCAGGCGGCCAAGAGCTTGATCATCGTTGACACCGGAACCCGACCGCCGCCGAGTTTCGATGGGCATGCCCATGCCGGCGCGCTTTCTTTCGAAATGAGCCATGAGCGGGAGCGCATTATCGTCAATTGCGGCGCATATCGTGGGACAAAGCCGAATTGGTGGCGGGTCCCGCGGACGAGTGCGGCGCATTCGGTTCTGGTCGTGGCCGACACCAACTCGACCGAAATTCGTGATGACGGGGTGGTCAATCGAGCGCCGATCTCGGTCACCTGCGAACGCGCCGAACATGAGGGTCAGCAATGGATCTCGGCGACCCATGACGGCTACCGCGAGCGGTTTGGCTTGATTTACACCCGGGAGTTGTTCCTCGCCGCCGATGGCGACGATGTGCGCGGCGAGGATCGTCTGATCGGGCGGCCGGGTGCGAACTTCACTGTACGTTTTCATCTTCATCCGTCGGTGGAAGCGGCACTGGTCGACCAAACCGGCGCGGCGCTGCACCTGCCGAGCGGAACCTGCTGGCAGCTGCGGGCTGCCGGCGCCGAGATCAGCCTTGGCGAAAGTATCTATCTCGGATCGGGGGAGGCACAGAAAACCCAGCAGGTGATGTTGAGCGGTACAGCCGAGCCCGGCGGCACGACCGTACGCTGGGCGTTGCGCCGCCAGACCGGCCAAACCGGCTTCGCCTAGCCAGACCGGCTTCGCCTAACTTGTGGCGCGATCGCCTCGATCTCGCTGAACTCTTGGCGACTGGCGGCATCCTCGTTGCCGCCGCTGTCGCTTGCGGTGTCGGGACCGGTGCGCTGATCCCGCTGCTGCGCCGCCGCGACGTCCTCGATCGGCCGAACGAGCGTTCCTCGCACGCGGTCCCGACACCACGCGGCGGCGGCATTGCCGTCATCGGCACGGTGCTGGCGGCGTGGAGCGGGTTGGCCGCGCTCGGCCTCGTCGACACCGCGGTGATCCCGGTCTGCGTTGCTGCCGCATTGCTCGGCGTCGTCTGCTGGATCGACGATCTCCATGGCCTGTCACCGGCAACGCGAATGGCGGCGCAGGCCGCGGCGGTTGCGATTGGGCTGTTTGCGCTACCGGCCGCGCCAAACGACTTGCGGGAATGGCTGGGGCCGACGGCCGACGACGTTGTGCTTGGCTTTATCTGGTTGGGGTGGGTCAACGGTTTCAATTTCATGGACGGGATCGATGGCATTGCCGCGAGCGAAGCGGCGGCGATCGGCGGCGGCCTGCTGCTGCTGGCCGCGATCGGCAGCAGCACCGATGCGACTGTTGCGATGCTTGCGGCGGCCATTCTCGGCGCCGCACTCGGTTTTTTGTGGTGGAACTGGTCACCGGCGCGGATTTTTCTCGGCGATGTCGGCAGCGTACCGCTCGGCTACTTGACCGGATTTCTGTTGATCGGATTGGCGCAGGCGGGGCGGTGGAAGGTCGCTCTGATCCTGCCGCTCTATTTCCTGGCCGACACGACGATCACTCTGGGTCGCCGTCTGTTGCGGGGTGAGCGGGTCTGGCAGCCGCATCGTCAGCATTTTTATCAGCAGGCCGTCCGCCGCGGACGGAGGCATGCCGCTGTCGTCCACCGCGTCATCACTGCCGATCTGCTGCTGGTTGCCTGTGGCTGGGCGGCGGAGAACGGGGCAGGGATCCTGGCATTGGCCGCTGCGGTGATTATTGTGGCGGTGCTGCTGGGTGTATTTGCCCAGGGCCGCTGAAGTGGGCCTGGCAGGCGCGTCGAGGGCTTGTCCCGAACCGGCAGCGATCCTATACCCGGCCGATGGAAGCCTCCCCGCAAAAGATTTGCCGAGCGCTGATCTCGGTCAGCGACAAGACCGGGCTCGCACCGTTTGCCGCGGCGCTGGCCACACGCGGCGTCGAGCTGATATCGACTGGCGGCACGGCGCAGGCATTGACGGCTGCCGGCATTCCGGTCACCGAGGTGGCGGCTCTGACTGGCATGCCCGAGTTTCTCGACGGGCGCGTCAAAACCTTGCACCCGGTAATCCATGCCGGGCTCCTGGCGCGCCGCGACCGGCCAGACCATCTGGCGGCGTTGAACGAGCGGTCAATCGGCACGATCGACCTTTTGGTCTGCAACCTTTACCCGTTTGCGGAAACCGCGGCGCGGGGTGCGAGCCGCGACCAATGCATCGAACAGATCGACATCGGCGGGGTGGCGCTGATCCGCGCCGCGGCCAAGAATTTTGACGCCGTTACCGTGATCATCGACCCCGCGGACTACGATCGCGTGATCGCCGAACTGGCCAACGCAGACGGCATGGTCGGAACTCCGCTGCGGCGGGCACTGGCGCAACGGGCCTACGCAATGACCGCGGCTTATGATGCGGCAATCGCCGCATGGTTGGGCTGCGAAGCGGGAGAGGTGCTGCCGGAACGCATGGCGATCGCCGGCCAACTCGCCGAGCGACTGCGCTATGGCGAAAATCCGCACCAGCAGGCAGGGTTTTATCGCCTTGCGCTGACTCCGACGGACGCGGCCCGGCCAGGAGTGGCGACGGCCCGGCAAGTGCAGGGCAGGGAGCTGTCATACAACAACTATTCCGACGCCGATGCGGCGTTTGAGCTGGTCGCCGAATTCGCGGCACCAGCGGTGGCGATCGTCAAGCACGCCAACCCTTGCGGGGTCGCCACCGGCAATACTTTGCGCGAGGCTTGGGACAAGGCGCTGGCGTGTGATCCGGTCAGTGCATTCGGCGGCATCGTCGCGGCCAACCGCGCGCTGGACGTTGCGGCCGCCGAGGCGATTGCGCGGCGACTGATCGAGGTCGTGATCGCCCCGGATCTCGACCCGGAGGCCGCGGCGAGGCTGGCCCCACGTACGGCCCTGCGTGTGCTGGTGACGGGTGCCGTGCCGGACCCGGGAGCAGCGGGCGTCGTCTTCCGTTCGATTGCCGGTGGGATCCTGGTTCAGGAGCGCGATCGGGCGGCCCTCGGTGCCGATGCGCTGCGGGTCGTCACTCGCCGCCAGCCGAGCGAGGGCGAAATCGCCGATCTGTTGTTTGCCGACCGGGTCGTCAAGCACGTCAAGTCGAATGCCATCGTCTTTGCCCGTAACGCAGCCACGGTCGGGATCGGGGCGGGCCAGATGAGCCGCGTCGACAGCGTGCGCATCGCCGCCGAAAAAGCAGCGGAAATCGGCCGTGCGGCCGGGGCATCGGCGCCGCCGACGCAAGGTGCGGTGCTCGCCTCCGACGCCTTTTTCCCGTTTGCCGATGGTCTCGAAGCAGCCATAGCGGCCGGGGCGACGGCCGTCATCCAGCCCGGGGGCTCGGTACGCGACGCAGAGGTGATCGCCGCTGCCGATGCCGCCGGCCTCGCGATGGTGTTTACCGGCGTGCGCCGCTTCCGACACTAACCCTGAGGCTCGAACTGCGTCACCGCACCAGTACCGCCCTGCCAGCACCCGATTGACCGTCGCTCAGACGACCCGAATGTTCTTGAACTGCCACGGGTCTTCCCGATCGAGATCCTCTGGGAAGAGGCGTCCGCGACCGTCGAGCGGCGTCCACTCGCCATAAACGCCGACAATTTCGCCGAGATAGGGGCGGGCAACTTCGAGAACGCGGGTGAAATCCAGATCCTCGGGTTCGACGATCCCGGCGCGCGGATGTTCGAGCGCCCACACCACCCCACCCATCACCGCCGCCGTCACCTGTAGCGAAGTGGCGTTGTTGTGTGGCGCCACCCGCCGCGCCTCGTCAATGGTCAGCCGCGAGCCGTACCAGTAGACGCCGCTGGGCGCCCCCATCAGCAGCACGCCAAGCTCGTCGGTACCCTTTACGATCTCGTCGACGATCAGCCGCTTGCGCGCCTGCAATTGCCAGTTCTTGCCGGCGAATTCGTGCAGGCTCAGGACTGCGTCGTCGCAGGGATGATAGGCGTAATGACAGGTCGGCCGATAACGGACTTGACCGCTTTCGCTCGCGGTCAGGAAATCGGCGATCGATATCGATTCGCCATGCGTGATCAGAAAGCCGTGATACGGGCCTTCGAGCGGCGTCCAGCTGCGCACCCGCGTCCCGGCCCCCGGCCGTAACAGATAAATCGCCGCACCACCGCCAAAATCATGGCGGTGCCCATCATCGGGGAAATGCCGCTCATGCGTGCCCCAGCCGAGTTCGGCCGGCTGCGAGCCCTCGCTGACAAAGCCATCGATCGACCAGGTATTGACGAACTCACCGGGCTCTTTTGGTGTATCGGCAACCTGCGTATCGCGTTCGGCGATATGGATGACCTTGACCCCGAGCCGCTGGGCGAGCCGGGCCCATTCTTCGCGGGACTGCGAAGCGACCGCCTCGATGCCTGCTTGCCCGGCCAGGTCCAACAGCGCCTGCTTGACAAAATGCGAGACCAACCCCGGGTTGGCGCCGTGCGTCAGCACCGCGGTGGGCCCATGCGGGAAGCGCCGGCGAAGAGCCAGCGCGCTCTCGCGCAGCGCGTAGTTCGAGCGAGCCGCCGGCGGCAAGTCGGGATCGGTATAGCCCCCCGGCCATGGCTCGATGCAGGTGTCGAGATAGAGCGCTCCCTTTTCCTGGCACAGTTCGATCAGGGCGGTGCTCGACACGTCAACCGACAGGTTGAGCAGAAAATCGCCGGCGCCGATCACCGGATCGAGCTTGGCCCGGTAATTCTCGCGGGTCAGCGCGGTTTGATCAAAGGCGACGCCGTATTCGGCAGCCTCGTCGCGGCCGCGGGGTTCGGCGGCGATAACCGTGATCTGCGCCCGATCGATTGCAAGATGGCGCAGCAACAGCGGCAGGACTCCCTGTCCAATACTGCCAAAGCCAATGATGATCAGCCGGCCGCGCAACCCGGCGTGCTTGGTGTCGAGCATTTATGTCGTCTCTATATCGGGAATGCGTTTTGCGTAAGGTCGGGCTGCCAGCATGTCAAGCGCCGCCGGTTCCGGGCTGTCCGGCGGTTCTATTGCGCGACCCAGCCGCCATCGATCGACAGTGCCGCGCCGGTGATCGTCCTGGCGGCATCGCCGCACAAGAACACCGCGAGCGCACCAATCTGCTCCGGTGTCGAAAATTCGAGCATCGGCTGCTTTTCGCGGAGCAGATCATCGTTCGCCTGCCGCACCGCAATGCCCTCGGCGGCGGCGCGCGCCTCGATCTGCTTTTCGACGAGCGGAGTCAGAACCCAGCCGGGGCAGATTGCATTGCAGGTGATGCCCTCGTTGGCGTTCTCGATCGCAACGACCTTGGTAAAGCCGACGATCCCGTGCTTGGCGGTGACATAGGCAGCTTTTTCGCCGCTCGCGACGAGCCCATGAGCCGATGCGATATTGATGATGCGGCCCCATCGCTTTGCCATCATATGAGGCAATGCCGCCTTGGTCGCGTGAAAGGCAGCGCTCATATTGATGGCGATGACCGCGTCCCAGCGTTCCTCGGGGAAATCGACCACCTTGGCGACATGCTGAATACCAGCATTGTTGACGAGGATGTCGATCCCGCCGAATTGGCGGACGGTTTCAGCGACGAGTTCACGAATTTGCGGGGCTTTCGACATGTCGGCCGGTGAATAGCCGACGCCGACGCCATGCTCGCTCCTCAGCTTTGCCTGCAGGGCTTCGATTGTCTGTGGGTCGCCAAAACCGTTCAACATCACCGAGCACCCCTGCGCCGCCAGCGCGCTCGCAATTCCGAACCCGATCCCGCTGGTCGATCCGGTCACGATTGCAGCTTTCCCTTTCAGCATGAGCTTTCTCCTGGTATCGACCGCGGCGGTGATGTTTCCGGCGATCCGCTCGTACTACACTGCGGCGCATTGTTGCGGTGCGGCAAATTAATCCGGGACGCGGTTGCTGGTTATACGCAACTTGTCGCAAAACCCGAGCCATATCGCTGCGGCCATAGCGCCGGCTGCCGGGTTGCGCGGCGTACCGGGGCAAATGAACACTCGCCGGAACCTTGAAGGGGTACGAATGTCGGAAATGGGTGCGGCAGCGCGAAACTTGGCTGCTCCGTTGGCAGAGTTGCCGGTCCTTCGCGTCGCCACCTACAACATCCACGGCTGCGTCGGGCTCGATTGGCGGTACGATCCGGCCCGGATTGCAGCGGTGCTGCGCGAGATCGATGCCGATATCGTCTGTCTGCAAGAGGTCGACGCCCGCGGCGGAAACGAAGATCAGGCGGCCTACCTGGCCGAGGCGACGGGACGCAGCGTCATCCTCGGCGCCGCTGCGCGCGGCCGCCGACGGTTCGCCAACGCAGTCCTCACGCGTTTTGCGCCGCTGGCGACGCGCGCGATCGACCTCGCAGTCCCCGGTTACGAACCGCGTGGCGCCATCGACGTCGATCTGATGATCGGTCATCGGATACTGCGCGTGATGGCGACACATTTCGGCCTGCACGCGGGCGAGCGGCGGTTTCAAGCCAATCGCCTGATAGCGGCGCTCGGCGAGCCGGCGACGGACGGACCGCCACCCCGCGCTGTGCTCCTGGTTGGCGATCTGAACGAATGGCGCGGACGCGCCGGCGGGGTGCGCGCGCTCGATCGGCGTCTCGGACCAAGTGCAACGCCACGCACATTTCCCTCGTGGATGCCGGTTCTGCCGCTCGATCGGATTTACGCATTCGGGCCGGCGCTGCTTCGCGACGTTCATGTCTATCGCTCGCCACTCGCCCGGCTCGCCTCCGACCATCTGCCGCTAGTGGGAAGCTTGTGGTGGACCAACGTGCCGCCGCGGCACCTTCAACCGGTCCGGCAACCGGTCCGGGCAGACGATGGCACGAACCGGGTCCACCGCCTCGGCCAGCGGCTCAATGCGGCGATGCGTCAGCGATCGTCCTCACCGTGAACGACGCTGGCGACCGACCACGTTTGCATCGCGCCGCCGGCAGGATTAATCAGGAGTTATGGCTCCAAAACGCAATCCGCTCAGTCTCAACCCATTACAGTTGAGAACATTGACCCTGCTGCAGCAATTGGCACGGCTGCCAGACTATTCCAAGCCGGGCGAGGATCAGGGGACGATCGTGTTGACCCGATTGCCGCAGCCGCATGGCGATCATTTTCATGTTGGTGACGCGGTAGTCGCTTCGCGCGACGCCACCGGGCTCAGGAACCCGGCGGTCTGGGCAGCGCTGGAGCGTAAGGGCCTGGTACGCTCGACCCCGCCCACGGTGACTTTGACCGCGCTCGGCATCGAGTACGACACCGGGTTGCGCGAAACCATCCTGCACATGGCGGATCACGGCTGATAGCGGACCGTATCGGGCGGCGCCCGGTACTTACCAGCGAAGCTGGCGGACCACGCCCCGCGGATGGTAATTGCCGGCGGCAAGAGCCGCTTCGATCCGCGCGAAATCAGGGTCCCGGCCGCTGACCACGCCGAACTCTTCGCCATGGATGCCGCCGATCACGAACAGGCTGTCGAGCCCCGCGGCTGCGGCGCCGGCGATGTCGGTGCGCAAGCTGTCGCCGACTGCCAGGATGCGCGACCGATCGGCGATGCCAAGAAGCGCGAGGCAACTGTCGTAGACCGAGCGGTAAGGCTTGCCGTGCCACCGCACGCGCCCGCTCTCGCCCTCGTACCATTGCGCCAGGGCACCGGCGCACAGGGCGAGTTTTGCTCCATGCATGACGACGAGATCGGGATTGGCACAGACCATCGGCAGATCGCGCGCCAATGACCGGCGCAACAATGGAATGTAATCGTCGATCGTGTCGTCCCAACCGGCGGGACCGGTATTCAAGATGAAATCGGCGCTCTCAGGGCTGTCGACGAATTCGAGATCGAGCCCCTCACGAATCTCGAGATCACGGTCGGAACAGATATGCAGACAGCGAGAACCGAGCGCCGCATAAAACGGGTCATCGCGCCGGCGCAGATATTGCCACGCCTCCTCGCCCGATGACATCACATAGTGATAGCAGTCCGTCGGGATGCCGATCTGCGCGATTCGCCGCGTTACATCGCCGGCGCGCCGTGGCGCGTTCGACAGCAGAGCGATCGATTTCCGGCACCGGATCAGCGCGCGCATGCAATCGACAGCACCCGCGATCGGCGCGATGCCGTCATGGACCACGCCCCAAAGATCGAGGATGAAGCCGTCGTAATGCGGGGCGAGTGCTTTGAGGTCGGGCAGGCAGGGTATTGTCACTGGTGGCGCCTTGGCTGCTTTCAGAAGGGTCGCTGCCGTCACAAATCAATCCCGATCGTGGTGCTGCGACGACGCGTACCGTATCGATCATTCAACAGATACCATATTATACAAGTGTCATTCTCAATGATAACCTTGTTTACCAAGTGTTGCTCAATAGTCTGGAACATGGAGTTGCGGGTCCTGTTTCACTTTTGCAATCTCGGACATGCCGAGATTAGGAGAGCTAATGAAAACCGACCTGTATATCGGGCCGCTGATCGAGCGCAGCGGCAAATTTGCGTATGACACGTTTTCGCAAGTCGAGGGTATGCGCAGTTCGTTTCGCTATCCGCGGATCGAGCAGGCGCGACATGATCGGCGGGCAATGATCGCCGAATTGCGCCTCGATCCGCGGTTCCGCGTTCATGTCTGTGAGACCTTGGCCGAGTTTGAGCAGCAACGCGCCGAAGCACAAAAGCGCGGCGATGCAACGCCGGTTGCCGGCCGCCAGTCCTGATCGTCCGGCGGGGTTCGGGCAGAGGCGCCGCGTCAGAGTGGATCGCTTGGTCGAGCGGGCATGTCCCGCCGGTCTGCCTCCCGGCGCCGCCATATCCACTACCCAGGCTGACCGTCGCCGCCGGTCACGGCGCGCCTGATAAGCAACAACCGGCAGAAGAGATGGGCTGATGCGCTCATCTCCTGGCCGGGCTCGCCGTCACACCGGCGCCAGCCCTAGTCGTATGCGACGCGCCGATTGCCTCGCCGAGCGAGGCAAAGCCGTCGCGCGCCAGCAACTCGACGAGGCCCGCCTTGATCCGGCCGATCAGAGCCGGGCCGTCGAATGTCAGAGCGGTATAGAGCTGCACGAGGTTCGCACCGGCCTGGATTTTTGCGTAGGCGTCGGCGGCGCTGGCCACACCGCCGACGCCGATCAGCGCCAGCTTTCCCTGCGTCAGCCGGTACATATCGGCGAGCAATGCGGTTGATGCGGCAAACAGCGGCCGACCGCTCAGACCACCGGTTTCACGGGCATCGCGGCTTTTTAAACAGGCTGGGCGCGCAACGGTCGTGTTCGACACGATGATGCCGTCGATGCCGGTCGCGAGCGCCACTTCGGCAATATCGTGACATTCCTGCGATGTCAGATCAGGGGCGATCTTGAGCAGCAGCGGGGCCGCAAGCGACGTGCGGTCGCGGGCGGCGATAAGCCGGCGTAGCAAAGCCTGCAGATTCGCCCGGGCCTGGAGATCGCGCAGACCCGGGGTGTTTGGCGAGGAAATATTGACCACCAGGTAATCGGCAACCGCCGCGGCGCGCCGGATGCCCTCCTCGTAATCGCTTGTCGCATCCGCGCTGTCGCGGTTCTTCCCAAGATTGACGCCGACGATGCCGCGCCGATCCCGGCGCCTCAGGCGTGCGATGACCGCGTCGAGGCCGGCGCTGTTGAAACCGAAACGGTTGATTGCCGCCCGATCCTCGTCGAGGCGAAACAGGCGCGGCTTTGGGTTGCCGGGTTGCGGGCGCGGCGTGACCGTACCGATTTCGACAAACCCGAAGCCGAGCTCCAGCATCGCATCGGGAACACGGCCGTCCTTGTCGCAGCCGGCGGCAAGCCCGATCGGGTTCGAAAAATCGCGGCCCCACAGCCGCTGGCTGAGGATCGGGTCGTCGGTTTTCGACCCGGCATTGCCCGCCAGAAACCGTCCGAGCCTGCACTGCAGTGCCAGCACGCTGATGTTGTTCGCGCATTCAGGCGGCAGCCGGAACAGCAACGGCCGGATGAAAGGATACGGATCGGGCATTGGTAGAGCGGCATAGTAGTCGGTGCGCCTGCGACCCGCCACCTGTGCTAAACGGTGGCGGTCATGCCGCAGACCAAACGCAGTTATGCAAGTACCGCCGCTTTGGTGCGATTGCCGCAGGCGCCGGTGGTGGTCGCCGGTTTTCGCGAGGTCACATGGTTAAGTGCTGAGGGGGAGATCGAGGCGCTGTCCGCCACCGAGGCCGCGCGTCGGGTACAGATCGAACCGCCGATGTTGTGCCATGCCGTCGCCACCGCTCGGCGCCTCGATTCGCCCGAATTTGCTGCGCTCGACCTGCTGGAGCTGTTCGCCTTTGTCTATCCGGCGCGGTTTTGCGTTCCGACGCCGCGCGGTCTCGCCGAAGCACTGGGGCTGCCAGTGCCGGACCGGGCGTCGGAACTCTGCCTGAGCCTCGTGACTGCGGCGCGCACCCTCCTCGAGGCGATCGGACAGGAGAGCGCGGGTGAGGCTCGCGCCGTTGCCGAGGCGATGGATCGCGCCCACTGGTTGTGGGCGCCGGCGGTGCTGGCGGCCCTGCCGGCCGAAGAGCCCGGGCGGCGCGCGGCAGGCCTGCGGGTATGGACAAAGCTCGCGGAGTGGTCGGAATCGGCGCCGGGGCCGGCGCCGGGCAACGAACCGGTGATGGCCGGCGAGGCGCGTTCTCGGCTCGCACGGTTGCTCGGCACCGGGGCCGAGCCGCGCCCACAGCAATTCGACTATGCCGCCGCCATTGCCGTGGCTTTTGGTCCGCGTGAGGCGCCCGGGCACCCGCATGCAGTGCTCGCGGAGGCCGGAACCGGGATCGGCAAAACCCTCGGATACATCGCGCCGGCAAGCCTGTGGGCTGAGAAGAACCACGGCGCGGTGTGGATCTCGACCTTTACCCGCAATCTGCAGACCCAGATCGCCAGCGAATTGGATCGGCTTTATCAGGATCCCGGACTCAAGCGCCGTCGGGTCGTCGTGCGCAAGGGACGCGAGAACTTTCTCTGCTTGTTGAATTACGAAGAGGTGGTGGCCGGAGCGGCGACGCGGTCGGGACGTGCAGCGGCTCAGCTCGGGTTGATCGCCCGCTGGATCGTCGCCACCCAATCGGGCGATGTGATAGCCGGCGATTTTCCTGGGTGGCTCGCCGAATTGATCGGCCGCGGTCGGGTCAATGGGCTGGCCGATCGTCGCGGCGAATGCGTTCATTCCGCCTGCCCGCACTTTCGCCGGTGTTTTGTCGAGAAGAACATCCGGCGCGCGCGCCATGCCCAGATCGTTGTGGCCAACCACGCGCTGGTCATGGCCCAGGCTGCTCTTGGCGGGCTCGACGACGCAACGGTGCCGACCCGGTACGTCTTCGACGAAGGCCATCATCTGTTGGAGGCGGCCGACAATGCCTTCTCGGTCCGGCTGTCCGGCCGCGAGGGCCGCGAATTGCGCCGCTGGATTGTCGGCGCTGAAACCACTGGCGGTTCGCGCGCGCGTGGGCTGCGGCGGCGCATCGGCGACCTCATTGAAGGGAACGACGAAGCGATGCGGGCGCTGATCGAAATCCTTACCGCCGCGCGCATCCTGCCCGCCGATGGCTGGGCGCAGCGCGTCGCCGACAGCCGCGGCCCGCAAATGTTCGAAGCGTTTCTGGCGCTGGTGCGCCAGCAGGTGCTGGCGCGCGCGTCCCTCGCTGATGCCGGTTACGGGCTGCAGGCCGAGGCGCGTCCGCCGGTTGCCGGCCTGGTCGAGCTGGCATTGCCATTGGCGCAAGGCCTTGACCGGCTCGCGGCAGCGTTGCAGCGGCTCGCTGGGCTGCTTCGCGTGCCGCTCGAAGATCCGGAAAATCCGCCTGATCCGGGGCTGCGTCAGCGGCTCGATGCGGTTATCCGCGGGCTCGAGCGGCGCGCCGACCAGTGGCTTGCCGCCTGGAGCCGACTGCTGCGCGATCTTGCTGAGCCAACGCGCCCGGAGACTGTCGAGTGGTTCTCGCTCGATCGTATCGAGGGGCTCGAAATCGATGTCGCCGTTACCCGCAGCTGGATCGATCCCGGCATTCCGTTTAGCGAATGGGTGGCACGGCCGGCGCATGGCCTGGTCGTTACCTCGGCAACTCTGACCGACGACGCGGCGGATCCAGACCTCGCTTGGCGCGCGGCGGAAGCGGCGACCGGCCTGCGGCACCTGCCGGCTCGCCCGAGCGCCGTTCGCCTCGCTTCACCCTTTGACTATCCGACGCAGACCCGGGTGATCATCGTCACCGACATTCCGCGCGATGATATCGGGCAGGTCGCGGCTGCCTATGCGGCGCTGTTTGTTGCCGCCGGCGGCGGGGCACTCGGCCTGTTCACGGCAATCGCCCGTCTGCGGGCGGTGCATGGCCGCATCGCCGCGGCGCTAGAAGCGCGCGGGATCCTGCTTCTTGCCCAACATGTCGAGGCAATGTCGACCGCCACTCTTGTCGACATCTTTCGTGCCGAGGAGGATTCCTGTCTGCTTGGGACCGATGCGATCCGCGACGGCGTTGATGTCCCCGGGCGCTCGCTGCGCCTGATTGTCTTCGATCGCGTGCCGTGGCCGCGCCCCGACATTCTGCACCGCGCCCGCCGGGCGGTTTTTGGCGGGACCGGATATTCCGATCAGACGGCACGATTGCGCCTGCGTCAGGCCTATGGGCGGCTGATCCGCCGCGCCGGCGATCACGGGGTGTTTGCCGTCCTCGACCGCGCCTTGCCGTCGCGGCTGCTTGCCGCTTTCCCGGAAGGTGTGGCCGTTAGCCGCCTGCCATTGGCGCAGGCAGCGGCCGAGACCGCGCGGTTCCTCGCGACACCGGATCGCCCTTGACAGATACGCCACGCCTTTGGTCTGTAACCCGGCTCACAACAAAAGGATTTGGCATGCACGACCATCACCGCGCGCTGATCTACACGATGGTCATCGTGTCGGCGGCGGACCGCAATCTGCCCGATTCCGAGCTGCACGCCTTTGTCGAGATCGTCGGGCATCTGCCGATCTTTGAGGATTTCGACAAAAACGAGCTGCCCGGCCTGTTCAATGATTGCGTCGAGTTGATGAGTCGAGAAAACGGGCTTGAAGAGACTTTAGAAGCAATCAAAGCGGGATTGCCGGCGAAATTGCGCGAGACCGCGTATGCGATCGCCTGCGATCTGGTTGCCACCGATCGTGAAGCGACTCAGGAGGAGCTGCGCATCCTCGAACTGCTGCGCCACCGCCTGAAGATTGAGCGATTGACCGCGGCGGCGATCGAGCGCGGCGCCCGCGCCCGGTTTCAGACATTGTGAGGATTCGCTTGCCCCGGGACGGCTCAGCGTCAAGCGAGCGCGGCCCAAGTTAGCGCGGCCCCGGGATGGGTCAGCCCGAGGATGGCGGGGACAGCGCCTGACTGACCGCCTCGCGCAATTCCTCGGGTTGAGAGGCCAGCGCATCGCATAGCCGGCGCAGTTGCCTGCGGAGCTGATAGACCTGATCGAGCAGGCCCAGCACCAGCGGCACGGCTTCGTCATCGAGCGCGAAATCGTGGCGGATTTCCAGGATCAATTCGATCCGGGCGACATCGACTTCGCGAAACAGCAAGGTTTCGCCGTGCTGTTCGGCCAGGACCCACCGGTTTTCCACCCAGCGCCCGAGTTCGCTGCGGTCCAGTCCGTGCAGACGATTTAGCACTTCATCCAGCGCAATCATGGCTGCGGCATCTCGCGGCGCGCGTCAAACGGATGGCCTGACGCCCATTTTTCGAGGAATTCTGTCAGTTCGGGGTCTTTGGGATGACCGATGATGACTTTCAATGTCACCAGCTGGTCGCCTGGTCGGGTCGCGCGCTGAATGCCCTTGCCGCGCAGTCTCAGCACCGCGCCGGAATCGGAGCCTTTGGGGATGGTCATCGTCACCGGTCCGGTAACGGTCGGAACTGCGACGCGCGCCCCCAGCACCGCCTCAGCCAGGCTGACGGGCAGTTCGATACGGATATTGTTCCCGTCGCGCCGGAACAGCGGATGAGGAGCGATATGCACCTCGATCAGCGCATCGCCGGTCTCGCCACCGCCGATCCCGGGGCTGCCTTTGCCGCGCAAGCGCAAGACCTGTCGGTCTTCAATCCCGGCCGGGATCGTGACATCGAGCCATTCGTCCGGGCTCAACGACAGGCGCTTTTTGTCGCCTTTTGCCGCCTCGGCGAAATCCACGGTCAAGGTGAAATGGCGGTCCTGTCCGCGCATGCGCAGCCGCTCGCCAAACCCGGCGCCACCGCGGCCGCGGCCGGTGCGGCCGCCCGAACCGAACGCGGCGAACAAGTCTTCAAGATCGTTCAGATCCATTTCGCCCTCGGGCTGGTAGCGCCAGCCTTCGGCTCCCTCAGCATGCGGGCGATAGGAATAGCGCGGCCGCTCCGCACCGCTCTCATCGATCTCGCCGCGATCATAGCGACCGCGCTTTTCGGGATCGGATAGCAGGTCGTAGGCTGCCGAAACCGACTTGAACCTCGCCTCGGCCTCGGGTTTGCCGGGGTTCAGATCGGGATGCAGCTGCTTTGCCAGCTTGCGGTAGGCCTTGCGGATTTCGTCGGCCGTCGCAGTCGGCTTGACGCCGAGAATTTCGTAGGGGGTTTGCGCGGCCATCTGTTTTGCTTCAGGGCTGTGCCATGGATTGCCGCGCGGCGGTGGCCTGTTCGACGCGCACCGTCACGATCCGCTCTGCGCCATTGCGGTCAACGGTCAGCCGCAGCTCGTCGCCGATCTGGGCCAACCCGACGCGATTTTTCAATTCGGAGGCGTTCTGGATCGGTCGGCCGTCAACAGCAACGATCAGGTCGCTTGCCCGCAGGCCGGCGCGCTGCGCCGCAGAACCAGGTACGACGCGGGCGATCAAGGCGCCTTCAGTGTGCGTCGTGCCGAGCGCCCGCGCGAGATCCGGCGTCAGATCCTGGATCGCGACACCGATATGGCCATGCCGCACTTCGCCGTAGCGGATCAGCTGGTCCATGACGTCGCGCGCCATGTTGATCGGCACGGCAAAGCCGATACCGATATTCCCGCCACCGGGTGCCAGGATCGCGGTGTTGATGCCGACGAGCTGCCCTTGCAGATTGACCAGCGCCCCACCCGAATTGCCGGGGTTGATCGACGCGTCGGTCTGGATGAAGTCCTCGTAACCTTCGATCCCGAGTCCGGTGCGGCCGAGCGCACTGACAATGCCCGAAGTCACGGTTTGGCCCAGCCCGAACGGGTTGCCGATCGCCAGGACAAAATCCCCGACTTGCAGCCGGCTTGAGTCACCGATCGGCACCGCCGTCAAGTTTTCAGCGGGGATCTGCAACAGCGCGATGTCGGTTCCCTTGTCACGGCCGATCAGCGTCGCCGAAAAGCGCCGATTGTCCTTGGTCGTGACTTCGATCTTGGTAGCGTTGTCAACGACGTGACTGTTGGTCAAGACGTAGCCGCGCGCGGCATCGACGATGACCCCGGATCCCATCGCCTCGGTCTCGCGTTCGATCGGCTGGTCGCGAAAGTTGAAAAATTGCCGGAACAGCGGGTCCTGCGCAAGCGGGTTGACCTCACGCTCTTCGCTGCGCACCGCGATGCCGACGACCCCCGGCGTGACTTGTCTGACGACACCGGCGACGCTCGTCACCGGGGCTCCGCCGATGATCGGGATCGGCGCGCCGGCCCACACCGGCACCACGGCGAGCCCCGCTGCGACAATCCCGCCGGCCACAACCGACGCGGTCAGAACCCGCTTTACCACTGTAAAGAACCCCAGAAGTCTGCCACCGTGCCGCTCACTGCAAACGCCAGACAAAGCGATCAGTTTCGCAGCCTATCTAACCCTTCGCGTGTGCGCTTCAAGGATCTGACCACATTGCTTTTCCGCTCCGCCACAGGCGCGTGCTCGGATGAGGTGTGCGGCGCTCGGGCACGGCGATTACCGCTTCGGATGTGACGCGAGGCGGAGCCCGAGCAAGGTCGCGGCCGCTTGCGGCGGCAGCTTCGAATAGTCGGCGGGCACTTTGAACAATCTCGCATCCTGTTCGCCGATCTCGACGTGCCGCAATTCCCAATGGACCGTCGAGACCTTACCCTTTCGGTTTGTATAGCTGCCGTCGCATCGCATCGGGATGCCGTCGCGGCTAAGCCATAATGTTCCGGACAGATGCCCCTCGGGGATCGTCTTGTCGATCTGGTATTTGGTGGTCGCGATGCCATTGACGATTTCCTGTCCGACTGGGCTGCCGATCAGGTCGGGCTGGCCGAGAACCTTGAGGATCGATGGCAAGTCGAACTCCACCGCGGTGTGCAATTGCGGCAGCAGGATATCGGCAATCGAACTGTCCGAGCGCAGGATGAACACCGGCTTCAATGACGGCAGTGCCTGCTCATGACGCTGCTCGCCCGGGTTGTTATACATCCGTCCGATGTAGCTCTTGCCGTTGAGCACCAGCACTCGTTCTGCGGCAAAACCGACCTGCGGATCTCCTAGCGTTTCCGCCATGAGCCGGGCGGCAGATATCGCCAGCAACGCCGAAGCGAACCAAAGAAGCAAAAAGACGCGCATTTTGGCCTCTGATGCCGCGGACAAAGTGCGTCGGCGACGGGCTGCTATTCGGCGAATGCGGCAGTTTCGCGGCGCTGGACAGAGGCGACGCAACGCCTATTCTGACTGACGCACAACTTTGCGATCGAGGCAGGCTCCCGGCATGGAACATGCGTATGACACACACCCTCTTCCTTTCTTGATGCAGCGGCCATGAACGACGCCGGCACCCCGATCACGGTTCAGGTCCATGCGGCAATCGCCGAGATCCCGAAGGCGGCATGGGAATCCTGTGCCGGAGACCTCAATCCCAGCGTTTCATACGCTTTCCTCAGCGCGCTCGAGGACAGCGGATCGACCACCCCACGCACCGGCTGGACGCCGCAGCATCTATCGATTTCCGCGCTGGACGGGACCATCTACGGCGTGGTGCCATTTTATGCAAAAACCCATTCCTACGGCGAATATGTGTTCGACTACGGCTGGGCGGATGCTTATGAGCGCGCCGGCGGGCGGTATTACCCCAAGCTGATATCGGCTGTCCCGTTTACCCCGGTCCCGGGTCCACGGCTGCTGGTGCGTCCCGATGCGCCCAAAGAGACCCGCGATCACCTGATCGCTGCGATGGTCGAGTTGTGCAATCGCCGCCGCATCTCTTCGGTCCATGTGACGTTTCCGGAGGAAAGCGATGCTGAGGCTCTGAGCGCGGCCGGCTTTCTTCAGCGCGTCGGTCAGCAATTTCACTGGACCAACAACGGCTATCGGGATTTCGACGATTACCTCTCGGCGCTTAACTCCCGGAAACGCAAAGCGGTCAAGAAGGAGCGGCGGGAGGCGATCGCCGATGGCCTGGACATCGAGGTGGTGACCGGAGCCGCGCTCAACAGCAGTCATTGGGATGCGTTTTACCGCTTCTATTTGGCGACTTCGGACCGCAAATGGGGTCAGGCCTATCTCAATCGCAAATTCTTCGACATAATCGGCGAGCGGATGCCGCACAACATCGTCCTGGTATTGGCCCGGCGCGACAACAAATACGTCGCCGGCGCGCTTAATCTGCTGGGCAAGGACACGATCTACGGCCGTAACTGGGGCAGCTACGGCGACTACAAATTCCTGCATTTCGAATGCTGCTATTATCAGGCGATCGAGTTCGCGATTGCGCGCGGATTGAAACGTGTGGAAGCAGGCGCCCAGGGGCCCCATAAATTACAACGCGGCTATCTCCCGGTACCGACCTACAGCGCCCATTGGATCCCCGATTCGGGGTTTCGAAGAGCCGTCGCCCAGTTCCTCGCGCGCGAACGCGAAATGGTCGAGCGCAAGATTGAATATCTTGCCGAAGAATTTTCGCCGTTCCGCCACGATCCCGACCGGGCCGCAGAAGAGTGACATGAAGTAAAACAATCATTTAAGCTATCTAGCTGTCGTTGCGCCGGCGATGCCGTCGGACGCGCGAGCAAAAACCTGCCCGCATCCGACAGCGCGGCGCCAAACCTCACCCAGCACTCGCAGAGATGTAACCTGATCGTGAGAAATGCACTCGCGGTCTCGTGCCGAACATCTCCCACGTTCCGCGGTGAAGTGAGATGTCCGTGCAGTTGCAGATGGGTTCGCGCGATTGGGGTCCTCCCACTCTTGGCGGCATCATTCGCCGGCCCATTCCGCACACCGGGTTAGGCGATCGCTGGCTCATTCGCGGCCTCGCATTGTTGGGCCACGGCCAGGTTGGGGAAGTCTGCGGGCTTGAGCACGTCTCGCCGGCGAATGATCCCTTTATCCTCGCGCTCAACCACAGTACCCGGCGTGAAGCGCTGCTCGTCCCGGCGATCCTGATGCTCTATCGCGGCGGACGACTCATCCACTTTATGGCGGATTGGAACTATCGGCTGATTCCAGGCATTGGATTGATCTACCGCCGGGCGCAGACCATCACGGTGACGCGCAAATCGGCGCGGCCGCCGGTCTTGAACCGGCTGAAACCGCTCTATATCGAGCGGCTGTCTGTGCTCGACCGCTCACGCGCTCACCTGCTTGGCGGCCGCTCGGTCGGCATATTCCTCGAAGGCCGGGTCAATCGCGACCACGATCGGCTGCTCAAGGGCCGGTGTGGCGCGGCCTATCTGTCACTGCAAAGCGGAATACCGATCATCCCAGCCGGCATCCGATTGCCGCAACCGGAGGCGGGGCGAGGGGTCCCGCATGCCCCGTTGGAAATCCGCATTGGATCGCCGCTCAGGCCACCGTCCCCGACGTCATTGCGCGTGCGGATAGCGGATTTGCGCGTCTGGCATGCCGCCGTGATGAGCGAAGTCGGTCGACTCTGCGGCAAGGAATGGATTTCGGCAAAGAGGAGCGCAACGATGCACGACGACAGCCGCATAACCACGCGCCGCGCAGCGTGTGATGAAGATCGCCGCCGCGTCATCGAAATATTGAGAGAGACTATCATCGGGAAAAGCATTGGGTGAGCGACCTCGAAGCACAGATTCCGCCCAGGGATCTCGATCGCGACGACATCGCCTGGTTTGTCGTCACCATCGGGGATCACGCCGCCGGCGTGTTGCGGGTGCTCTATGATCCGCCCTACCAACAATATCTCGGCTACGGGCTGAAGATCCTCGACCCGGCATTGCAAGTCGAAGAATTCATCCGTGCCAACAGAATAGCCGAGGTCGGGGGTTTGCGGTCAAGCCGGAGTTCCGTGGCCAGTTTATGGTCGCCGCGGCCCTGATGCGGGCCGCAACCGAGGTGGTGGTCGTGCGCGGCTACACCCATCTGGTTACCGACGTGTTTGAGGACGACCCGCACACGCCCTATGGGTTTCATACGAGAGTTATGGGCTTTTGTCCGGTCGCGACGCATGAGGCCGGCGAACTGCATTGCTGCAGTCGGCGGATTACTCTGGTTCTCGACATCAACATCGCCTATGCCCGGCTGGAGCGGCAGGGGCATTGGCTCTATCGCTATCTTACGAGCGAGTGGGACGAACCCTCGCACCGCCGGCTCGCCCGGCGCCCGAAGCCGAGCAGATTGCCGAATTGCTGCGTCGGCTG
>DATJLK010000015.1:0-17788 GCA_035509615.1 Allostellaceae bacterium | reverse complement strand
CAGCGTCTCGCGTGTCGCCATGACCGCCAGCGGCGCGGATTGCGCAATTTCAAGCGCCAATTTTTGCGCCGCCGCGCGGATTTCGGCCTGCGGCACGAGCAGATCGGCAAGGCCGATGCGGACCGCTTCATCGCCGGGAATGCGCCGGCCGGTGTAGAACAGCAACGCCGCCTGCTGGACGCCAACGAGCCGCGGCAGGGTCGCGGTAAGACCAAAGCCGGGGTGAAAGCCCAGGCGGTTGAAATTGGCGCTGAACCGCGCTTCCTGACAGGTCACACGGAAATCGGCGACGAGGGCGAGCCCAAGCCCGCCACCGACCGCGGCACCCTGCACCGCCGCGACAATCGGCTTTCGGGTACGAAACAGGCGGATTGCCTCTTTGTACAGGTGGCGGCCCGCGGCGCTGCGGCTGCCCTCGGTGACCGTGCCGGTATCCATCCGTTTCGAGAAATCGGCGCCGGCGCAGAATGAGCGGCCCTCGGCGGCAAAGACGACGGCGCGGCAATCGGGATCGGCGTCAAGCCATTCAAACGCGTCGCCAATCTCGCCGACCAGAGCCGAGTCAAAGAAATTATGCGGCGGCCGCCGCATCTCGACGGTCGCAACAGGCCCGTCGCGGCTGACGCCGATCTCGCGGTAGGAAGGGGCTTCGGTCATACTGCAGGGTTCCTCTCTTCGGATCGGGCACAGCTGCGATCGCGCTTGAATGTTCTCAATTGACCTGCTCTGTCAGAGGCATTTGTCAGATGGCATTTGTGCATCGGCTGGCGCCCGAATCAGCGTGTTGGGCATGGGCGGCCCGGCCGCCGAACTCCGGTTCACCAAAAAAATCATCGAGATTGTCTCACAGATGCGCGCCGCGGCCAACGACCAGCCAATCCGTGCAAAAGCATCATGCAGCAATCTTATGCCGCGATTTGCCAAATTTCCGCCGGGTCCACCCGAGCGTCGGAGGGCATCCGACGCACCTGCCCTCCGGCTGTTGCGATGGGCTCAGGCGGCGTCCACCAGCACCAGTTCGGCATCGTCGAGCGCGCGGATATGCAAGCCGGTTTCGTCGCGGATCGCCGCCCCGTCGTGCGTGTCGAGCCTGACGCCGTTGACCTCGACCGAGCCCTTGGCCGGCACCAGGTAGCCGTGACGCCCTTGCCCCAGCGGATAATCGATGCTCTCGCCGGAATTGAGTGTGGCACCCAGCACCCGCGCATCGGTGCGGATCGGCAACGCCTCGGCATCGCCGTCAAGGCCGCTCGCCAGCGCCACAAATCGGCCGGACCGCTCGCCCTTGGGGAATGGGCGTGTCCCCCAGCTCGGCGGAGCCCCACGCCGGGTCGGCAGGATCCAGATCTGGAATAGTTTCGTCGTCTGCGGTTCGAGATTGTATTCCGAATGGCGGATGCCGGTGCCGGCGCTCATCACCTGTACGTCGCCCGCCTCGGTACGGCCGCGATTGCCGAGGCTGTCCTGGTGGGTGATCGCCCCTTCGGTGACATAGGTGATGATCTCCATGTCGGCATGCGGATGCGGCGGAAAGCCGGTGTCGGGCGCGATCTCGTCATCGTTCCACACCCGCAGCCGGCCCCAATTCATCCGCTCGGGGTCCTGGTAATCGGCAAACGAAAAATGATGACGGGTCGAAAGCCAGCCGTGATTGGCTCCGCCGAGTTTGGCGAAGGGTCTGCGTTCGATCATCTTGGATCATCCTGGTTTGCGAGGCGGCGACACCTCAACTATCGCTGATAGATCGAGTGCCAGATCCGGAATTGAAGGCCTCGAGCCCACACCCCAGGTCGCTTGCGCGCACACACCCCGGCGTGGACCAAAGCTTGGGGATGACGGCGCTCGGCGTGAAACTCTGCCGCGGCCTGCGTCCTATCGCCCCACTTGGAAAAACAATGTCACCGCCGCTCGGAACGAGGCCGTTCGGCGCGCTGCCGGCCTAGAACCCAAAGTTTCATTCTCTGGCGGAGGCTCGCTGAAACGCTCGGCGCATCTCGGCAAGATCGCGCTTTCTCGGTGTCCCGAGCAGGTCGCATGGCCGGCGGCGGTGGGCGTCGACAGGATCGACGCTGGCTCCGGCGGCCGTCGAATGGTCACCGGTCGGGATCGGAAGGCGGGAAGGAAGATGGCTGACGGCGGGGTTCCGGCGCGATTGCCGGACTTGATTTTCGAGACGGTTCGTACGACCTCGTGGAACAGGAGTTGCGGCGGCAGCGCCGTGGCCGGCTTGCAATCTGGCGGACGGGCCTGCTAGAAGCGGTACCTCGTCAGCCTTTAAAGGTCGTCGATATGGGTTCGTTCAGCCTGATGCACTGGATCGTGGTCCTGGCCATTGTCCTGATCTTGTTTGGCGCCGGAAAGCTACCCCGGGTGATGGGCGATTTTGCCAAAGGCATCAAGGCCTTTAAAGCCGGAATGGCCGAGGATGACGAGCCGCAAACCGCGACGACGCCGACGGCACAGGTGCCGCCCCCGGCACCCGCGGCCACGACCGCCACCGCGGCGAGCACGGTCGATCCGTCGCGCGAACATCTCGTCACAAAAGCGTAAATCTCGTCCGCAACGGCTCACCCTGGAGCTGCGGCATTTCACGTGCTGGTCCGTTACGGAGAGCCCTGACCCGGGTCAATGCTGCTGATCGCACGCAGGATTACTGTCTATCCGATGTGAGCGGCTGAGCCGTCTCGCCTGCCCGAAATAGTGACCGGGACCCTGCCGAAATGTCCGGAGGGTCAGGCTGGCAAGCTGCGTCTCACCTATTTTTGCGGGTTTGTTCCAGCCGGGCGGATGTGCGCACATTCGCGAATAACGCCCATGGATTACTCTCACAAACTCTTTCGCGTGGGTTAAAATGGCTCTTTCGCGTGGGTTATAATGGGTTTAATCGCCTATCGCGAGCCCGGACCCACGATTTCGCACGAGATTGGCGGGTTCTTGGCGCTCACTACAAGGGGTTTCGCCGGCCTGCTGTCGGGGGCCTGCTGTCGGGGTGTCGGCGCGATTTTCGCCTTCGCGAAATCACGTTTTCGCCTTCGCCAGATAAAGTAAACGTGGTTTTTAGGTGTTTGAGTTGCGGCCGGAGCGTGGTTACGCCGCGCCCTGCCCGAGATGTCAGCGCGATTTGGAGCAGGTAACAACAGGCGCATGAAGGCGGTCTCGATCCTCGCTCTGCTCGCCGGAATGGTGGTGACCGCGGCGTTGGTGGCGGTCCTCGGGGCCGGCGCGGTGTTCCACTCGTTCCTCGCCATCGGCTGGAAGGGATTCCTCCTGATCTGCCTCATTCATCTCTGCCTCATCGCAGTGATGGGCATCGCTTGGCGCAGCCTCGTCCCGGGATCACCGGTCTGTGCATTCTTGGCGGCGCGCATCGTCCGAGAGGCCGGTTCGGAGGTGTTGCCGCTGTCGCCGATCGGCGGCTGTGTGCTCGGGGCTCGAGTGCTGATACTGAGCGGCATCCAGGGCGCCATCGCCGCCGCCAGTACGATCGTGGATCTGACCCTGGAGTTTTTTGCAAAGCTTGGCTACACCGCGCTCGGCTTGGTGCTCCTGGTCAGCCTGCGGCCACATTCGGCGATCGCCGCGCCGTTGACCGCAGGGCTTGCGGCGGCGAGCCTGGCCGCGGTCGGATTTGTCGCGGCGCAACGTCGCGGGCTCAACCTGGTTGATCGGATTGCCCGCGTACTTGGGCGTGGCTGGGCGGAGCGGACGGCGGCGGGTACGGCGGCGTTGGCCGATGCCCTGCGGCGTGGCTATCAGCGCAGACAAAGATTGTGGGTCGGTTTCTACCTGCATCTGTTCTGCTGGATTGCGGCGACGCTCGAGGCCTGGGTTGCGTTGCAGCTGCTCGGGAACCAGCTTCCGTTCAAGACCGTGCTCGTGTTGGAAAGCCTGCTCTACGCGGTTCGCACCTTCGCTGTCGTCATTCCGAACGCGGTTGGATTGCAGGAGGGCGCCTATGTTCTGATTGGCGCCGGGTTCGGCCTTGCGCCGGAAACGGCGCTCGTGGTGTCGCTGGTAAAGCGCGCGCGTGATCTGGCGATAGGGTTGCCGGCTCTTGGTGTCTGGCAATTCATCGAAGCCGGACGGGTCTGGCGCCGGCGCAAATCCGGTGTTGACATGCCCGTTCTGAGTCGCAGATCCGACGAGGTCCTCGACAGGAGCAAATCATGACCGATCCGTTTCCCCTGCTTTTTCTCGGGCGTCATGGCGAGACGGCGTGGAGCCTTTCGGGCCAGCATACCGGCCGCACCGATCTGCCGCTGACCGAAAACGGCGAACGTCAAGGCCGCGCACTCGGTGAGCGCCTGCGCGGGCAGGTGTTTGCCAAGGTGCTCACCAGCCCGTCGCAGCGCGCGGTGCGGACCTGCCAACTCGCCGGTTTTGGCGCCAACGCAGAAGTCGATCCCGACCTGGCCGAGTGGGATTACGGCGCCTATGAAGGACGCCGCACCGCCGACATCCTGATCGAACGCCCTGACTGGCAATTGTTCCGCGATGGTGCGCCCGGCGGCGAAGCACCCGAGCAGATCGGCGCCCGTGCCGATCGTGTCGTCGCTCGCATCCGAGCGATGGCCGGTAATGTGCTGGTGATCTCGAGCGCGCACATATCCCGGGTGCTCGCTGCGCGCTGGCTCGGTCTGCCGGCGCAGGATGGGCGCTATGTCGTGCTGAATACCGCAAGCCTCAGCATCCTGGGCTACGAGCACGACTTGACCGAGCCGGTGATCCGGCTGTGGAATGACACCAGCCACCACGGCAGTTGAATGGCGCAACGCGCAACAGCTCTCGCCCGAGACCGCGTGAAGCGGCCGTCGGCATGACGAGAGACCGGTTGCTCAGACCACAGCGTTGAGCCGCTACGGGCTGGTCCGCCGGCCTCGGCTTCGGCTACTCCGCGGTTCCGGTGCCGACCGGTTCGAGCACTTTCGGCTGCTTCCGCGTCCTTCGCGACTCATCGAAGCGCTGCAACACCGTAAAGAATGACGGGACAAACAACACCGCGAGGCAGGTCGAGGCGATGATGCCGCTGAAGACGCTGAGACCCAGCGAGATCCGGCCGTTGGCCCCAGCCCCGGTGGCGAGGACCAAGGGTACAACGCCCAGACCAAACGCGAACGAGGTCATCAGAATCGGCCGGAACCGTGAACGCGATGCTTCGACCGCCGCTTCGCGGATCGATAGACCCCGGACCATGCGCCCCTCGCGCGCCATTTCGACGATCAAAATGCCGTTTTTGGCGGACAGCGCGATCATCAGAATGAGGCCGATCTGGGTGTAAAGATTGTTGGCGACGCCAAGGCTGGTCAGGGCGATAACCGGCCCCAACAACGCCAACGGCACCGCCGACAATACCGCCAGCGGCAAGACCCAGCTCTCGTATTGGCCAGCAAGGCACAGATAAACCAGTAAAACCGACAAGCCAAACAAATAATAGAGCTGATTTCCGGTCAGTTTTTCCTGATAGGCCATCGTTGTCCATTGATAGCCGACATCGGCAGGCAAGGTCTTTTTCGCGATGCCCTCCATCGCGGTCAGCGCTTGGCCGGAACTGACGCCGCGAGCGGGACCGCCGATGATCGTCGCGGAGGGGTAGAGATTGTAGAGCGTGATCAATGACGGCGCCACGACGGAACTGAGATGGGCGATCGCGCCGATCGGCACCATCTGGTTGTCCTGGCTCTTGACATAGAGGTTCAACAGATCGTCAGGCTTCAGCCGATATTTCGAATCGGCCTGGACATAAACCTGGAACAATTGACCGAATTTGTTGAACTGGTTGACGTAGGTCGATCCCAGGTAAGACGATAGCACCTTGAACACATCCCCGACCGAGACGCGCAAAGTTTCCGCCCGGGCTCGATCGACGGTCACCACGACCTGCGGCGCGCCGGGGCGGAAGGTTGTCAAGACGTGTTGCAGCTGTGGATCGGCGCTGGCGTCTTTAATGATTTGTTGGGCCACCTCGTTCAGCTTTTGGTAGTTGAAGCTGCCGCCCAACGTCTCGAGCTGCATTTGGAAACCGCCGGCGTTACCGATGCCTTGGATCGGTGGTGGCGCCACTACAAAGAGCCTGCCGTCGGGCGCCGCGTTAAGCCGGGTCTGCAGGTGCTCGGCAATCGATAGGATGTCCGTCCCCGCGGCCTTGCTCCGCTCGTCCCAGGGTTTGAGTACGACATAGCTGACGCCGGCATTGGCAAGATCAGCGTTGTTATCGAGCACCGAGGTCCCCGAGATCGCGATGACCTTGTCGACGCCCGGGGTGTCAAGCGCGACCTTGGTGGCGAAATCGAGTGCTGCGGTGCTGCGTCCGAGAGCCGCGCCTTCGGGCAATTGCGCGGCGATAATCAGATAGCCCTGGTCTTCATTCGGGATGAAGGCAGTCGGCAACCGGGCGATGCCCCAGATGCCGACAATCGCGAGCAAAACGCCGATCAGCACCATGAAACCGCTGACGCGAACCATTCGGGCGATGAACCCGGTATAAACTCGCTCCATGCCGCCAAAAACGGCATCAAAGCCGCGCGCAAACCACCGGGCGAAAACATTCCGCTGCGCCGCCGGCACCGGCGGCCGCAGCCATAGCGCACATTGCGTCGGCTTCAAGGTGGCGGCATTGACCGCGCTGATCAGCGCCGTCACCGCGATCACCAGCGCGAACTGCGCGAACATCTGGCCACTCAACCCTGGGACAAACGACGAAGGCAGAAATACCGCCATCAAAACCAGAGTGATCCCGATGATCGGTGCGAACAGCTCATCCATCGCCCGGACCGCAGCATCGTGCCCCGACAGGCCCTGCTCGATATATTTCGAGCAGCCCTCGACGATGACGATCGCATCATCGACAACAATGCCAATCGCCAGGATCAGCGCAAACAGGGTGGACAGATTGACCGTATAGCCGAGTGCGGCCATGCCGGCGAAGGCGCCGATGATCGTCACCGGAACCGTCGTTGCCGGCACCAATACCGCCCGGAAGTTCTGCAGGAACACCAGAATGACCAGCAGCACCAGCACCCCGGCCTGCCACAAGGTGGTGTAGACGTCATCGATCGAAGCGCGGATAAAGACCGTGGTGTCGTATGGGATGCTGTAATGCAGCCCCGGCGGGAAATGGTGCGAAAGCGCCTCCATCTTGGCGGCGACCTCAGCCGCGACTTTCAGCGAGTTGGCGTCCGGCGTTTGAAAGATGGCGATGCCGGCCGCCGGCTTGCCGCTGAGCTTGAAATCCTGGGAATAGGTCTGCGCCCCCAGTTCGACGCTGCCAACGTCCTTGATCCTTACGAGCCGGCCGCCCTGGGCGGTCTGATCCTTGACGATGATGTCGGCGAACTGGCCCGGATCGGTCATCCGGGACTGCGGGATCACCACCGTATACTGGAAGGCCTGGTCTTTGGGCGCCGGCGGCATGCCGACCTGCCCCGCCGTGACCTCCTGGCTCTGCTGCCGGACGACGTTGATCACATCCTCGGGCACCAGGCCGAAGGAATACAATTTCTGCGGATCCAGCCAGAGCCGCATCGAGTATTCACCCGCCCCCATCACCTGGACGTTCCCGACGCCCGGCAGGCGCGCCAGTTCGTTCACCAGGTTGATTGTCGCGTAATTCCACATATAGAGGGCGTCATACCGCTTATCGGGCGAATCCAGCGTTACGAACTCCAGGATCGACGAGGACCTCGCCCGGATCGACACGCCCTGCGACTGCACCGACTGGGGCAGCTGCGCCATCGCGTTCTGTACGCGGTTCTGGACCAGCACCTGATCCATGTTCGGATCGCTGCCGATGTCGAAACTTATCGTCAGGACATAGGTGCCGTCATAGGCGCTGGTCGACTCCATATAGATCATGCCCGGGACACCGTTGACCTGTAGCTCGATCGGCAGCGCGACGGTATCGATGACGGTCTGGGCGCTGGCGCCGGGATAGCGCGTGGTCACCTGCACGGTGGGGGGTACAATGTTCGGGTATTCGGCGACTGGCAGGCGAAAGACGCAGATCGCGCCGATCAGCACCAGCACGATCGCCAAGACGTTGGCGAGGACCGGATGCTCGATAAAGAATTTCGAGATCATTGGCTGGATCCCGGACCGGATGTCCCGGCGGCAGCCTCGATCGTGGTTGGCTGCGGGACCACTTTAGTCCCTGGCGTCGCCCGCCATAAATCGCCGACGACGACCCGGTCCTCCGGCTGCAAACCCGAGGTCACGACCTGCAACGCACCGATCGTTGGCCCGAGCTGCACATAGCGCTGCTGCACGACATCGTTTTCGTTGAGGACCAGCAGGTAGGTCCCGCCCTGATCGGTCTGCAGCGCGCGCTGGGGAACCAGCAGAGCGTTGCGGTCGACCTTGCCCATCGGCAGGCGCATGCGCACAAAAAAACCGGGTAAAAGAATACGGTCGGGGTTGGGGAGGATGCCGCGCACCAACAGGGTGCCGGTCGCCGCATCGAGTTGCGGGGCGACATATTCGATCGTGCCGCGATGCGGAAAGCCCTGCTCGTCTGACAGACCGACATCGACCGGGATCTTTAGCAGATCGGCCAGGGTCAGCCGGCGTTGGCCAAGATTTTGCCGGATCTTGAGAACCGTCTGCTCGCTCAGATTGGCGACGACGTAAATCGGATCGAGCTGGGTGATTTCGGCCAGCGCCCCTTGCTGGCCGTTGCCACCGACGACGTTGCCGGGATCGATCAGATGCTTGCCGACAATGCCGTCAAATGGAGCGCGCACTTCGGTGTAGCCGAGATTCACCTCGTCAATCGAAATCTGGGCTTCGGCGCTCATTATTTGCGCCGCGGCACTCGCCCGCTCGAAATTCCAATGGTCGACCTCGGTCTGGGTCGCGGCATCCTTTTTGACGAGGGCGGTGTACCGGGCAAATTCGGTCTTGGCGTAAAGCAGCGCCGCCTGCGCCGTCAACAGCTGGGCGCGCGCCTGTTCGAGCTGCTGTTCGTAAGGGGCCTTTTGAATCGTAAACAAAAGGTCGCCTTTTTTCGCAAACTGCCCATCCTGGTAGTGAATTCCCTCGAGATAGCCGGTGACGCGGGCGAGCAGCTTGACATCATTGACCGCTGCCGCATTGCCGGTGATCTCGACGTAATTGGTCACCGATTGCAATCGCGGCAGCACCACCGGCACCGGTGCCGCCGCGCTCGGCACCGGCAATTGCGCCGGCTCGGCGAGGCTGTGCCCGCCGCGCTGCGGCGGAATTCGCGGTTCGGCGGCAGTAGCGCGCGCCAACGGCCAGTGGGTCCATGGCTGGGTGATGCCGAGCGCGGCGAGGATGACCGCCGACGCGACGGCGGCGGCTGCCAACACCCTGGGGCGCGGAAACCGGCTCATCTCGCCCTCACCATTCCGGCAATCGCGGTTTGGCGCTGACATTGGCGGGTACCGGCAGGCCCGGCGCCGGTTTTGGCGGCTGGTTGGGCGGCGGCAGCAGGCCGCCCCAATTGGTGCGGGCGCGCATCTCTTCGACGGTTTGCGTCGGCACGAATTCGTTGTTGTCGCGTATCTGCCATCCTCCCCCCAGCGCCTTGTAGACCGCGGCGAGCCCGGTCGACACATTGCCCTCGGCGGTAGCGAGATCAGTCTCGGCAGTATAGAGGTTCTGCTCCGCCGTCAGCACGGTCGTGAAATCGCGCGTCCCCAGCTGATATTGCAAAATGGCGAGCCCCAGCGCTGCGTTGGCGGCGGCGACGCTGGCGCGCAGATCGTCGACCGCCTTGCGCGATTGCAGAAAGGTGGCGAGACCGTCCTCGACCTGTTGCTGCGCGGTCAACACGGAATTCTGGTAATCGACCAGCAATTCCTGCAGTTTCGCGTCCTGGACGCGCACCTGGTTGGTGATCTGGCCGTAATTGAGGATGTTCCAGGTAAAGGTCGGCCCAAAAAGAAAGGTGATGCCCTTGCCCTGGTACACTTGACTGAGCTTGTTGCCGTTGATGTCGCTGGCAACCGTTCCAAAACTGCCGAGCAGGCTGAACGCCGGGTAGAGGTTCGCCTCGGTGATGCCGACCTCGGCACTTTGCGCCATCGCCGCCAGTTCAGCCTCGCGGATGTCGGGTCGGCGTCGAAGCAGGTCGGCAGGAATGCCGACGGCGACATCGGCGGGCGGCACCGGGATCGGCTGCGGCCCGTGCAACAAAGCGTCGAGCGATTGCGGCGCCATGCCGAGCAATACCAGGAGCGCGTTTGTTCCCTGGCTCAATTGCGCGGTCAGTTGCTCGACGCTTGCCTCGGTCTGGCCGAGGACGTTTTCGGCCTGATAGACGTCGAGTTTGGTGGCGGTGCCGCCGTGATAACGCGCCTCGGCGATGGCGAGCGCTTTTTTCTGTTTGACGATGTTGTCGTTGCCGATCGCGATCTGCGTCTGCAGCGTGCGGATGCCGATATAGGTCGTCGCCACATCTCCGATCAGCGTAACCAGCGCGTCGTCATAGGCGGCGATCGAGCCGAGATAGGCGGCGTCGGCCGATTGGATGGCGCGGCGAAATTTGCCCCAGAAATCGACCTCCCAATCGACCGTCAGCCCCAGCGAGTCGCGCCAGAAATTTCTTAATTCGGCTTGCGACGGGACCGTCGGATCGGCGTGGCTCTCCCGGTAATAGGTCAGCGAGCCGGTCCCATGCTGCGTCTGCGGATAAAACTCGCCGATCGCCACGCCCAATTCGGCCCGCGCCTGCAACACCCGAGACCCCGCGGCAACGAGGGTCAGGTTCTGGTCATAGGCGAGGTCGATCAGGCGGTCGAGCACCGGGTCGTTAAACACCCGCCACCAGGTCTCGTATTCTTGCCTCCTGGTGTCGACCGAAGGCTGGTTGGCTTCGAGGTAGTGGTTGGCGACGGTAACCGCGGGGGATCGGTAATCGGGCCCCACCATGCAGCCGCTGCAGGCGAGCGTTGTCACGGCAGCGGCGATCCGACCGAGCCGCACGACCCGCATCCGCGCCAGCACCGATGTTCCGGCAGCCGTCGGCCGGATTGCTCGCATGAGCCAAGTCACGATCTAACACCGCCCCCTTGGCCCCGCGCCTTGCCCCCGAACGCGGCACCCAACGCCCGCACTTCACATCGGCTAAAGTTTTAGCCGACCGTCATGATGCTTTATTTAAAGCAATGTGTCGATATGTAAATACACGTATCGGTTTGTAAGATCGGCCTGGAGGCAATCGAGGCTTGGCTGGCGCTCGGAGAGCCGTCAACCAACTGCGAACTTCGGACCACCGTTTGATCGCCTCGCAGACTTGACGTTCGACTGACATCAACTAGACATAAAATGGACTACGCCGCCGCATCTCTTGCCGCGTTGTCATAGAACCCAGTATCAACGAACCGACGCCAAATGTCTTGACGTCGTAATTGCGCCGATGGATCCGGGCAGCTGCGATGGCAACCAACGGGCCGGCGACGCCGCCCATGGCTGCGTCCCTCGGTTTGGCGACAATCCGCGCGCTCTCCAGCCGGGCGCGCTGCCCGGCCGGCGGGTCGGTGGGACCTGATGGCCCCAGGCCCTGGTTCGTCACGCCTCCTCGCCGGACCGAGGCTTCCCGCTTAATCGCGGGTTGTACGTCGTTCCACATAATTTCAGTTGTCTTAACATCGCTCTAGACAAGTAGCGGATCGTCGTAATACCGTTCGTTCGATAGAGACGGTCACGGGCACTCACATAATTAGGTTAGTCGGCGGAGCCCGAGTCGCCGACCGCCAACGGGTTGGAACGCTCGCCAAAGAGTTGGGCGACCGATCCGGGACACAGGGAGTCGTTATAAGCCTGCCGGGAACCAACCGGTTCGGGCACACGCATAAGTATTGCGTGGAGGGGAGGGAGCTGTGGAGGCGAACGTCGCGCCGGACCAGGCGATCGCCGAGTTTCGTGGCGATCAAGTCATGCATATCGCGGTGGTGTGGGCCGTGCGCTTCACCCGCGAAAGTCTGGCGGAAATCCTTGCACGCGATCCACTGGTGTCGGTCGTGGGGCAGTGTTCCAGCCTTTCCGAGGCAATCGCGCTGAAATCGACGGTGCGGGCCGACGTCATACTGCTTGACGGCAGGATCCCCGAAGGACCGGCGGCGGTACGGCGCGCGCTCGACATAGCACCCGACCTGCGCATCATCGCGTGCTCGGTCAGGGAAACCGAAGAGGACATCATCGCATGGGCGGAAGCGGGGGTGATCGGCTACATTCCGCGAACCGCGGCACTCGCCGACTTTGTCCGGCTGATGATCGACATCCATAACGGCGAGCAGATTTCCTCCGGCCGGATCGTGACCGGGCTGTTGCGTCGCATTGCCCTCGCAGCGAGGAGGCGCCCGAATCGCGACGCAAGCACGCCGATCCTGGCGCTCACCAAACGCGAGCGCGAAGCCGCCGAGTTGATCAGAAGCGGCCTCAGCGACAAGGAAATTGCCCGCCAGCTGAATATCAGCCTGGCGACGACGAAATCGCATGTCCATAATCTATTGGGCAAGCTGAACGTCCAGCGGCGCAGCCAGGTCGCGGAATTCATGCGCGAATACGGAAATCATGCAGGATAAGCACGAAACTGCGTTTGGCCCTCAATAACCCGGAAGCGGTCACGCCGATGGACGCGGCACGAGAAAGGGGTTGGCGATCTCGGTCTGCGCGACCTGCGGCGGGATCAACCGAGCATACCACGCGTCGCGATGCAGTTGCCAGGAGCCGCCGCTGACCGCGTTGGCCCAACTCGATAGATCAAGGATCTTAATATAGACCTGCTGGCCGGGGACCACTGCGACATTCGTGTCTTGGTCGAAGTCGCGGTACCGGTTCTGCGGCGCGATGTGATAAATCCCGGCGGGGACATCGCGATAAAACGCGCCGCCGCTGGCGACCGACCCGAAATAGACGCCGTTGACATCGATATTGGTCAGGTTGAGGCTTTCAGAAGGGTCCCAGACCCGGTAGAACCAGATCCGCGCCTGGCCCGGCGGGATCGGTGTGGAGGCGGCCGATGGCATTCCGGCGCAGGCGGTCCCAAGAAGCGCAATCAGCAGAGTTGCTGATTTGAGCCAATTTCGCAGCAGTAGAAGGCGACCCGAGGCCATTGCTACCTCTTGTTGCGCTGTGCTTTGCGGCACCGCACAGTGACGGTGCGGCGCGGCTGGCGGAGTTCCGCGGCCCTCGCGACCTGCGTGGATATGTATCAAGCGGTTGCGCTATCAAGTACCGATGAACCGAAAGCAGCGCCGCGCGCAGGGCCGATCGGGTGTTCGCGGGCATGACACCCACGACCCGCCAACCACGGTTGACCGATGGCTTGGCGCCGCCTTTGCGCATCAGCGTGCCGGTCGAACTGCCGAGGCGGAGCGGAACTGTCGGCTGATCCTGTCCATCGAACCCGGCCATGCGCAAACCCTTCACCTGCTCGGGCTGATCGAACACCAACAAGGCCACATCGAGGTTGCGATCGAGCACCTTCGTGCGGCGATTGCGCACAACCGCAGAGACCCGGCCTTTCACCACAATCTCGGCAATATCCTCGGGGAGTGCGATCGCAAGGCGGAGGCCCTGACCTGTTACGAGCGGGCGCTGGCCTTGGCGCCGAACTCGGTCGATACACTCTACAACCTGGGCAATACCTGCCACGAACTCGGCCATATCGAGCAGGCGGTCGGCCATTTCGAGCGCGCGCTGCGGCTGCGCCCGGATGCGATCGAACTCCACAACAACCTCGGGAGCGCGCTGCAGGATCTCGGCCGGCTGGACGAAGCCATCCTGTGCTATCGCCACGCGCTGGCGTTGCGGCCGGATGCGGTGGACGTTCTCGACAATCTGGCTGGGGCTTTGCGGGAAAACGGTCAGCTGGAGGAAGCGCGAACCAGTTACAACCGCGCGCTCGCTCTCAAGCCCGATCGCATCGAGAGCCACATCGGGCTGGGTTTGGTGCTGCGTGAAATGGGGCGGGTGCAGGACGCTGTGATCCATTACGAGCGGGCATTGGCGTGCGCGCCCGATAACGCCGAGACGCACATCAATCTCGGAGTGGCGCTTGTCGAACTCAGCCGGCCGGTGGAGGCAAGCTCGCATTACCGGCGGGCACTGGCGGTACAACCCGACCGCGCCGAAACCTACAACAATCTCGGGATCGCGCTTGAACGCCAGGACCGGTATGCCGAGGCGCTTGACTGTTACGAGCGAGCGCTGAGGCTCCGGCCCGATTATGCCGAGGCGCATTTCAACCGCGCGCACGCCCTGCTCGTGACCGGAAATTTCGAAGCAGGGTGGCAGGAATACGAGTGGCGGTTTGCGGTCGCCCGTTATGACCGCAATTTCGACCGGCCGTTGTGGTCGGGCGAGGCTCTCGCCGAACGGACCATCCTGATCCACGCCGAGCAGGGATTTGGTGATACCCTCCAGTTTGTACGCTATGTCCCGCTCGTTGCCGAACGCGGCGGCCGAATCGTGCTGGAAGTGCCAAGGCCATTGGTCAGCCTCGTCGGCACCGTAGCCGGCCTGCCCCGCGTCGTTGCCGCCGGGGATCAGCTGCCGGAATTCGACTGCCATTGTCCGTTGCTCAGCCTGCCGCGAATCTTCAAGACCCGTCTCGCGACGATCCCTGATGCAGTCCCCTATCTGAGCGTCCCGGTGGAGGTGTCGGCCGCATGGACCGAGCGCGTCGCGGGCCTATCCGGGCTCAACGCCGGCATCGTGTGGAGCGGCAGCCTGGTCGGAGTGGTCGACCGCCGTCCGATCGATCTGCGGTTTCTGCAACCGCTGTTGCAAGCGCCCGGCGTAAACTGGTTCAGCCTTCAGGTTGGCGAGCATTCGCGCGATATAAATTTGCTTGAGGGGTTGGCGATCACCGATCTGTCGCCCTGGCTCGTGGATTTCGCGGCAACAGCCGCCGCGGTCTCTCAGTTGGATCTGGTCATAACCATCGATACTTCTGTCGCGCATCTTGCGGGTGCACTCGGGCGTCCGACCTGGGTGTTGTTGCCCTACAATTGCGACTGGCGCTGGCTGCGGCGCCGCGACGACAGCCCTTGGTATCCAACTGCGCGATTGTTCCGGCAGAAACAGCCCGGAGATTGGGCGGGTGTCGTCGGAGATGTGGGCGCGGCGCTGGCGCAGTTTCGCCGCGCGCCATTCGCCTCCTCGGGACTCGCTCGTCCGCAATAGAATCGGCGCCGGCGCGCGACGCTGGGTCAGAATCGGCACCGGCGCGCGACGCTGGGTCGGCGGTCTATGCTGATGCGCTCTCGCGTTTTGCGTTGGCCCGCGGGTCACCTCCACCGGCCGGGCCGCGATCCTCTGGGGCCGCGATCCTCTTGGTACGCATAAGAGCTACAGGCTGTGCCGCTTTGAGTGCGGTTGATGATCGCCTTGCGCGATCACCGGCCCGGGCCGGCATCGACCGCTAGATTTAGACCTTTCGATTGCCAGCTCAACCTTCTGAATTTCGGCCTAATTCGGCCAAATGAAGGGAATTGACCATTAGTTAGGATTTAAATCGTTTGACGCTAACGAACTAGGTCCTGTGCCACGGGTATTAAACCTTAATTCCACCTAACGATGGATAGTGCAGGTGGGCCACCTCGGCAAAGATGATCAACCTATGATTTAGGAATCGGTCATCGGGGGAGCGGCGAAAGATGACGAAAGCGCAGAGCATCGCCAGTCTGGCGGCGATCGGCGGCTTGACGGCCGTTATCGCGTTGCAGACAGGCCTTCCGGCCGCGCAGGCCGACGAACTTGCAGATCTGCGGGCCAACCAGCAACTTCTACAGGCGCGGATCGACCAGTTGGCCCAGGCTCAGGCCCAAGCCGGAGTGAGCGGACCACCGGCGCCGCTGACCGGCGGCGCCGGTGGCGGTTCGGCGATCGGCATCACGGGAATGGCGCCCGCACCGGGTACTCCGTCGCTCGGCGGCAGCTTCCCGCGGTCGTTTCTGATCCCCGGCACCGACACCTCGATCCGCATCGGTGGCTTTGTCGACTTTACCGCGCTTGAGTTCCTCAACGGCGGCGGCAACATCAATGGCAGCAACTACGGTTCGAACTCCGGCCAAAACGGGGCGCTCGAATCATTGCCACTGTCCGGCGGCGTGGTCCCCGGCGCAGGCTTTGTGGCGCCCTCGCTGAACCGGGCGCCGCCGCGCAACAACGGTATCCTTGAATTCAGCCCGCAACAGTCGCGTATCGACATCGAGACCCGTACGCCGACTGCCTGGGGCGAGGCGCGGACGTTCTTCGCCTTCGACTGGGCCGGATGCGACAACTACAGCTGTCAGACGCTGGCGCAAGGCGGCGGCAATAGCATTTTGACCCGTCTCAGATTTGCCTATGGCACCTTGGGCGGTTTCCTTGCCGGTCAGGCGCTGTCGAACTTCTCCGATGCTGATGCCGATACCGAATCGCTGGAATTCGGTAACGTGATGGGCTCGACCGGCGGTCAGCGCATCCCGCAGGTGCGTTACACGATCCCCGGTCCCTATGGCAGCGCGTTCTCGGTCTCGGCGGAAAATCCATGGACAACGGTGATCACGCCTGGTGGCGTTCAGTCGAGCGACTGGTCGCAGGACGGGATCGACGGCAGCACCTCCACACCGAATGGTGAATCGGCTGCCGTACTGATCTGCAATGGCGTCCCGTGCACCGGTACCAACGGCACCTCGACGATTACCTCAACCACGACGGTGGCCAACCCGACGGTCGCCAAGGCCCCGAGCCTGACCTTTGCCTCTTACTGGGCTCAGCCTTGGGGGCATGTCGATGTCGCCGGCCTCACACGCTTCTACCAGATCCAGGACGGTCGTTTTATCGACCAGAAGTTCGTTGGTTATGGCGGCCATATCGCCGGCGACGTGCATCCCGGGTGGTGGGGCTTCGACAAGGACGATTTCCTGGCAAGCTTCGTCATCGGTACCGGGATCGGCAACTATGCCAGCGGTGGCGAGAAGACCTTATACCCGTTGGCGACCAACTTCACGGTAACGACTGCCTGCGCAACTCCGACCGCGACCTGCACCGGTCAGTACGCAGCGTCAAACATCCTTGTCAATGAGATCACGGGCCTTAGCATACATGGCGGCTATGAGCATTGGTGGCTGCCAAATCTGCGTACGACGGTTGCTGCCGGCTACGCAGGCCAGGAAGTCAACTCGCAGCTAATCGGCCCAAGCCAGGCACAAGCGATCAACAAGCGGCTGTGGAACGCCTTTGTCAACCTGGTGTGGAACCCGGTCGCGTTCATCACCACCGGTGTCGAATACATGTATGGCAAGCGCGTTGTTGTTGCCAACCTGACCGGCAACGAAAACGTGCTGATCTACAAATTCCGCGTGGCGTTCTAGCAGCCATCGGACCCAATGCTCTTCCGGGCTGCGATCGGACATTGAACTGTTATGGCCGGGTTTGTTCCGTGGGTTTTGGCCCAAGGGACGAGCCCGGCCATCCGCGGTGCGGCACACACCCCCGTGCCCGTTGCGCGGTGCCGCGCAGACCGGCCGGACATCTCTCATTCCGGAGAAACGCCGATGATCGATTTGATCGACGACCTGCCGCGCAACGTGGTCGGCATTTCGGTCAAGGGCCGGGTAACGCGGGACGAGTGCCGCGAGGTGCTGGCGCCGGCGATCGCCCGATCGCTGCGCTGGCGCGACACGGTTCGGCTCTATTCCGAGCTGGGCTCGCGGTTTCCGGGGTCGGGGTGGGATGATCTCGAACTCGGCTTTGAGAATGCGGCGTGGTGCGAGCGGATCGCGATCGTCACCGACATCGCCTGGGTGCGGCTGACGGTCAAGGCGATCCGGTTTCTGAT
>DATJLK010000014.1:0-5931 GCA_035509615.1 Allostellaceae bacterium | reverse complement strand
CCCGGCAATTCCCGAAATGGATGCTGCCCGATGCGGTAGTTTGCATCGATCAGATGCCGCACACCGCCACCGGCAAGATCATGAAGACCCAGCTGCGCGAAATGTTCGCCCGCGTCGCCCCGGAGCCGTCGACTTGAAGTCAGATCCGCGATTGGCCGCGACCGCCGTTCCCGGCAGCGGCGAAATGCCATCCCAACGGTTCGGTCGCCATTTTGCAATTGGTCAATCGGGGCAGCCTTTGCGAGCGCCTCATCGCCATTTGTGAAATGATAGGAAATACGGATTGAGCCGACTTGCTCGACCGGGTGTATCATGTAGATCAGGCAACCGAAGTCCAACGTAACCTCGACCAGGTCGTTATTTTGCCATTGCAACTTCACATGCATCCCAAAACTGTCGGCCGTGAGCAGAGGGGTCCAGAACCAATGATGCGCGCGCTTGAGTCGAATTTCCGTATTGTCGGGGTCCTTCTGACCACCTGCGGCGTCGGTTAACGCCTTTACCTGATCAGAGCGTCCATTCTCTACTGCATCCTCCATAATATTGCTGTCACCGATGATCGGGCCCACGACGAGGCCAAACTCGACGAGATCGATAATGCGAAAGGTTACTACGCCCAGTCCAATTAGCACGGCGCACAGCAATGAGCATTTCCACCAGCGGCGCGGGACTGCGCTGAAAAATCTCTGCGTGCGCACTACTTCCATCGACCGGAATTGGCATCATTCCAGCCGCGCCGAATCCAATGCTCGCGATCCTGGGCACTATAATTGCTCGAATGTCCAAAGGCGTACATTTTCGCCAGAGAAAGCGTGTCAAATAGTGAGTAGCCAGCGCCAGCCATGTATACACCGACCGCGTAATTGGCAGCAGGAATGTACGCGCGATACAGTTTCAGTTCTGGTACATCCCGTTGAAAGTCATAGGTTCCACCCTGAGCAATCGCAGCGCGCGCGGGAATATTGCTCGGAAAGCGGCAAGGACGCGATTGCCTAGCCGGCAGCGTACACTTGACGGTAATCGGCTTGAGGAGGTGCGATCAGCAGCGTTGGCGGGTCGCCGCCCCGTACCGGAACTCCGTCCGGGGGTATGACGACCTTCGCATCCTTGGGCGGTTCCTTTATGACCTTGTATTAGGCCAATATTGTGGGTTGGCCTGTCCGCGGCACGGAGGCGCCGGAGCCTTCACCGGCGGTGTTGTCGCCGGTCCACTGACCGCCATCGGGGTTGCCGGCGGGGACGCGCGGCTGATCGGGATTATAGGCTTTGCCGACGTCGAGCAGGGTGGGATCGAGGCCGCAGGCGTCGACCAACTCACGCGGGCTTAGGCCCTCCGCGAGCAGCCGCTCGCCGAGCGATAGGCGGGACGACGCCTGTTCTCCCTGCGACAGTGGCGGCAGACTGGTCAATGCGAGTTCGATCGCGGCCAGGGTCTGCTCGCCATGGCGCCAATATCGAGAGGCACGGCGAATATTGCCGAGCACGCGGGCGCCGACCCTGCCGCCGTAAGCAATCGCGAGCAGCGCCGGGATGCGCTCCTCGGCGCCCTCCACCACGATTTCGGAGACGCCCCCGACATTGCGGGTCGGCGCGAGCACGGCGGCGCCGAGAACCAACCCCTTTTCGGTGATCGTCATCACCGGCGCGGGCGAGCGCGCGGACACCTTGCCGCGAGCGGTCGTCAGAGGCATTGTCATCGCTCCCGCAATCTGATGCTCAGCGGGGCTCTAATACACGCAGACGTCGCGAAAGTCCAGAACGGATCGTGAATATTGCAACCGTCCGCAATCCGACCGGCCATGGACATGACGCCGTTGATATTGCCGGCCGACTTCCCCATCCTTCGGGGATGACCGTCACCGTCCGCTTTGCGCCGTCGCCGACCGGGTTTCTGCACATCGGCGGGGCGCGCACGGCGCTGTTCAACTGGCTCTTCGCCCACCATCACCAACGATATGGCGAGGGCGGCGTCTTCCGGCTGCGCATCGAGGACACCGATCGGGCGCGCTCGACCCCCGCAGCGACGCAGGCCATCATTGACGGCCTCGCATGGCTCGGTCTCGACTGGGATGGCGAAATCGTCCACCAATTCGCCCGCGCCGGACGCCATGCCGAGGCGGCGCGGCAATTGCTCGCCACGGGCCGCGCTTATTATTGCTACTGCACCCCTGCCGAATTGGAGGCGATGCGCCAGAAGGCGCGCGCCGAAAAGCGCTCGGTCCGTTACGACGGCACCTGGCGCGACCGCGACCCGGCCGAGGCCCCGCCCGATGTGGCGCCGGCGATCCGCCTCAAGGCGCCGCAGCACGGCGCGACGACGATCCATGACCGGGTGCAGGGCGAGGTCACGGTCGCCAATGCCGAACTCGACGACCTGATCATCCTGCGCGGCGACGGCACGCCGACCTACAATCTCTCGGTCGTGGTCGACGATCACGACATGGGCGTCACTCATGTGATCCGCGGCGACGATCATCTGAACAACGCCTTTCGCCAGACCCAGATCTATCGGGCGCTCGATTGGCCGGTCCCCGAATTCGCGCATGTGCCGCTGATCCACGGACCCGATGGCGCCAAATTGTCAAAGCGGCACGGCGCGCTCGGCGTCGACGCCTATCGCGAGATGGGCTACCTGCCCGAGGCGTTGCGCAATTACCTGCTGCGGCTCGGCTGGAGCCATGGCGATGACGAGATCATCTCGACCGAAGACGCGGTACGCTGGTTTGGCCTCGATTCGATTGGCCGGGCCCCGGCGCGCTTTGATTTTGCCAAGCTCGGCAATCTGAACGGTCATTACATCCGCCAGACCGATGACGACCGGCTCGTCGCCCTCGCCGCGCAACAGCTCGAAAAGACGCTCGGCCATCCGCTCAACGACACCGATCGCGACCGGCTGCGCCACGCGATGCCCGAGCTTAAACTCCGTCCGAAAACCCTGGTCGAGCTCGCCGCCAATGCGCGGTTTCTGGTGGCGCGGCGCCCGATCACCCCCGATGCGAAGGCAGCGCGGCTGCTCAGTCCCGAGGCGCGCCGGCTGCTCGGCGAGATCGGTCCGGTGCTGGGGCATGGCGAGTGGCGGGCGGCGGCACTCGAAGAACGGGTGCGCGCTTTTGCCGATATGGATGATGTGCCGCTTGGTGCGATCGCGCAGCCGCTGCGCGCGGCGTTGACCGGTTCGGCGGCCTCGCCCGGCATCTTTTTTGTCATGGAGGTATTGGGCCGCGAAGAGAGCCTGGGGCGGATCGCTGACGCCGCCGCTGGCGGCGGCTGAACACCGCTGGCCATCTCCGACCACTCGTTTCGCACCTGCGAACGGTTTGCCAAGCCGCTCCGCGGTGTCTATTTTCTTGTCGAAACACGGGTGTGACCCGCAGCTTGGCAGAGTGAGGTGCAGCAATGGCCGGGAACAATCTTTCGACCGGAACGATGACGCTTACCGACAATGAAACCGGCAACTCGGTCGAATTGCCCGTCCTGCACGGGACGATCGGGCCGCGGGTCGTCGACATCCGCAAGCTTTATGCGGAGACCGGCTGTTTCACCTACGATCCGGGGTTCATGGCGACCGCCGCCTGCCGGTCGAGCATCACCTATATCGATGGCGACGAAGGGATCTTGATGTACCGCGGCTATCCGATCGAGGAGCTGGCGGAGCACAGCGATTTTCTCGAAGTCGCCTACCTGCTGCTGAACGGCGAATTGCCGAGCGCCAAGGAAAAGGCGCAGTTCGTTAAAGACATCACCCATCACACGATGGTGCACGAGCAGCTCTCGAGCTTTTTTCACGGCTTCCGCCGCGACGCGCATCCGATGGCTGTCATGTGTGGGGTGGTCGGAGCGTTGTCGGCATTTTATCACGATTCGACCGACATCCACGACCCCTATCAAAGAATGGTCGCGACACATCGCCTGATCGCCAAGATGCCGACAATCGCGGCCATGGCATATAAATATGCGCATGGCCAGCCGTTCATTTATCCACAGAATTCGCTCGGCTATACTGAAAATTTTCTGCATATGACATTTGCCGTACCGTGCGAGGAATACAAGGTCAACCCGGTCGTGGCGCGGGCGCTCGATCGCATCTTTATCCTTCACCAGGATCATGAACAGAACGCGTCAACCGCAACCGTGCGCAACGCTGGGTCGAGCGGCGCCAATCCGTTTGCCTGCATCGCCGCCGGCATCGCCTCGCTGTGGGGGCCGGCGCATGGCGGCGCCAACGAGGCGGTGTTGAAGATGCTCGAGCGCATCGGCGACAAGAAGAACATCGCCGACTTTCTTAAGCATGTCAAAAGCAAGGACGAGAATCTGCACGAAATTCAGTATGGCTTTGGCCATCGCGTCTATAAAAATTACGATCCCCGCGCCCGCGTGCTGCGCGACAGCTGCCATGAGGTGCTGGCCGAGCTGGGCATCAAGGATGACCCGATGCTCGATCTGGCGATGGAACTCGAAAAGATCTCGCTGAACGACGACTATTTTATTTCACGCAGGTTGTATCCGAACGTCGATTTCTATTCGGGCATCATCCTGAAGGCGATCGGCTTTCCGACCTCGATGTTCACGGCATTGTTCGCGATCGCGCGCACTGTCGGCTGGGTGGCGCAATGGACCGAGATGCTCGAGGACACCGACGCAAAGTTGATGCGCCCGCGCCAGCTGTTCATGGGGCCTGACGAACGCCATTATGTCCCGCTCGAAAAGCGCGGGTGACCGCTCGATCAGGTCAGTTGCTTCGGTCATTCCGGCGAAGCGCGCCCGGGAAATTGGGCGGACCGGCCGGTCCTGGGGCGCGGGCATCGCTGCCGAGGGGTGGGTCGCGCCGCTCGGGTGCTGCGGGAAACCACGCGGCAAGGCGCGCGCCGATGTCAAGCGCCGGGTTTGAACCTCGGCTGAATAAAGCAAAGGGAGGAAAGATATGGCCGAAATTCTCGGATTGGGGTGCACGCATCGGCCGCTGATGCTACGGCGGAACGAAGACTGGACCTTTATGATGCGGACCGCCCTCGCCGACCCGGATATGCCCGAGGCCTGCAAGGATCCGGTGAACTGGCCGGCGGAACTCCGCCAAGAGCTGGGCGATGACTGGGGCGCTGCCGCGGCGGGTCGGGCGCGCGAGGTCTATCGCCGGCATTTCGCCGAGGCGCGGCGAGCGCTCGACGATTTCAAGCCGGAAATCGTGATCATGTTCGGCGACGATCAGTACGAGAACTTCAAGGAGGACATCGTTCCGCCCTTTGCGGTGCTCGCTTATCAGGACCGCGATATCCAGCCGTGGGCCCATCGCCGCACCGCGGACAACCCGTGGGGCGAACCGGCCGACAAGGTCTTTCACCTGAAGGGTCACCGCGCGGCCGGCAAATATCTCGCAACCGGGCTGATCGAGGCCGGGATCGATGTCGCTTATGCCTACAAGCCGCTGCATCACACGCTCGGCCATGCCTTCGAAAACACGATCCTGCTGCTCGATGACGACCGCCGCGGCTTCGACTACCCGCTGATCCCGGTCTCGGTCAATTGCTATGGGCGCCGGGTCAACGCCGCGCGCGGGTTGCGGCTGCCATTGGCGATGCGCAACGACATCCGCAACCTCGATCCGCCCTCGCCCAATCCGGCGCGGTGCATGCAGGTGGGCGCAGCCGTCGCGCGGGTCATGGCGAAAAGTCCGTGGCGCACCGCGATCGTTGCATCATCAAGCTGGTCGCATTCGTTTTTGACCGAAAAGAACTGGCAGCTATGGCCCGACGTGCCTGCCGACCGCCTGCTCTATGAGGCATTGGAGCAGGGTGACTACGCGACCTGGCACCGTTATACGACCGACCAGATCGAGGACAGCGGCCAGCACGAGGTGTTGAACTGGTTCTGTCTGCTGGGGGCGATGGAAGAACTCGGCCGGCGCCGACCGCAGCGCTCGACCTTTATCGAGAC